>CAKZLH010000359.1 GCA_937125285.1 uncultured Balneolaceae bacterium | reverse complement strand
TTCTTTGGTCTTATAACCACAATGCTCACACCCGAATTTATATACATCACCCATAGCTAATTAATCTCCGAATCTACTGTTTATAAACAATCTACCTCCCAAGTATGCCATAAAGTGGCATAGTGACGGGCAATTATTTCTAAAACGTATTTAATTGGTTGAACGAATGACGAAAGAGGAAGACCAGACTGCTAACAAACTGTAACCAAACTTGGAAAAATCGTTTAAATGTAATAACTTTGTAATTACATAAATAATATGGTCATGGAAATATCAATCATTCAAATAGGAAACTCGAAAGGTTTTCGGCTACCCAAAACGATACTTGAAAGGTACCACATTACCAATAAAGTAGAGTTGATCCTTGAAAAAGGACAGATCATTTTACGCCCAATATCTGAACCGAGAAAAGGATGGGATAAAGCGTTCAAGAAAATGCACGATGAAGGTGAAGACCAACTTCTCTTCAATGACGTGTTTGATGACGAAAACTTTGATGAATGGAACTAAATCAATATGAAATTGTCTTGGTCAACCTTGATCCCACTATTGGAAGTGAGATTAAGAAAACCCGCCCTTGTGTTATTATTTCTCCAAACGAAATGAATGAAAATCTGCGTACCGTGACAATTGCTCCTATGACAACGAAAAGTCGCAAGTACCCAACAAGGATTAAAATCAAACACAATAATAAAACCGGTTGGGTTGTAATTGATCAAATAAGAACAATAGATAAAGTGCGGGTTGTAAATAAGTTTGGTTCCCTCTCGGATAAGGAGATAGAAGAATGTAAAAATGTTATCCGAGAAACGTTCGTTGATTAAATAAAGGCAGGTACTATCAGCAAATAAACAAAAGCGCCCAAACAATTATATACGAAAAGGCGCCTTTGCCTATTTGCCAAACCTTTCAGCTGAAACATAATCCTCAAGATTACCCGAATTTATATACATCACCCATAGCTAATTAATCTCCAAATCTACTGTTTCTTGAGGCGCTCAACTCCCCACCGGTTAACTGATCCACCGCATCATACAGTAGATCAAATGGATCCACCTCTTGCCCACCCATGACCATGGGCTCTGGATAGGCATTCATTCCCTCGGTGGACCGGTAGATGTCTCGGAACCGAATCTTCAAGCTCCACCCTCCCCCATCAATAATCCGATGATTCACGTATTGCTTGTCCCACTTTTTCACCTGAATGTCGCATAAGGCCTGATAAAACCTTTCCCAATCGGCCTCTTCGGGTTGAACAATCCGTCTCCATTGTTCTTTCGGAGGTATATCACAGCATATTTCGGAACTAAACACGAATAACTCCCCATTATCCAGGTACACCCCATGCATGGCTGAGCCTGGCATGTAGCTATGGATATCAAATATGAGTTTTGATGGGAGCATTGGGTTGG
>CAKZLH010000358.1 GCA_937125285.1 uncultured Balneolaceae bacterium | reverse complement strand
GCTATACCCAAATGAATTTAGCGTATGAGTGGGATCAACCAACGACTTCTGGTGCATCTACTTATTATTCATGGGATGATGATGAACAGTCGCAAAAAGGATACAATTGGTCTGAAACTACACAGACCCCAAATCCTAATTACTCAAACCAAAAGCTTTCCGAAGTAACGGGGACTAGAAGTGTGCTTGGCCAGCAATCTGATCAATCAGTTAGTCTAGATGAATCTGTTTCCATGGGTATTTATTACAAAGATTACGATACGGAGCGTTGGTACGATGAACACTATGTTGAGTCCTTATCAACCACCGACTATGGGGATTTCATAGATGATGGTAGCTACTATTGGGGCTATGACAAAGGCTATGACCGTGGTTACGATCGAGGTTACCGTAAAGGCTACAGAGATGGTTGGTATGATGATGATTTCTGGAGCTCTTGGTATGCGAAACGATGGTGGCGATTTAATGTTGGATGGTGGGGAGACCACTATGGGTACTACAGTCCATGGAGTCCTGCTACTTATTGGGCTTGGAGTGGCTACTATGGTGGATTTAGCTGGGGGTACTATGATCCATTCTATAGTTCATGGAACAGATACTATGGCTTTAATAGCTATCGCTATGGATATTATAGTCCCTATGGCTATTATGGTAGTTTCTGGGGATACTCACCTTATAATAACGTCGTTTATGTGACCAATTCTTCAACCACAGAAAGTTCAAACCGTTTAAATGGTGCAAGAAGATATGGTTTGAGCTCCTCTGGAGTTACATCACTAACCCGTTCAAGTAGTGCGGGGAAAAATGGAACCACTCGGTCATCTACCCAAGTAAATAGAACTCGATGGGAGGACACCCCTTCGCGCTCTACGCTTTCTAGATCTCGAGTAATCGACCAACGAACCCTCGGCAGAAGTACCAGTAGAAGCACCGGGAGAAGTACGGGTAGCAGTGTTATT
This sequence comes from uncultured Balneolaceae bacterium, assembly GCA_937125285.1. Classification (GTDB taxonomy): domain Bacteria; phylum Bacteroidota; class Rhodothermia; order Balneolales; family Balneolaceae; genus UBA1275. The sequence continues at coordinate 239 of CAKZLH010000358.1, read as the reverse complement.
CGATCCAATGGTTCGTCAAGTAGCGGCGGGTCAAAATCAACGGTGAGAAGTTCAGGAAGTAGTGGCTCTAATGGTCGATCAACCACCGTTCGTTCAAGTGGTAGTTCATCCAGCCGTTCCTCATCGGCGGTGAAAAGTAGCAGTTCACGTTCATCCAATTCTAAAAGTTCATCGAGTACTCGTTCAACCGGGCGTACATCACGAGGAGGTGGGTCATGAAAACTATGAGTAATATCTAT
>CAKZLH010000357.1 GCA_937125285.1 uncultured Balneolaceae bacterium | reverse complement strand
GGCAGGTACAATTTTGTACTCCTGCGGTATTTGTGGCAATCGCTGCTCCGTAGATGAGGTGTCTTTTTCTTTATTATTCATACCTGTAATTTACCCAAATATACCCTCAAAAACTTTTTGTACCAATTCTACTTTCATAGAGGGTTTAAATCATGATTTATTTAGTACTAAAAATATAGATTTCTTCTGATTGATGCTCATGATTAAGGTGTTAAGCTGAACCTTCACCATCTCACCAACACCTGCGCTTTAATCACTTGCTGTACCGGTCCCCTAGTTTGGTTTAGCCCACTACCTATGCTTGGGGTATTGGGGTAGTTTCGCACGCTGTACCTAAATTGAACACTCAGATGTTCGCCAATGCTAAGAGTGCTTAGCATATACCACTGGTTTCCCTGCCCCTGCCACATGGGAATATGAAAAGCGTACCTAAGGTCTTGTTCGTAGGTGTAGATGCGGGCATCGTAGTCAAGGATCTTGAATTGAGTCCAACGCATGTCTATGGTCAAGGAATGAGTTTTTTTTACAGCCTCGTGGATTCGAAGCTCATGATAAAAGAGGGTGCCAAACGAGTGAGTAGTTTGATCTTTGATATTAAGTGCTACAATGCTGTTTGGTTTGTTCAGTTGGGATTGGTTACGGTAGTTGTAGTGAGTGAATAGGCGGCTGCGAATTCGTAACCATTGAGTGGGTTGAAGCTGGATTTGGGAACTACTTTTAAATTTTTGGGCTTCTTGTGAGGTCTCATTTTTTTGGAACATGAGCACATTTTTAATGGCAATAAGCTCATTTGGCTGCCACTCAGAATCCAAGCTAAGTCGCTGGCGATGCTCTGGGTATTTCTGATTATAACCAGGTAACAGCCGCTGAGCATAATCTAGCTTTAGTCGTAGTTCCAACTTGGGCATCACATCTATGGTAGCGGCTAGACTAAATCCTTTTTGGTTTTGTCCGTTAGCAAATAAACCCACAGTTGAGCGCTGATTGGTGCGCAAAGATGGTGCTTGAGCCGCATCTGGGGCTAAGTAAAACACACTCTCGAGCATCCCCCAACTCTGCTCGCGAATCCATTGGGCTTTCGCAAATAGGGTGCTGGTATGTTGGTAGATTAATTCGGTGCTAAGTTGGCTCTGATTTTGGCTTGTTCGGGCATGAAGTTGCCAGTAACCTTTGGAGTGATTCGAAGTGCCAAGTTCGGAAGGCCTCATACTCGTCTGCTTGGACTCCTTGAGGTTTTCTAGTTCATAAGCCAATCCAAAACTCCTCTGCCGTTTAAAATCCTGTAACTCTAGTGACCAACGCGTCATGGAAAAATTGTTTTCATGCGAAGCTTGCAAGGTGGTTAACTCCAGTAATTGAGGGGTATTCGGCTTTGATAATTGAACGTGCGCTCCCCATCCTTTTAATGATGAAAGATCCGAAAAGCCTCTGTAGGCCCGCAATCTAGAGCTAAAGGATGAGGGTTTGATATCCCCTATGATCAAGGATTTCAGGGTAATGGTATGTTTATTTCGTTGCTGCAGGTACAAATCACTTAGCCCGATGTGAGCACTCTTCGGGGCTAGAGTCTGCGAGGCCCCGACGGGCTTATCAAGGCTAAGATGCCATGAAGCATGAGAAGAACTCCAGGCAATACGCTGCTTAGCTGCCCAAGGCCCGGCTTCGTAGCTGGGAATTGGAGCTCTGTGACCTTCGAGTGGCTCCAAAATTCTGGACTGATAACTGAGTAATTCGGTCTTAGCTCCATCAACCCAAAAAGGTAGCCGGCTGTAGAGCGCCTGAAACTGTTCTCGGCCAGTTTCAACCCGAAAAAAAGGGGCTAATAATTCAAAACGCTTGGGACCTATGCCGGATACTTTAAGTAAGTCGTAGGGGGATTCGAAGGGCTTGGTGCGGCGATATTCCAAAATTGTCGTGATGCTAGGGCGCAGATGAGGAAGCCATTCTAGCAGCGGAATAGCATAGAAATCGGCTCTATTCGCCGTATTTA
>CAKZLH010000356.1 GCA_937125285.1 uncultured Balneolaceae bacterium | reverse complement strand
TCCAATAATAATTTCGGCAGCCTGTTTAATTACATATCTGGTAATAATTCAGACGGTGAAAAAATTAGCATGACCTCCCCAGTTTATATGGGTGATGGTGATGGAAACAATATCATGGAATTTATTTTACCCCAAGACTATAATCCAAATAATGCACCGGCGGCTGTGTCTAATGCAGTAAAGGTTTTTGAAAGTGAACCCGGTTATTTTCTTGCCCTAGAGTTTGGTGGTTATGCCTCTAGTGAAAAAGTGACATATTATAGTTCCGAACTAAATAACATTGCCCAGAAGAATAACATTAAAACCATCGGACAGCCTATCCTATTAGGTTATGATTCTCCCTATAAGGTTTTTGGCCGAAAAAACGAGATGATTATTCAAATTGATGAAGAATCTATTTGAGTGTATTATGTGCTAAGATAATTCCTCAACTATTAGCCCTTACTTTCACAAATGCGAGCACTTATTCGCGTTTTAAAGCCAGCTACATCATTGCTTCTAGTTACATTGATTGCCTCAATGTTAACAGGAGTATTTTCTACCCTTATTATAAAAGAAATCCAACAGTCATTAGTTGGAGAAAAGGCTTTCAATCTCATAGGATTTAGTGGGTACTTTTTTTCGATGATTGTGGCCTATCTTATCGCAGCTGTTCTCTCATCTGTAAGTATTGCGAAAATCAATAGAGACATTATCCATAATTTACGGCTCACCCTTTCAGAGCGGATATTAGCCGCCCCATTTGAGCGGGTTGAAGGATTACGATCTAACATTTTACCCATACTTACCGATGATTTAAACCATATCGCTAATCTTATAAATCGACTACCAAGTGTGGTTACGGGCTTGGCAACTGTGATAGGAATTTTAGTGTATTTATTTTGGCTCTCGCCATTAATGGCATCCTTGACTCTGCTTGGTTTTGCATGTGTTTTTATAGTGAATAAAATTAATCTAAGTTTTATTGGCCGCTATTCACGAGAGAACCGGGAACAATCTAATGTGATATATAAACTCATAGAAGGATTGGTATATGGTATGGCCAATTTGGTTATGCAGCAAAAATTTAGAGAACGCTATGTAGATATCACCTTGCGAAAAGAATCCAATATTCAAATGGACTCTTACTTTCGAGAAACCGCATTAAATTCATTGAGTAATCGCCTCAATGATGTGATTTTATTAACGTTTTTGGGAGGAATGATCATTTTAGTGTATTTATATAGCATCGTATCGATTTCATTTTTTGCCACCTATTTGACTCTTATTCTTTTCATGTTAGGGCCTCTTTCAACTGTGTCGGGGTTTTTAGGGACCATCAAACGCATTGAGGCCTCAGTTATTCAGATTGAACATTTAGGAATTCAATTGGAAACGGGTGTTGATGGGAGTCAGTCTCTTTCAACCCGAAAAGAAAAAAGACAAGAGCTAGCTGATAGTATTCCAAGCAAAAGCACTCTTTCTACAGCAGAACAGAAACCTCTGATTCAACTGTCTAATATTCATTTTCGCTACGCAAAAAATGAACATGATTTTGGACTTGAAGGGATTAATCTTGAATTAAATGGTGGGGAAATCATATTTATAGAGGGTGGAAACGGGTCAGGAAAAAGTACCCTTATTAAGCTAATTTGTGGTCTCTATCGACAACACAGTGGAAGTGTGTTGCATCAAGGGAAGGAAATTATTGAAAGCAATGTAGACGAATACAGAAATCAATTTGCGGTTATCTTAACGGAATCCTACCTATTTAAAGACCTTCAACATCTTAGCGTGAAACAGTTGGAA
>CAKZLH010000355.1 GCA_937125285.1 uncultured Balneolaceae bacterium | reverse complement strand
CGGGCATACGCAAGTTCGGATATATTTTTGTTTCCTTCCTTTACCGAAACATTTGGAAATGTGACCCTTGAGGCCATGTCGAGCGGATTGCCTTGTTTAGTGGCCGACGCCATTGGATCGCGCTCGCTGGTTATAGACGGGCAAAACGGATTTTTAGCTAAAGCTGGTGATTTATCGGATTTTATTACCAAGCTCAGGATTTTAATTGAAGATGCAAGTTTGCGAGAGCAAATGGCCCAACAATCTAGGGTTTTGGCGATGAATTATCAGTGGAGTTCCATTAATCATGCCCTGGTTGAAGACTATTATAAGGTCATTGATGAATACGCCCTAAAGCATAAAAAGAGTACTTAATGGCCCAAAAAATTCATTCAGATAGAAGGCATCATGAGAGCTCTAAGGGTCCCTTACGAGTACTTTACATCTCTCATTCACATCCGCCAGAAAACGCGCCCCTGGATAACATGGGGGGGATGCAACGAGTGAGTGTGCAACTATCCGAATCCCTTGCGCAGGATTCATCCATTCAGCTGCGGTGCCTCGTCCAAAAAACAGCATGGAAAGGGATTGAAATAAAGACCATCGGCTTTCTATTAAAGCTCCTATTTTTACTTCCTCGGGTTGAAAGGGAGTGGAAACCAGATGTGATACTTTTTTCGTCGATGGTTACGGCAAGTATGGCACGATGGCTTAGAAAACGGGTCGATGTTCCCATGGTTACCATCAATCATGGGCAGGATGTAACCATGCCTTATGGGTGGTATCAGCGACATGTCCGAAAGATATTTGAAGCCATTGATGGAGTCATTTCAGTATCCTCGGCAACCCGAGAAGCCAGTATTGAAAGGGGGATGTTGGCAAGCAAAGGGGTTGCTTTACCCAATGGTATTCATGTGCACGATTTCCTTCCTAAGGGTGAGAGTGAATGGTCAGTGCATAGCGTTAAACAACTCCTAGAGATACCAGAAGCGCAGGCAAAGCGTAGGATTAAAGAGTTAAAAGCTTCGGCTAGAGCTGGATTGGAATGTCAACTTGGTATATCACTTGGTGCTGAGCCGCTATTACTTTCGGTGGGTAGGCAGGTCAAACGAAAAGGGCATGCCTGGTTTATAGAAGAAGTGTTGCCCAAATTGGATTATGCCTGTAATTATATACTCATTGGAGATGGGCCCGAAAATCAACGAATACAGGATATTTTGAAACAAAAAGCATCTTTGTTTCGGGAAAAAGGAATTAGGGTTCACGTACTTGGTAGACAAGAAGATGATGTAGTACACAAGGCCTATGCGGCATCCGATCTATTTTTAATGCCCAATATAAAGGTACCAGGTGATATGGAGGGTTTTGGCATCGTTCTACTAGAAGCTAATATCCATTTTACTCCCGTACTTTGTGCCGATTTGGAGGGGATGAGGGATGTTGTTGAGCAAGGTATTAATGGGTATAAAGTCCCTAGTAAACACATCGATGGGTATGTTAAGTATATAGATAAGGTAGTACGTGCCAAGCAACCCGAACAATTAGCCTATCAATCGTTTGCAACGGTTTGGGAAAAATTCACTTGGAATAGGGTTACGAAGCAATATATTCAGTATCTTTACCAAGTTTCATAAGATAGTTCATTTGTAAAACTATACTAGAGATCAGCGCGAAGCACGCAGCTTTATTTGATACCTTGTGCAGACTATTTATATTACAACATTTACCACCTAACTGAATTTTAGTTAATGGCTGAAACAACTCCTTTAGTACGGTCAGATATCTTCGAGAAAGCCTTTGGGTTTACCAAAGCAGACGAGGTTAAGGCAATGGGTTTATACCCTTATTTTAAGCCATTAGAAGCCACTGATGGCACTATTGTCGAAATCGAAGGCAATGAAGTTATTATGGCGGGCTCAAATAATTATTTGGGCTTAACCAATGACCCCAGAACCATTGAAGCGGCAAAAAATGCATTGGTAAAGTATGGGACAGGCTGTACAGGTTCACGATATTTAAATGGTACCCTTGATATTCACTTAGAATTGGAAGATCGCCTGGCATCATTCATGCAGAAAGAGTCCTGTGTTCTTTTTAGTACCGGTTATCAAACCAATGAGGGATCCATTCAAACGATTGCAGGACGAAACGATATCATATTTTCTGATAAAGACAATCATGCCTGTATCGTAGTTGG
>CAKZLH010000354.1 GCA_937125285.1 uncultured Balneolaceae bacterium | reverse complement strand
GAGGTGCTTTCTTGTGGATTGTATTGCTCTAGTTCTTCGGGATAATTGTAAACAGGTGCTTGAATTAAGGGGAGATTACCAGAACCCTTAATTTGAGTGGTAATTTCAAGACTTTCTCCAACCAAGGTTTCGCTATGGCTTAGGCTACGTTCTATGGTAAAATCACCTACGGCCCCGATGAGAAGTTCATGGTCGGATAGATTTGGTTCAGTAGGCGACTCGATGGTCATTTCAACCGGAAGAGTTTGAATATTTTTACGCTCTTGACCGAGTCCGAAGCTAAAAATATCTTGACGTCGGTTCCGCTGCTGAATCAATACGGTTACTTCAAAAGGACTCAATTCTAAGGAGCCTCGTTTGCTAGGGAATAGCGCATATTGAAGGAGACGGGCTCGTTGATAGCGTTCGCCATTGACCAGGGTAGAGCTTGCCCGGGTTTGCTGAGCATTGTTTAATTCTTCTTTCCAAAAACCCTCGGCTTTCCAACCTGGACTTGCTTGATACGAACGCACCTCTATGGAGTTTTTAAAATACAACACCACATCCACAATGATTTGTTCACCTAAATAGGCGGTGGTTTTGTTGGGTTCAAGCCGAACGAAAATTTCAGGATTACCAGCAGGATTATTCGCCCCTACCTGAGCAGGATCTAAAACTCGAAATGAGATGGGTTGGGTTGTATACGCTTGGTCATTAACCGTTAGAGTGAAGGAGGGTAGCGTATAATCTCCAACCGTTGTGGCTACAAACTGGTATCCATAGGTGTAGGTTACGCTTGGGCGACCATTCACATATTGAATGCTTTGGCCTTGACGGTTTGAACCACTAATCCATCGAAGTCCGGGAACATCCAAAACCCGTGGTCGGTCGATGCTGTTGAGGGATCTGCCGGATATTACAAACTCTAGGAGTACAGCTTCTCCATTATAAATATTGGTCTCGGATAATCGTGCCTCTACACTTATATCACTGTTTTGAGCGATTAATGTTTGTGTGTCGCCGGTAACTAAGCAAGCATAAATACCAATGAGGAATAAATAAAAAAGTCTCAACTTACCAGTCTTTTTCATGGGTCTTAGAGCCAGTCGTTTTCGCTTTCTTAAATTCTTTTAGTAGTTCTTTTTCTTTTTGGGCTAAGGCTTGAAGAATTTTTTGAGCTTCTTCTTTGGATAAATCCTTCAACTCATCAGGACTGGGCTGAGCGTTTGATTCGGACTCGTTGGGTTCGTTCTCTTCTTGATTCCCTTCCGGAGAGCTGTTTTCATCCTGCTCTTCCTCGGATTCGTTGTCTTGATTTTCAGAATTTTCTTCCTGTTGATTTTCCTCTTGCTCCTGATTTTCATTAGAATCTTGCTGATCATTTTCGCCATCTTGGTTCTGGCTGTCCTGATTTTGCTGATTATTTTGTTGATTTTCCTGTTGTTCTTTTTGTTCCATCAACCGCTCGTATAACTCTTGTAGTTTTGCATGGTTGGGAAATTGTCTTAGGCCTTCTTCAACGGTTTGAATAGCTTGGTCGAGACTATTATAAATAAATTGTTGGGCTCCTTGATGAAAATAATCGTTAGCGCTGAGTGCTTGAGCTTGATTTGCAGCATTGATGGTGCCCCCGGATGAAACTTGACCTTGTGTGCTTAACTGCCCAAAAACAGCGCTGTTTTGAAATGGTATATACCCTAGTACGACAAAGCAAAATAGTACTTTAACACCCATATTTTTGGTTTTTTGGAAGCGTATCATCCTTAATTACCTCCTTTTTGGTCAATTTCATTAACAGATCCAATACGATTCATAAACGACTCATAGTACCTTACCGTTTCATCCACTTCCAATGCTTCTTGCATGAGTTTTTGAGCCGCGCTGTATCGAGATTGGCTAACCAGAGCATCGGCTTGTTCTTTCACGGCCATGGCGTAGGCGCTTGGATTAGGTGGGGGCTCTTGTTCTTGGTTCTGATCGTTTTGTTGCTGCTGTTCCTGCTCCTCTTGTTCTTGAGCCTTACGAAGAGCTAGTTCGTAATTGTACTGAGCGTCAGCATCGTTAAAATTTTGTTCAAGGGCTGCTCGAAGGTGCTTTACGGCTGGTTTCCACTGCTCAGTTTTTGCAAGTACGGTTCCAATGTTGTAATCGGCTCGAGATTGAATATCCGAGCCCTCCGCAATGGATTGGGCTTGCATGAAGACTTTGATGGATTCTTCAATTTCGCCCAGTTCATACAAGGTATTACCCAGGTTGAATAGGATTTCGGCATCTTCAGGATCTTTTTCCAATGCCTGATAATACCATTCTTTTGCGGCTTCATAGTCGCCATTTTTGTAGGATTCATTTCCTTTTCGAGCTTCTGGATTACTGAAGCCTATCAACAGAAAGAGTAGTATATGTCCTATAAAAACCTTCATCCTACTTTAATTAATCATTATTGATTAATAGCCTCCATGGTTTCATCGTCCATTAACAGATTGGTGAAGACGTTGGTGACGTCATCATTTTCTTCAAACTTATCAATCATGTTGAAATTGGCCTTGGCCGTTTCAGCATCTACCTTAGTTTCCGTAGTGGCCTCTCTAACGAGTTCCGCCTGCTCAATGGTATATCCCGCAGCCTCTAAATTATTTCGGACAGCAAAAAGAGCGGTTCGTTCCGTAACTACCATATAAAAAGGGGCATTTTCCTCAACAATTACATCTTCGGCGCCAGCATCAATGGCTTGAAGCATAAACTCTTCTTCATCTATTCCTTCGGAGGGAACTTGAATCATGCCCTTTTGTTCGAACAAAAAAGCTACGGAACCATTGGTTCCCATATTTCCCCCGTGCTTTGTGAAAATATGTCGGATTTCACCTACGGTTCTGTTGTTGTTATCTGTGGTCGCTTCTATAAAATAGGCAATGCCCCCAGGGCCGTAGCCTTCAAAGCTTACTTCTTCAAAACTTGAGCCATCGTCAAGCTCACCGGTACCACGTTTAATGGCCCGTTCCATATTATCTTTTGGAAGATTACAACTCTTCGCATTTTCAATGGCTAAAGCTAATCTGGGATTCCCTGTGGGGTCTCCTCCACCTTCTTTAGCGGCGATGGTTAGCTCTTTGATGATTTTTGTAAACACTTTTGAACGCTTAGCGTCCTCTTTAGCTTTTTTGTGGCGAATATTCGCCCATTTTGAATGTCCTGCCATAAATTGGGTAAACTACGTTGGTAGAATTGACGTCTAGGGTGTAGAATATAGGAATTTGTACTGCCCTATAAAATATGCATCAAGCGGGTTTGGCTGCTTAGTAAAAGTAGAGGGAATCATTTGGGTTCTTCAAAATGTTTAGAATGTTCAGAATGTTAGGACTTAGCCTACACGCATCAGTAAAATAATCTGTACTTTTATGGGACAGTGAAAGACTGTTTACTTCAATGAAACTACACCATTACCACGCATGAATATTGGAATCGTCTGTTACCCAACCTTTGGGGGGAGTGGTGTTGTAGCCACTGAATTGGCAAAAATTTTAGCCAAAAAAGGACATAATCTCCATATTCTAAGTTATGCTCGGCCTGCTCGCTTAGAGGATTTTGACACTCGAATTCTCTACCACGAGGTTTCAATTAATTCCTATCCCTTATTTGAGTATCCTCCGTATGCATTGGCCTTGGCTTCGCAAATGGTAAATCTGATCGAGTATGAACAACTGGATTTGATGCATGTGCACTATGCATTACCCCATGCTACGAGTGCGTATTTGGCTAAGCAAATTATGGCGGAACGAGGGATACATGTACCGATCGTTACTACCCTTCATGGTACAGATATTACTCTGGTGGGTAAAGATCCTAGTTATAAGCATGTGGTGGAGTTTTCCATTGATAAGAGTGATGGTGTAACGGCTGTTTCCGAATATTTAAAGAAGGAGACCTATGAAAACTTTGATATCAAACAGAACATTGAAGTTATACCCAATTTCATCGACTTAGATCGGTTTCAAGCAACCGATCAAACAGATTTGAAACTTAAATTGGCACCTAATGGCGAGAAATTAGTGGTTCATGTGTCCAATTTTCGGAAAGTGAAACGGGTACCCGCGGTTATACAGGTGTTTGCTAAAACCTTAGAACATGGCATTGCCGCTAAATTAGTTTTGGTTGGTGATGGACCTGACAGACAAGTGGCCGAACAACAATGCAGATCCTTAGGTATTTGCAAGCATGTTCACTTTATGGGTAAGTGGGAGAAAGTAGAAGAGATATTATCCATCGCGGACCTGTTTCTTATTCCATCCGGTTCGGAGACATTTGGTTTGGCCGCCTTAGAAGCCATGAGCTGCTCGGTACCTGTGGTAAGTTCCGATATAGGGGGATTACCCGAAGTCAATATTCATGGCGAAACCGGATACGCCTGTGAATTGGACGATTTGGATTGTATGGCAAAATATGCCGTGAATATCCTTTCAGATGCAGAATTACATGCAAAGCTCTCTGAAAATGCCAGAAAACGTGCCGAATTATTTAACCAAGAAGAAATTGTTCGAAAATACGAACAGTTCTATGAACAGGTGATGACTCAGTCTAGTGTGAAGTCTTCTTAGGCAAGAACTTTAGAAACTTCTTCAGCGGCTTCTTTTAAGAGTACCGCAGAAATTACATTCAACTCTGAGTTATCAATAATTTCTTTCGCTTCGGCAGCATTGGTGCCCTGTAGTCGCACAATGATGGGTACATTCTGGACTTTTTCGGCAATTTCAGGATCTTTTACTGCTTCTATAACCCCATTAGCTACGCGATCGCACCGAACGATACCACCAAAAATATTAATGAGGATAGCCTTTACATTGGGATCGTCTAATATGATTCGGAAGCCATTTTTTACGGTTTCCACATTAGCTCCACCACCAACATCTAAGAAGTTAGCTGGCTCACCGCCCGATAACTTGATAATGTCCATAGTGGCCATAGCAAGACCAGCGCCATTTACCATACAACCCACATTTCCATCCAATTTGATGTAGTTGAGGTGATATTTTTGGGCTTCTAATTCAAAAGGATCTTCTTCTGCTTCGTCTCGTAATTCCGCTATATCGGCATGACGATACAAGGCGTTTCCATCAAAAGTTACTTTAGCATCTAGGGCTAGAATATCGTTATCTGGGGTAAGTATGAGGGGATTGATTTCCATCATATCGGAATCGGTTTCAAGAAAGGCATTATATATGGCCATAATAAACTTGATTCCCTTCTTTAGTGCATCACCCTCTAATCCAAGGCTAAAAGCTAGTGTACGCGCTTGATTCATTTGAAGGGGCATTCCTGGTTCAACCCAAGCCTTTACAATTTTTTCTGGGGTTTCTTCTGCGACCTGCTCAATTTCAACACCACCTTCCGTAGAGACCATAATCACATTTTTAGAAACGGCTCGGTCTAAGAGAATACCTAAGTAAAATTCTTTTTCAATGTCTACTCCATCGGTTACATAAAGTCTTTGCACCAATTGGCCCGATGGTCCGGTTTGAATAGTGACCAAAACATCACCTAAAAGCGATTCAGCGGCTTCTCGAACTTCTTCAACGCTTCTGCATAAAATTACGCCTTTGGCATTATTCTTTTTGGTTCTGCCTTTTCCTCGACCTCCTGCATGAATCTGAGCTTTAACCACAAATAGCGAGGCTCCATCCTCTTGTAGTTGTTCGGCAGCTTTTACTGCTCCGTCAACAGTAGTGGTGGCTATACCTTTAGGTACAGGTACACCATAGGAAGCTAATATTTCTTTGGCTTGATACTCGTGAATTTTCATAGGAACCGTGTTTATGAAGTCTTATGGTTAGACCCTGAGGTCAGAAAAATTTAGACTGCAAAAATAGCTAGATTGAGGGCTAAATGAAAGAATCAATCTAGAAAAGAATTTTTAGGTGGCCGAATAAAAACCTACTATCTTTTTCTAGGTTTGTAACCGGATAGGAAAGTAGTTCCAGTGAAAATTAAAACAGCGCTCATTATTGTTGGTACCCGGCCAGAGGTCATTAAGATGGCTCCAGTGGTTGCTCAGCTGAAAGCAACGAGTGGATGGAGCGTAAGGGTATGTTTTACAGGCCAACACGAAGATCTAGGAATGCAAATGCTCGATTGGTGGGGGATTGAAATTGATGCTAGATGTTCCATTATGGAAGAGCATCAAGGATTAAATCTTCTGCTCTCAAAGGCGTTGGTGGCTATTGATGCGGTATTGGAGGAACAAGCTCCCGATATTGTGCTGGTTCAAGGTGATACCACATCTTGTTTGGCGGGAGCTATGGCCGCTTTTCAGAGAAAGATTCCGGTTGCTCACGTGGAAGCAGGGCTCAGAACCAATAACAAATACGCCCCATTTCCTGAGGAGATCAACCGCCGATTGGTGAGTCGACTGGCCGATATTCATTTTGCACCGACCGAACAGAACAAACACGCCCTAGAGAAAGAAGGTATACCCAAGGAGCAGATTTTTGTAACAGGTAACCCGGTAATAGATGCCCTATACATGTGTAAGGAGCGAATAGATGAGCGGAGCAACCCAGAGATTCGGCAGCTGCTAGGGTGGCTTCAACCCGATAAAAAAACACTCTTGGTTACGGCTCATAGGAGAGAAAATATATCTCATGGATTATCCGAATTAACGGAGGCTCTTTTGGACTTGGTGACTTTACATGATCTTCAGATCGTACTTCCTGTGCATCCAAACCCCGAGGTTAAAGCCGTTTTAGAAGGTCATTTGGGGAATTCAGAGCATATTTATTTGAGTGAATCTTTAGGATATGAATCCTTTGTATGGTTGATGAATTACAGTGATATCCTACTAACCGATAGTGGTGGGATTCAGGAAGAGGCTCCTTCTTTACACAAACCGGTTTTGGTGATGAGAGAGGAAACCGAACGAACCGAGGCTGTTGAAGCCGGTACGGTGGCTTTAATAGGCATGAATGCAGAGGCGATTAAGTCTTCGGTAAGTAATCTTTTGACCAATAGAGATGCCTACCAAGAAATGAGTGAACGCGTGAATCCTTATGGTGATGGCCAGGCGGCTAAAAAAATAGTGTCCATATTGGCCGGCAAATTGAATTATCGATATTACCCAAAAGCTTAGTATATTTAATCGCTTTTCATTAATGCAATCACCATCGATACGTGAGTAAGAGTAAAATCATGGATGCTGAGGATTTGAACCGCACTTATTTGCGGTTTGCTCACCAATTCCTGGAATCCTATGATGATCCAAAAACCCTGGCCATTGTTGGCATGCAGACGCGCGGGGTGTACATGGCTAAGCGAATTCAGTCTGTTATGGCTTCAGAATTGGGGTTTGATATAGACTTTGGAGCCCTTGATGTTACCTTCTATCGAGATGATTTTCGCACAAAGCTGAAAATGCCGGATGTGAAAGTGACCGAAATCCCCTTTGATTTGTTTGACAGGGATGTGATTTTAGTCGATGATGTGTTGTACACAGGGCGAACAGTACGATCGGCCTTAGATGCTTTAATGGCTTTTGGAAGGCCTAGAAGAATACAGTTTTGTTGCATGGTCGACCGAGGGCATCGGGAATTGCCTATTGCTCCTGACTATGTGGGTGTACAAATCCCAACCTATGCTTCAGAAGAAGTGCGTGTGAGAGTTCAAGAGCTGGACGGTGAAGATGCGGTGTATCTGGTAGATGGGGAAGATGCCTTGTCCGATAAGCTGAGCGAAGGGGAGGGCTGAGATGAGCAGTACTAAGACGTCGGAACAATCGCACATGGATAATACTTACCGCTTCGACCAAAAGCACTTGCTTGGTTTGGCCGATTATAGTGCTCAAGATATTCAGTATGTACTGGATCAGGCGGTTTCATTTAGAGAAATATTGAATCGTCCCGTGCCTAAGGTGCCCACCCTACGGGATAAGACGATTGTAAATCTGTTTTATGAAAATTCTACTCGAACTCGATTGTCTTTTGAACTCGCGCAAAGACGTATGGGAGCCGATGTGGTTAATTTTTCGGCAGGTACATCGAGTACAAAAAAAGGAGAGTCACTGAAGGATACCATTCGAAACATCTCTTCTATGAAGATTGATATGGTGGTGGTGCGGCACGAGAGTCCAGGAGTACCTCATTTTTTAACCCAGTGTGTGGATGCCGCCATTTTGAATGCGGGCGATGGTGCTCATGAACATCCCACACAAGCGCTGTTGGATTTGTTTACCATCCAGCAAGTTCATGGAAGCCTTGAGGGATGTAAAGTGGCCATTATCGGTGATATTATGCATAGCCGGGTGGTTCGATCCAATATAATCGGGTTGAAAAAACTGGGCGCGGAAGTAGTGTTATGTGGACCCAAGACATTGATTCCTAAATTCATCACAGAAATGGGGGTGACGGTTTCCTATGACTTAGATGAGTGTTTAGCGTGGTGTGATGTTGCGATGGCTTTACGTATTCAACTGGAGCGACAAGGAAAGGGTACCGAGTTCTTTCCAAGCCTAAGAGAGTATCACGAGAAATTTGGCATTAAAGCTAAACATTTGGAAGCTTACCCACAGTTTAAGATCATGCATCCAGGTCCGATTAATAGGGGAGTGGAAATGGAAAGTATGGTTGCCGATAATGAACGAGCGGTTATCTTAGATCAGGTGACCAATGGAGTAGCCGTACGCATGGCCATTCTGTATTTATTAAGTGGCGGCACAAGGATTTGAGAATAGTTCGTTGTATTTTATGCCCGATTGTTGACTTTTATAAAGCGATAAAGTAGTTTGAATCCCAATAATAGCTCAACAAACGCATATTATAGATTTAAAGCTACCGAAAACATCACTTACGAGATAACCTTACTACCCACAGGGGTATAATTGACGTTTACATGCAGGAACTTTTTGTTGAGCAAAAAATAGACTCGGATTCTGAGCGTGAAGAATCGTTAGACACCAAGGACTGGCCTACGGTTTCTATCGCCATCCCTCTCTACAATGAAGAGAAGCATGTGGAACGTTTACTTTCAAGCTTTCTTCATTCCTCCTACCCAAATATTGTTGAAGTACTGATAGCGGATGGGGGCAGCGTAGACAAAACTCGTGATATTGTCCATAAATGGAGTGAAAAAGATTCTCGGGTAAGGTTGATTGAAAACCCAAATAAGTATCAGTCTTTTGGCTTAAACGAAATGATTAAACAGGCCAAAGGAGAGGTTTTTTTACGAGCAGATGGTCATTGCTTGTATGCCAATGACTATGTTGAAGAATGCATAAAGGCTCTGAAATTAGATAAATCCAGAAATGTGGGAGGAGCTCAACGTTATTTGGCTCAAAATGCCGTTCAAACCGGTATTTCATTGGCGGTGAAGAGTGTTTTGGGAAATGGTGGTGCCAAGTACATGAAAGACAGTTATAACGGATTTGCTGATACCGTATTTTTGGGCTGTTTTTGGACGCAAGACCTTAGAGACTTGGGTGGTTTTAGCGAGATCAACATAACCAACCAGGATTCGGAATTAAATCTTAGACTGCTGGAAGAATACGGCGCTTGTATACGAGTCAGTTCCGAAATCAAATGTTGGTACTATCCAAGAAGCAGTTTCAAAAGTCTTTTAAAACAATACTTTAGATATGGCCGTGGACGTTTTATAACCTTGTTATTGCACCCTTTTTCTAGTCCACTAAGAAGCTTTTTGCCCACTATTTTCTTGCTTAGTTATGTGGGATATGTATTAGCTGATGTATTTACTTCACAGCAGTTATTTTCATTGCCGGTGACCGCTTTTTTTGCATCCCTAGTGCTTTTAGAGTCCATAAGAGTAGTCATCAAAAATAAAAAAGCTTTTAACGACACTATTTGGAAGTCCGAGAGTAAACCACCTAATGGAATTTCGAAAGTATTTAATACGGCGGCATCTCTGGTCGTTATGCAAATAGGACACTCCTCCGGTTTTATTTATCAAGTATTCAAACGAATATTTTCCACCAAGAATACTTGGTAACTCTTAGTGCATGTCGTTTCGGATTGTGCATATTTCTTCTGTTCATCCCTGGAAGGATCCACGTATTTTTTTAAAGCAATGCGTGAGTTTAGCAGAGCAAGGTTTTGATGTGCACTTATTAACTCCAGATAGTAACGATGAGAAGCAAGAGGGGGTACAACTGCATAGGGTATGGAGTCAAGATCCGGCCAAAATGAAAAAAGGACTCATTCGAAAATTGCTTCGTCCTTATACACTTTTTAAAAAAGCCAGAGCACTAGATCCCGATATCATACACTTTCATGATCCTGAATTGATTCCATGGGCATTGGCACATCGTATGATGGGATATGAACTTGTATATGATGTTCATGAGGATAATAAAACAGCCATCCGTCATCGTTCTTACATCAAAAAGCCCTTTAAAGCCGTGCTTTCTTGGGCCATTGGGCTTATCGAATCTTTGGCGCATGCTACGATGCCTACGGTATTAGCGGAGGCTTATTATCAGCGCAGGTTGCCAAAAGGTACTATAGTTGCTAACTACCAACACATCCCTGAGCACTGGTTGCCAGAAAAGAAAATAGGTCCTCCAACCGACGAGCAGGGTCAGTCTCACATTTTATATACAGGTAATATTGAGATTGAACGTGGAGTCATTAAATATTTGGAAGCGACTAGAAGTTTGGATCAGGTTCATTTGCATCTGATTGGACGTTGTTACACGCATACTTTTGAAAAAACCAAAGAAGCCCAGGAGGGCTTAGATGGCCGAGTACATTGGGAAGGGGTTGGAACGTATGTGCCTTTTCAGCGAATTATCGAACGCTATGCTGAAAGAGACTGGTTGGCAGGATTGATCGTATTCCCTTACAGTGATCACTACAAGGATACGCATCCAACCAAATTTTTTGAGTATATGGCATTTGGTATTCCCATTATCTACTCCGATTTTCCTGAGTGGAAAAAACTGTTAGAACCGCTTGAGGTGGGTTTGGCCGTAAATCCTAACCATCCACAAGAATTAGTTGAAGCTCTACTTCGATTAGAAAATGAGCCCCAATTATGGCAAAGACTGTCGAATAATGCCATTACCCATTCCAAGAAATTTTCATGGAATCATGAAGCTAAAAAATTAACATCGCTCTATAACCAGTTACTGGAACATCATGACTGAACATAAAACAATAGATTTACTCGATATCGTATTAGTGCTCGTGAATAAATGGAAAAAGGTTTTTACCATTATGGCCATATTTACCCTTACGGGCTTAGTGGTGGCTTTAAATTGGCCGCAGAAATTTAAAACGGATTTGACCTATATCGTGAACTCTGGTAATGCCATTAATTTTTCAGGGGGTGGATTACTAAGTGGCTTGGCAAATTTATCGGTGGGTGGTGATAATGTAACTTCCGACCAAACGTTGGTATTACTTAGAAGTAATCAGATTAAAGACTTGATGATTGAAAAGTTCAATTTATTTGAAGTCTACGATTCCGAGGTGCGCGAAGAAGTACGAGAAAAATTGGACAATAATATCATGATAGAGGAAATGAGAGAAGGGGGTATTGGTTTTAATGCTATTATCGCGGTCTCGTTTTCGGTAATTGATGAAGTGCCAGAGCGTTCCTTCGAAATGACCAAGTATCTATATAGTTTACTCGATTCGGTTGCTTTATCAATTAATAAAAAGAATATAGAGTCTAGCTATGTGATGCTGGAGAATCGGCTCGAACAAAACTTGAA
>CAKZLH010000353.1 GCA_937125285.1 uncultured Balneolaceae bacterium | reverse complement strand
GTTACCCTTGAAGTGGGTACTCCTCAACTTATTCTAGAATTAGCAGGCAGCAATCGAGACGCTGAACTCGACGAAGTCGTTCAACTAGCTCAAGAAGTAGCCGATGCGAACGACACAGATTTCGTAGACGAGATGCTCCTAGAATTTGAACGTAGAGATGCCAATGCTCGCTTGAGCCGCTACTATCGTAGCGAATCCCAAGATATCACTCGCCGATCAACCAATGAAGAAATCGTGGCCTATCTAAAGACCCAAAGGGATGCCGCATTGGATCGTGCTATCGAAATCATTCGCACAAGGGTCGATAGATTTGGAGTTACCGAACCCTCTATTGTGAAGCAGGGACAAAGCCGCATCATTGTAGAGCTTCCAGGTGTGGATGATGAAGAACGTGTTCGTAATCTATTGAAAGGAACAGCTCGACTTGAGTTTCGAACAGGAGCAGATGCTCAAGATTTTTCTAACTTCCGAAATCGCGCAATCGAATATTATAATGTGGAAGCGGATACCTCTGATAGTCTAAACCTGAGTGGTCCATCTAATACATTATTAGAACGTATGTCTTTTGTACAAACACAAAGTCCTTATGTATTTGGGTATGCCATGGCCGAAGATACAGCAGCTATTATGGACTTGCTAAGCACTCCGGACATTGTACGTTTATTACCTCGAAATACTGAGGTTTTATGGGGATCTAGATCGATTGGCTTCGAAGGCGGAGTGGAACAATTTGCACTGTATGGTGTTCGAGACAATGCCGAACTTACCGGTGAAGTGATTGAAGAAGCGAGTATTCAATTCGACCCTACAACTAATGTTCCTGAAGTTTCTATGGGAATGAACAGTGAAGGAGCACGAGTATGGAGCCGTATCACTGGCGCGAATATTGGAAAACCCATTGCTATAGTTTTGGATGGATATGTGGTTTCCTATCCTAATGTGTCTACTAAGATTACCGGTGGTAATTCTAGTATAACAGGACTAGAAAATGTGGCTGAAGCAGAAGATTTAGTCAACATTTTATTATCAGGCGCCCTTCCCGCGCCGCTTAGAATCATGGAAGAACGAACCGTAGGTGCTACCTTGGGTGAAAGTTCCATTCAAGCAGGACTTCGCTCGGTATTATTTGGGCTTAGCGTAGTCGCTCTGTT
>CAKZLH010000352.1 GCA_937125285.1 uncultured Balneolaceae bacterium | reverse complement strand
TTTTTACTCTACCAAAGCAGACCTTGGTTTATCCAGGTCATGGGCCCAATACAAGCATCGGGCATGAGATTGAGTCTAACCCTTATCTTTAATTCTCTTTCTTGAGTTCTTCTATCTTAGAAGAATAAGCGTCTGCTTTGTCTTCATTGGCAATAACCAGGCGCTCGTACATATGTATGGCTTCTTTTCGATTGCCTTGCGCCTCATGAATTTTGGCAAGAGTTTCTGAAATAATATCGGCCACGTCATTTGAACTCTCACTCAAATCTTCATCACTTACATCTTCATAAGAGTAATTTACACGTTGGCTCTCAACAGCTTCTAATAGCTCAATTAATCGATCTAAATCTAAAATTTGAGGGGTGCGAGTACCTTGAACAAAGACCTTTTTCTTTTTACTGGCACGAGAAGGAACGGCCGCTTCAAACTTTTCTGGGTGAAGTAAGAAAAAATGCAAATGTTCCATCAAGGGACTCCCAGGAGCATATGTTTTTGCTTTTAAAGCTTCAGCAATGGCATGTTCTTGATTACCCTGAAGATGATAAAACCACGCCAACAAAAAATGCCCTACGGCATCGGGATCTCTTTTTTTTACTAACCGGTCAAGTTTACGTGTCATTCGCTCGGGGTCCGAGTCGAACTGTTCCACATAACTATTCAAAGAGGGCGGTATGTTAAAAGGGAAGGTATTCATGTATACCGCTAATATATCGGCTTAGGGTTACAGATGAAATATATATTTCACAAACTAGCTACCAATTACTAACCGCATCATTAAACATATTATTAGCTATTTGAGCTAATGCTTCAGAAGCAGCTTCCATTTCCCCATTAATAGGATCTTCCGTAGGGTCATAGGTAAAGCTACCAGAGAAACTTTTATTCCAAAGGGCTTCCTCACTAGTCGAATATTGAAAACGAGCTTGAACCGTAATATTCACCTGGTTTTGACTGGCCTGTTCATTACCTCCGATAGAAAAAGGGCGATTGGAATAGCTTTGAATTCGGCCCTCAATAAAGGCGTCGGCAACATCTAAATTAGAGGCTAATTGTAACCGGCTTTGATTGACGAATCGATTGATTAATGAGGTGTTTAATCGATCGCTCAAATCTCCTAAGCCACTTCCCGATTGGTCTGGGAAAAATGGAATATAAATGGTGTTCACTCCCTCGGGTATACTAGCTCCTGTGAAACTATATCTAAGACAGCTAATATTTAAACTCACGCCTGCTAGAAGCAGCAGTACTATATGTCTATACCATATTCTTTTCAAAGACTTCATACAGCTTATTTTTTGTCGAGTCCAAATTGGTCTAACTTTCGATAGAGCGTTCGCTCGCTAATTCCCAAAGTTTCCGAGGCTTTTCTTCTATTCCCATCAAATACTTCTAAGGCTCGTTCAATGAGAAATCGCTCGGTTTCTTCCAATGAGGGTATATAATCTCCCTTTAATAGAATATTCGCTTCTTCCTCTAAGGACTCTTCATAGGATTCAAACTCGTCAGTTTTGAGATTGTCGACCGACGATACAGGATTTCTCCCATCCTCCAGTTGCCGATCTTCCGAAGCATAATAACTAGACGATACATCAAACTCATTCTTATTGAAGGATTCACTGGGCGAATTATTTGCCGCAAGTGCAGGAAGATTATTAGGCTTATTAGTAGAGAAAAGAGAGTACACTAGGTTGGCAATCATCTTCTTCACATCGCCAATATCGGTGCGCATTTCAAGTAAGGCACGGTAGATGAGTTCCGTGTTTTGCCCTTGTGTTGAAGATGAAGCCTCTTGTTGAAAATGACTAGAATCATTAACCATGGGGAGATTATCGGAGGCCCCAACTCGTTGTCGGCCTTTTAGGTATTTTTGGAGTTTTTCAGCATCTACAAATTGAGACTTTTCTAGGACCACCAACTGTTCTGCTACATTTCTAAGCTCTCGAATATTACCTGGCCAACGGTAGGAGGTAAGCAATGCTTTGGCTTCATCTGAAAAACCTCTAAAAACCGAATCGTAGCGTCTTGAAAAATGCTCGACAAAATTCCGAAATATTGGAATGATATCCTCTGATCTTTCGCGCAGTGGGGGCAGGTGTATCTGCACTGTATCCAAACGATAGTAGAGATCTTCTCGGAACGTGCCCTCTTGAACCATTTCCCAAAGATCTTTATTGGTGGCGGCAATTACTCTAACATCCGTCGTTTGTAACTTTGAGGATCCCACTCGAAAAAATTCACCATTCTCTAATATCCGAAGTAACTTGACTTGTACATTCTTTGGGGTATCTCCAATTTCATCTAGGAAAATGGTTCCGCCATTGGCTTTTTCAAAATAACCCTGTCTCGTTTCATTAGCACCCGTAAAGGCACCTTTTTCATGGCCAAAAAGTTCACTTTCAATAATTCCTTCGGGAATGGCTCCGCAGTTAACAATAATCAAGTCATTGTGCTTTCTTTCACTTAGGCCATGTATAGCTCTTGCCGTCACATCCTTACCCACGCCACTTTCACCCTGTAATAACACGGTAATATCGGCTTTTGATACCTGCATAACCTTATTGACCACCTGTTTAAGAGCAGGTGAGTCTCCAATCAATCCAAATTGTTGTTGAAATACTTCTCTATCCATAATTATTGTCTGACATTATGTCGCAATATACGAAATAAAGTCGAGAGTTAGGACAGTAGCTGTATTGCCATCAACTTTTCATCAATTCAGTAGACTGTTCTATAGGTAGGCTTCTGGTTTCTTTAAAACTGGAGAGTACGAGATTAGATCGGGTTTTATCCACACCTTCCCAGGATTGGATTTTCGATAATAGACGTTCGAATGAACTGGTGTTTTTGGTTCTCACTTTAAGTAAATGAGAGCCCTCTCCGGTGATGCTATGACATTCTAAAATTTCAGGCTCTAAATGAGTTTGAGCGACAAAATTAGGGTAATTTTCAGACCCATCTACCTGTACAAATAAGAAGGCCGTGATATCAAAATGAAAGTCTTTGTCACTTAGAATGGCATGATATCCTTTAATTAAGCCTCTATCTTCTAACTTTTTCATCCGTTCGGATACCGATGGAACCGAAAGCCCAACGAGTTCAGCTATTTTATTTCGCTGTGCACGCCCATGTTCTTGTAAGTGATTTAAAATTTTTACGTCGATCTCGTCTAGTAATGGAATCATGATGAAAAATATTTATTGGCCAAAGGGTAGAATTACTTAAATAATCAAAATTATTTAGTAAATGGCTTAAAGTTCTTAAGT
>CAKZLH010000351.1 GCA_937125285.1 uncultured Balneolaceae bacterium | reverse complement strand
CATCACGAGACTTCGACGGGTATGCTAAATCCATTAGAAGCCGTGGGTACATTAACCAAACAGTATGGAATCACCTATTTGGTAGATGCTATGAGTAGTTTTGGTGCCTACCCAATGAAACTTGAAGATATGGGTGTGGATTATATTGCGGCATCTTCTAATAAATGTATTCAAGGAATGGCTGGCTTATCCTTCGTGCTATTCAATCGGAGGGAGATATCAAAATTGGAAGAATGTAACCGGGGATTTTATTTTGATCTCTATCGACAATGGGATTACTTTCGGAAAAAACATCAGCTCAGATTTACCCCTCCAGTTCAGGTATGCTACGCCTTTTTTGAAGCTATACTTGAAACACTTGAAGAGGGTGTTTTGGCAAGGCGCCAGCGTTATGCGGGCAACTGGGAAATTCTTTATGAGGGGATGAAAAAAGCTGGATTCCATCCTTTTTTACCACTTGAACAAGAATCCAGAATTCTTTTTGCCTTGCATTTAGGACATCCTTTATCTCAGGGTTTCGATCATTTTCATGATGCACTTTATCAGAGGAATATAACCGTATATCCCGGGGTAATTCCCGAAATACAAACTTTTCGAATGGCTGTAATCGGCGATTTATATCCTGAGGATATGCATGAAATTATTCGGTGTGTCAATGACTACTTAGGAATATAAGCACCGTAAAGCATGAAGATCCTGCAAATTTGCCCTTATGATATTTCTGTGCCGGGTGGTGTGCAAACACATGTTCTGGAGTTGAGCAAGGCGTTAATTGCAAAAGGTCATGAGGTTCAGGTGTGTACTCCCCAACCAAGAGGAGAGGTCGATCGAAGCAATTTATGGCCTGAGGTCTATTATATCCCGCCATCTAAAAGGTATGGTATCTGGGGCACATCCATAGATATTTTAAAATTATCGAAGCTGTCCCTTGAGAAACTTATGAACTGGATTATAGATTTTCAGCCCGATTTGGTTCATTTTCACACTATCTGGAACCCGTTTTTCCAGCATCAACTATTGCATGCACTACCGGCAAGTATGAAAAAAGTAGCCACTTTTCACGATACTCCGCCAGATAGGGGTCTGGGCAGTTGGCTAGGTGCGCCGCTCATGAAATTAGCCACTCGTTACTATTTTCCCCGGTTGAACCAAATCATATCGGTATCCGCTACCCAAGCCAAAGCGATGGGTATCACAAATAGCCAAAATTGTTCCTTTAGAATAATTCCCAATGGCGTAACCGATCCTAAGGTCTCTAGGGAAACCCAGCCAGAACATCTTGAATCAAAAAACAGTAGGTTCACATTTTTATTCATTGGGAGATTTGAAGGAAGAAAAGGAGTTTTAGATGTTTTAGAGGC
>CAKZLH010000350.1 GCA_937125285.1 uncultured Balneolaceae bacterium | reverse complement strand
TTTGGTGACAGCGGTAGTGAATCTCCTCCTGGTGTTTACGTGTCCACTGACAATGGTAGTACATGGAAAGACATAACTCCGGATAGCTTTCCAACCACTCACTACAGGTCCGAAATTGGGGTGGCTCCATCTAATCAAGATATCTTTTATTTGCTAACCGATACCGGTGGAGGTGCCAGTGGCTTGAAACTGTTTATGTTTGTGACCACCGATTTAAATTATGTAAGTGCTCTAGATCGAAGTGCGAATATTCCTAATTTTGGGGGAGCGGTTGGTAGCTTAAACCCTCAGGGTGGTTACAATCTACTCTGTGTGGTTTCACCTGAAAATCCAAATATAGTCTTCATAGGTGGTACCAATTTATTCCGATCCTTAAATGGTTTTAGCAGTCCTGTAACGACCAGTAACGATCCTAATATCTGGATTGGTGGATATGCCTATGCCAACAATGTTAGTGGATATAAAAACCATCATGCCGACCAGCACAACTTAGTTTTTGATCCAAATAATCCTAAGAAAGCATTCAGTGCACATGATGGTGGTATTAGCGTGACTTTTGATATCACGGCTAATCCCGTTTCTTGGAGTACGCGAGAAGATGGCTATAACATTACTCAATTCTACACTGTGAGTTTACATCCTGATTCTGCTGATACTCGGATTCTTGGGGGTACGCAGGACAATGGTTCTCCCTATTTTAAATACAATACCGCAGGGAATCATGCGGCTAGTGTCGATGTATCCTCCGGCGACGGCTCCTTTGCTTACCTAGGAAAGAATTACTTCATCACCTCTTCTCAAAGGGGAACGACTATACGGTATAACTATAATTTTAATGGCCAAGCAACCAATTGGTCGTATGTAGAACCATCTGAGGCTACCGGACAGCTATTCATTCATCCTTTTGCTGTGGATCCTACCAATGAAAACAATGTGGCCTACCCTTCTGGGAATCATATTTTTCTGAACACTGAAATGACCACACTCCCCCGAAATACCGGTGATCCTAATATGAATGGATGGGAACGTCTTCGGCATGTTTCTGTAGGTAATGGCTATACAGTAACCGCTTTAAGCTTTAGTAAAAGACAGCCAAGCTCACGACTCTATCTGGGGGGAAGTTCTGAGGTAGGCGCACCCAAAATTCTTAGACTTGACGATCTTAATAACGATAGTACATTTACGCTAAGAACCATAACTGGAGCAGATGAGGGCGCTTACGTTCATGATATCCATGTGAATCCCGAAAATGGAAATGAGCTCTTTGTGGTCTTATCAAACTATAAAGTAGAAAGCCTTTGGCATTCGATGGATGGAGGATCAAGTTGGACGGCTGTTGGGGGTAATCTTGAGGGTGAAAATGGCCCATCTTTCCGATCGGCAGTCATAGCCCCCACTCGTGGAGGTGGTTCGCGTTACTATGCGGGAACAAGTATTGGATTGTTTATGACTGATGAACTTTTAGGCGCCGATACCGAATGGGTGCGTACGGGAGATGCTGTAATGGGAACACCCATTATTGCTGACTTGGATTATCGTGAAAGCGACGATCGGTTAGTTGCGGCAACCCATGGACGAGGTATGTTTATCGCGGAGGTACCCGTAAAAGTGTCTACTGAAGATCCTGAAATAGTAATGGAGCAACCCGATCAAATAAGGCTTCTTGGAAACTATCCCAACCCTTTTAATCCTTCTACAACCATTGCATTTGAACTTTTTGAACCTGCAAGGGTAACGCTTGAAGTTTTTGATGTTCAAGGAAGAAAAATTGTTGACCTTATGAGCGATGAACTGGTTAGTGCAGGTACCCACCAGCAACTCTTCAATGCTTCAAATCTTTC
>CAKZLH010000349.1 GCA_937125285.1 uncultured Balneolaceae bacterium | reverse complement strand
CAAATCGATGCGTTGAAAGACCAGTTGGAGCTGAGCTTACAAGCCATCGATATCCGAATTAAGGATATTACTCAAGAACATATTTTTGATGTTTCACAAATTAATGCTCGAAGTGAACTCGCAGCCCAAGAACTAGAATGGAAATTACGAACCCTTGGAACCTTAACCAGAGTCTCCCAAAACAGTGGGGTTGTTGAGCGAGTATTTGTAAAACCACAGGAACAAATAGACGCTTTCACCCCGTTAATCTCTGTTAATCCAAGGAATCCTACCTCCGTAGTTGGATTTTTAGTTGGACAAAAAGATCGTAATAAACAGCTAGGTGATTCGGTGGTCGTATGGTCTTCTGAGCAACGACAGCTCAGCACCCTGGGAGTAATCACAGGATTTGGATCAGTAGTAGCTTTACCTCAAATTCTACAAAACAATAGTTCTATAACCACCTTTGGTTTAGAGGTGTTTGTCGAAATACCAGAAAATAATCCTCTACCTGTCGGCGAAAAAGTTATTATTGAATAAGCCATGCGGTTCACTAGATTACATCTCATTGGAATCTTATTGATGCTATTGGTAGATGGAGCCTGGT
Source organism: uncultured Balneolaceae bacterium (assembly GCA_937125285.1). Lineage (GTDB taxonomy): Bacteria > Bacteroidota > Rhodothermia > Balneolales > Balneolaceae > UBA1275. Next base: position 8,693 of record CAKZLH010000349.1, on the reverse strand, counting down.
TCACAGGCAATGACATCATTCATGCACAGAGTATCACCACTACTCGGGATGCACAGCCGGTCGTCATAAGCCGCATCGACTTTATTAAAGCTTCTCGATTAGACGTTGATGTGATGAGTAAAATGAGCCAATCAGATCTGATTAATCCAGATAAAAGTGCTCCTAGCCTTATTGACGAATTAGAGTTTCGCTTATCCAACGATGAATTAGCGCCCAAAGATCAACGCTACGATTTCCGATTACGCCCGAACAATCCCGCTTTACGAAATCGCACTAAGGAACTCTACTCGATCCGAAAAGAACAACTTCAGGCTGATGCTGAATTAGATTTTTCTGATGAAGTATTTATTCGGTACGAGATCATTACAGATTGGTTAGAATTGCAGCAAGAACTCCTTTTACTCAACCAAAGAATTCACATAAATGATCAGCGTATAGATTGGTTAAAGCGATATCCTGGGGCCGATTTTTTTGATGCCGACACCTATACGGAAGCCCTCATGGATAAATTAGAACTATGGAGTCAACGAGCCGAAATAGAACTCAGTATGTCATCCCTGCATAAGGTGGTACAACAAAAAATGAGTGTTACTGATTCCGTGAATATAAACTGGGATGAAAATTTCGACATTTCGACCGATTACATAAAGAAAGTACTTCGTTCCCTACCATCTAATTTAGACGAGCATCGTAGACTCTATTTAGCTGAGTTAGCCATTCAAGAAGTTAAGTGGGAAGAACAAGTAGAAAAGGCTTCTGTTGATATTGGGTTTCTACAAGCCGAATATTTTCCTAATAGAGTTAACAAAAGTCTTATCGGTTTTTCTGCGGGAATCACCCTTCCCCTATTTCAAACGGATCGAGCAGAACTAATGGATTATAAACTGCAGAGTAAAGAACGTGAATTCGAACTCTTGGAAACCAGACAACAAATCTCCAATGACGTTCAACGATGGAAGGATCACCTACAATCTACTCTTAGTTATTACGAAGATCTTCGTAACAATTATGAAGAAATCAACCTTTCAGAACTCAAATCCACCTTACAATCTCTCGATGAATTTGAACCCTTGAAAGGACTCGAGTTAATGGAATTAGAGCTTAAGTGGAAAGAACTTGAACAGGAATGGTATTTGGAAATCGTAAGAAGTTATATTGGGTTACTAAGTCAACTAGACTGGTTAGCAAGCTATACCGATATCGATTGGCTATCTTCGAATAGTGTGAAAAACTTCAATGGTATAAGCCCAAACTAAATGACTCATCTGTCTCCCAAGCCATATTCCCCAAAATTTATAATAACAGGGGCTAGTTCCGGTATCGGAGCAGAATTAGCGCGGCAATTAGCGAATAAAGGGTACAGCTTAGGACTTATCGCTAGACGTAAAGACAGGCTGGAAAGTCTTTTAAACGAGATATCGAAACATTCGGAACACGTTTACATCAAGGCCATAGACCTAAGCAATGAAGCAGACGCTACCGAAGCCTACGAAGAACTTAGCCAAAAACTAGGGGGATTAGATGGAATCATCTTAAATGCTGGGGTCGGGCGAGATGATGTGGTTGCTCCATGGATCTCAGATGCTTTGACAATTGATATAAATGTTCGAGCTTTTGCGCATGGGATGCATTGGGCTTTCGAGTTCTTCAAGCAGAAAGGAAGTGGTCATATCATAGGTATGTCTTCCATTGCCGCTCACTTAGCGTCTGGGCATGCTTCAGCTTACACGGCAAGTAAACACTTTGTATCCAACTACATGACCGGCTTTCGTATGAAAGCAAATGCGCAATCTTTAAAAATCCACATCACCGATATTCGCCCTGGATATGTGGTTTCAGAAATGACCCAAAACAATCCCAATACTTTTTGGATGGCCTCCACTAAACGGGCCGTTCAGATGATGGTTAGGGGAATAGAATCTCAAAAGAAACGAATCTATGTGACCAAGCGGTGGTATTTCATAGCCCGTTTTGCTGATCTTATACCATCATTTATTTGGAATCGATTGTCTTTTTAGTTCTTCGGCAACGTTCACTACAATAACGAACATTATCCCAATCCTTTTTCCATTTTTTTCTCCATGTAAATGGACGCTCACAAATGGGACAAATCTTAGTAGGTAGCTCTGATTTTTTCAAGCCGAAAAAATAACTCTTAGTCTTTTTCGCAGCGTTTATTACGCTCGGTAATTTTCATTTTTGCCAGTTCTCTCTTGTTCAACGTCTTGATGCGATTATCATTCACATGTTTAGCAACCATGTAAACTTCATCCAGATAATATCTCCAAGAATCTGAAAACAAACTTCTTGTGATTTCGGATATATTGGAGGTGACATTTTTATAATCCAGTGGGTGCTTACTCTTTGGCTTCCCGCCGGGTAATAAATACAACTTATGCTCTCTTTCGGATTTTTTCATAACTCTTTTCTAAGTCTATAATAGGTGCTGCAAACATTGATTGATTGTATTGATAGGGCTTATGACGTAACGCTAAAGGCACCTTTTTTAATTCCCTACACCACAATCTAACATATTCTCCTGAGGAATCGTAACGATCTGCCTGAAATTCAATGTTAAAAAATCTATTTCTTGGGTCATGTCCTAAAGTGGCATTATACATCCAATTTCCATAATTGGAGGCTGGATCATAGTCGAGAAGTTGATGTTCAAAATATTCGGCTCCTATTCGCCAATCCAAATTTAAATTCTGTGTGAAAAAACTAGCTACGTTTTGCCGACCTCGATTACTCATAAAACCAAGGGTGGCCAATTCCTTCATATTGGCATCTATAAATGAAAATCCTGTTTTGGACTGAACCCAAGCATCTATGTACTTAGGATGGTTCTCATAAGCCATCGTTTTGGATTGAATCCCTCCTTTAGCAAACCATTGAGCACCATATTTCAAAGCAGATAGTCGGAAAAAATCTCTCCATAACAACTCAAAGATAACCCAGTAGGTAGAGTCATTTTTGGTTCGTTGCTGCTCGTATTTAGTTATTTCAGCAGCAATAGAACGAGCCGACAACGATCCGTTGGCCAACCAAACGGAAAACTTAGTAGAATACTCTAATCCAATAAGCCCATTTCTAGTTTCCTTATAACGAGCAACACGATCGCTATCCCATAGGTAATCATTCAATCTTTGCCATCCTGCCAATGCCCCTCCTTTCATCACCCCTACCCAGTGTTCAAGGAGTTTCTGAATCTCAGAATCATCAGGAATCGTATGCGCTATCATTAATCCATCCGCTATTCCAAGGGTTCCAATCGAGTCTATAGCATCGGCAGTTGACATTGCTGTTTTCCTAAGCTCCTGTATGTACGAGTCATTACCCCAGTGTTCCTGGCCAAAAGATTGAGCCTTTTCTGGGGTTTTAAGGGGTGCTGGGTAGCTAAGGTACTTTTCAACTTTATTCCTAAATGAACTAAAGCCATTCGGTAAACGATCGATTGTAAAAGGCAAGTCCTCAGGATCCACTAGGGTTCCGGACCAAAAACCCTCCCATTGTCGTGAGGATAATTCATAGCTTAGCTTCTGCTCTATAGCCGTTTCATCATATGCAAATTCATAAGAAAAATGAACTTTTGAATGAGGTACCGCTCGTACTAGCCTTGGTAGAATTTCTTCGGGAATCCCATTTAAGACCCATAGGTTTAGTCCGATACTTTCTAACTGTGACACTAGATCCTTGAGCGATTCCATAAGAAAGCGACGCCGATGATACCCCATACGGTTAAAACCAAAGCGTCCTTGGTGATAATTTCTTGGATCAATAATGTACACGGGTTGAACCGCTCCTTGATCGACGGCCGCAAGCAATCCTGGATTATCTTGAATCCGGAGATCGTTTCTGAACCAGTAGAATATGGGTTGAGTTCTTTTCATTTGTAATCTTTCAAAGTTTAACGATAAGTCTCGACAGGTTGTTCCCAGAGTCCTTATCTTTCAAAAAAAAAATCATATTCATGAAGAAAGTAGTCCTTATTGCTGGTGATGGAATTGGAACTGAAATCACGGAATCGGTCACCCAAATCTTAAAAGCCGCAGGTGCACAAATCGATTGGGTGCACGCTAAAGCAGGGTTGTCTGCTTATGAAGAATTAGGGACCCCACTTCCAGACGAGACCATTGAAGCCATTGAAAAACATAAGGTGCTACTAAAGGGACCTCTTACCACCCCTGTTGGGACTGGATTCCGTTCGGTAAATGTAGCTTTGCGACAGAAATTTGATTTATACTCGAATATTCGACCTGCGCGAACACTTCCAAGTATTGATAGCCCTTTTAAGCAGGTGGATATGGTGATTTTCCGCGAAAATACTCAGGGATTGTACATTGGAAAAGAGCACTGGATTGATGAAGCAGAAAAAAATCATGCAGAAAGTATTGCAGTCGTTACCGAAAAAGCGAGCCAACGTATTATTAGAGCTGCCTTTGAGTATGCCCAAGGGCATGACCGTAGAAAGGTGAGCCTGGTTCATAAGGCCAATATCTTAAAGTTTACCACCGGATTATTTTTGGAAGTAGGTAGAAAAATTGCCCTTGAGTATCCAAATATTGAATTTGAGGATCTGATTGTAGACAATATGGCTATGCAGATGGTTATGAGACCCGAACGATTCGATGTAGTGGTCACCACTAACTTATTTGGGGATATCTTATCGGATTTAGCCTCCGGTCTTGTGGGCGGCTTAGGAGTTACTGGGGCGGCTAATATGGGGGATAACGAAGCTATGTTTGAAGCAGTTCACGGATCTGCACCAGATATTGCTGGTCAAGGTAAGGCCAACCCAATGGCACTTCTCTTTTCTGCCCTTATGCTTTTAGAACATATCGAGCAAAAACCCGTTGCCAATAACATAGCTAAAGCTATTTATAAGACACTAGTTGAAAAGAAAGTCTACTGCACCCCTGACATTGGTGGTAAAGGTACTACTCAAACCTTTACGCAAGCAGTCATCGATAATTTATAAGAGTGCATTTAAGCCTGTACTAATTACACTAATCAGTAGACTAAAAATTAGAGCCCACGAAAAACTTCGGATTCTTAGGCCATCTACAAATTTATCAATCAGCAATATCAATGCTGCATTTATGAATAGGATGAAAAGACCTAAGCTTAGGATAATTACGGGCAAACTGAGTATTACAAGTATTGGCTTGATGATGACATTAACCAATGAAATACCCAGAGCGACTCCTAATGCGGTCGTAAAACTACGAATTTCAACGCCGTCTAATAATCTAGCCGATATAAATACGGCAACACTAAGTACTAAAAATTCTACCATTATTTCTCCGTTTGATTTTCTGATTTGTACGAGGGATTAAATTTTTTGTTGTACTTTACCACAGATTAAAAAGCACGTTACTCAGTCGCCGTATGTTCACCCTTGCATTGCTGTGAATTCTCCATCCACATATCGTTTGAAAAACTTTACTGAGCTCAGTTCTAAGGAATTGATGTTAATTTACCAATTACGACAAGCGGTATTCATGATTGAGCAGAATTGTCTGTATGAAGATATTGATGGCCTGGATCCCGACTGTTTACACCTGATGCATTATCAGGATGATGAACTCATTGCTTACTTACGGATAGTGCCTCCCGGTTTACATTTTAAAAACCCGGCATTAGGCAGAATAATCGTTACACCTAAATATAGGGGTGGTTCAACGGGTCCTTCCTTAATACATGAGGGTATTTCTTTATGCCGAAAACACTACCAAAATTTATCTATATCTATTGAAGCTCAATATCCTCTAGAATCGTATTATAGACAGTTTGGTTTTGAAAGTTGTGGAGAGGTCTACATTGTTGATGATATCCCTCATATTCATATGATACTAAACCCGTAAATCCATCATATATCTACCCTGAATGAATCCACAAGTAGATTATTATTTAGCCGAAGGGTGTGGTCGATGCCCACTTTATCAAACACCCGATTGTAAAGTACATACTTGGAGAGATATACTGCATGCACTAAGAGAAGTGGTTCAACATGAAAAAATCACTGAAGAATACAAATGGTCACAACCCTGTTATACTTTAGACGGGGCAAATTTATTTATCGTAACAGCCTTCAAAAACTATGCGGCGATAGCATTCTTTAAAGGTTCGTTATTTGAAGACCCGCATCAACTACTCATAACACCTGGTGAGCATTCACGACACGGTCGGCAACTACGTTTTACTTCCTTAGAACAAGTAAACGACCATAAAGATCAGATACTTTTTTTCGTACTCGAATCTATTAGAGTTCAAGAGGCTGGCTTAGAGGTACCTCCTGCATCTTCTGATCATGAACTACCTCAGGAACTAACCGAGATGTTTCAAAGTGATCCAGCATTTGAACAAGCTTTTTTCGCACTAACTCCAGGACGGCAACGAGGTTATATCATATATTTTAGCCAAGCTAAACAGCCGAAAACTCGTGTTAGTCGCATCGAAAAATACAGAGCGCTCATATTTTCCGGTATGGGCATGCACGATGAATACAAAAAAAGCCAGAAGAAAAACCTCTAGAAAGACGCTCTTTCTCTTTTACGATTACGCGCATAATGTTGTAAGTCTACAATGGTATCGCGTTCGTCGACGATTTCAAGACCTAGCAGTGACTCGATGATATCCTCCATGGTAACAAGTCCCTCAATGCCTCCATATTCGTCAACTATAAGCGCAATATGTTCTTTTTGTTCCAGCATTTGTTCCCAAATAGAAACCAAACTTGCCTGCTGAGGGAATATTAGAATCGGGCGTTTTTCATCCTTCAATGAGATATTTTCCTCACCTTTGGCAACCAATTCTAAGAGGGTAGGTCGATACACATATCCAACAATATTTTCCTCTTCATTTTCAAACAGTGGAATTCTAGAAAAGCTTTCATATGGTTCTTTCGCCAAAAAATCATCAATTCCCATAGAAATATCGGCGGTTTGTAGAACAACTCTGGGTGTCATAATATCAGTAACCTTTAACTTCTTTAAGCCTAGAATATTTTGAACTACTTTTGCTTCGGTATCCGTGATCACTCCCTCAGAACCTCCCAACGAAGCCATAAATGCAATCTCTTCACGAGAGGTAAATTGTTCTTTTCTCCCTTTGGTGATTGATTGAGTGATAAAAGCCGATAAATACACCAATGGATAACTAATGAAAATGAATACTTGAATCGTATAGGAAGTTATGGCACCTAAACCCTTCCAATAAAGTGCTCCAATGGTCTTTGGGATTATTTCAGTAACCACTAAAATCAATAAGGTTAATACAGCTGAAATTATACCAAAATAAGCTTCTCCAAATACCGCTACAGCTTGAGCACCAACACCAGCAGCCCCTACCGTATGAGCAACGGTATTCATCGAAAGTATGGCAGATAGTGGACGGTCTATTTCTTGTTTGAATTTCATAAACTTTGGTGCCCACTTAGCACCTTTTTCCTCCATTAACTTAGCATGGGATAGCGGTGTAGTTAGTAACACCGATTCTAAGATGGAGCACATAAATGAAACCGTTAGGGCTAGTGCGAGATAGAGTAAAAGTAGGAGCATATAAAAAATAAACGGGTATAGAACATAAAATACTTAATAATAACAGTTCAAATAATAATAAAGCAGATAAAAGTGTAAAAATTAGTGGCACAAAGCATCCTAAATAAAGTGGAAAATAATGTACATTACCCTTAAATAATTAGTTAAAAACATGCGTTTTATACGGTATCATCTAAATCATAACATTATGTCTAGACCCTCTACCCTTGGTGAGTTCATTATTGAGAAACAAAGTGAATTCCAATATGCTGAAGGAGAACTCTCCAAACTATTTAACTCGATTCGATTAGCCGCTAAAGTGGTTAACCATGAAGTCAATAAAGCAGGGCTGGTAGATATTTTAGGAAATGCCAATACCGAAAATGTTCAGGGAGAAGACCAGCAAAAACTAGACATCTACGCAAATGAAAAATTTATACAAACCCTTATAAACAGAAATATTGTATGTGGGATCGCCAGTGAAGAAGAAGAACACTTTATTTCTGTTAATAGTCAAAATAACTCTTATTCCAATAAATATGTTGTTCTAATGGATCCATTGGATGGGTCTTCAAATATAGATGTTAATTCATCCGTAGGAACTATTTTTTCTATTTATCGTCGAGTGACTCCTATTGGTGCACCTGTTACCATAGATGATTTTTTACAAAAAGGTAGGAAGCAGGTAGCGGCAGGATATGTGATTTATGGCACCTCCACAATGATAGTATATACCACAGGAAAGGGCGTGAACGGCTTTACACTAAATCCTGCCATTGGAACTTTTTATCTCTCTCATCCCCAGATGAAATTTCCTGAAAAAGGAGGTATTTATTCGGTGAATGAAGGCAACTACATACATTTCCCACAGGGCGTAAAGGACTACATTAAGTATTGTCAAAAAGAAGAAGATGACCGGCCTTATACCTCTCGCTACATTGGTTCATTGGTCTCTGATTTCCACAGAAATTTAATCAATGGTGGAATTTACTTGTACCCAAGTACTTCTAAAAATCCAAAGGGTAAGCTGCGCTTATTATATGAATGCAACCCCATTGCTTTTCTAGCCGAGCAAGCTGGTGGAAAATCGAGCAATGGGTTCACCAACACCCTCGATATTCAACCTACCGAATTACATGAAAGAGTACCCTTTTA
>CAKZLH010000348.1 GCA_937125285.1 uncultured Balneolaceae bacterium | reverse complement strand
TTCAACTTCTACCTCAATTTTAATCATATGACCCTGTTGAGCTCGAATCCGTTCAACAGCCGCTTTAATGCCACCCGCTGCGGAGATATGATTCTCTTTAATCATGATTCCATCATCGAGTCGAAATCTATGATTGTATCCACCCCCACAACGCACCGCGTATTTTTGGATCATGCGAAGGCCGGGTAATGTTTTTCGCGTATCGGCGACTTTAATGCTGGGATCATCCAGTGATTTTACCAAGCTATGGGTGATACTTGCAATTCCTGAAAGGTGTTGAAGGATATTTAAAATCACTCGTTCCCCACTCAACAACACGGTAGCAGGACCTTCAACCTCTGCTATAACCTGACCTTTTTCAAAAGAGCTACCGTCACTGATTAATCGATGTATACTAACCCCTCCACCAAGTGCTTCATACACCTGTTCCAACACATCGACACCCGCCAAAATACCCGCTTGTTTGGCAACAAAACGACCTTTTTTTCGGGTTGAAGATGAAAATATCCAGTTACTTGACCAATCGCCCATACCTAGATCTTCTTTCAGAGCTTGGTTAACGAGTTCTTTAAAAGCGATAATGTTCATAGGATCTAGAATCTTTCAGTTGGTTTCGAGGGTAGGTACCTTTTACCTGAGCATCAAATTGCATAAGCACTCAATTGCAGGACTATCAAATTGTAGGAGTGTTAAAAGGTTACTCTATAAAATACGTACTTTATCTAAGAAGAACGATTTTTGGTAACGATCTTGCTTAAAGCGGGATTGAACGCTATTTAGAATAATCTAATTAGTATACATGGTTCGCATTTAGAAATTAGGAACATCTATGATCTATCTAGATTACGCAGCTACTACTCCAATGAGTGAACAATCCATTGCTACCTATGCAGCAGTAGCTAGGGAATATTATGGAAATGCTAGTAGCCTTCATGAAGAAGGATCAAGAGCAAAACAGGTGGCGGATGCATCAATGAATATTATAGCCGGAGCAATGGGTGCCCAAGGACGACATATTCATATGGTGGGGGGAGCATCTGAGGGTAATTTTCTAGCCATTTATGCACTTTTAGATGGGATCAAAGAACAGAATCCGCAAAAAAAACATATTCTATGCTCCCCATTGGAACATGATTCTGTGGCTAAGGTGATCAGTCGCCTGCAAAAAGAAGGTTGGCAGATTGAGTATATGCCTGTTTCGGCTGAAGGAGTGGTTTCGGTATCGGCTACAGAAGAGTTAATGCGTGAGGATACGGCTTTAGTTGTGATTCAGTTGGTAAACTCTGAGCTAGGTACCCTTCAACCCGTAAAAAAATTATCCGAACTAGCACATGCTCGAGGTGCACGGGTTCATTGCGATGCTGTTCAGGCCTTTGGAAAATTAGAGATAGACGTATTTGATTTAGGGGTGGATGCTATGAGTGTGTCGGCGCACAAGATTTATGGCCCAAAAGGAATAGGAGCGGTATGGATGAACCCAAATGTGGAATGGAATCCATTTCTGGCGAATTCAACCCGAAAAAGTTTTCGTCCAGGTACTCTTCCAATCCCTTCAATGGCCGCTTTTGCCGCTGCGGTGAAGGAGGCAATGGCGGATAGAGCAGCGGAGTATGAGCGAGTGCAAAGATTGAGAGATCATTGGATTGAACAGTTATCTGAATTGCCATACGCTCCTGTAATAGAGGGTTCCGCTGATCAGGCTCTTCAATCTCCTTTTATCCTTGGTTTGCGTTTTCCAGGTATGGAGGGCCAGTTTTTCATGTTAGAGTGTGATCAGGCGGGAATTGGGATATCGACAGGAAGTGCCTGTCAGGCGGGGACAGACGAACCGAATGTGAGCATGAGGGCTTTGGGTAAGAGTGAACAAGAAATACGTGAATTTGTCCGGCTTTCCTTTGGAAAAGGGCATACGGAAGCGGATATTTCGAGAGTAATTCCAAAAATTTTTGCTATATTAGAACGACATTATTCACACATACAAATCAATTAACATTCATCTTATTATGGTTTTGAATCGACTAACTGTTTTTTCCTTACTTCTTCTGGTCTTTACGGCTTGCGGACCTTCTGAAGCACAGCAATCAAGTACTCAAGTTGCTGAAACCTCTGGCTATAATCCTGAGATTAATCCTAATCCAGAGGCTCCTATTCAAATTGTTAAATTCAGTGATTATCAGTGTCCAGCTTGTAAGTTTTTTGTCCCAATCGAGCAAAAAATCCGTGAAGATTATGGCGATCAGGTAAGTATTGTGACCAAACACTTTCCACTTTCAATGCATCCTTATGCGCATGTAGCATCTCGATCGGCAGAAGCTGCTCGTAAGCAAGGGAAATACAAAGAAATGCACGACAAAATTTTTGAGGGTCAAGAGCTTTGGTCCAAAGGAAATGCGGAAAGTATTTTTGTAAGCTATGCTCAGGAGTTAGGCTTAGATGTTGAAATGTTTTCGGCGGATATGAATTCTGCGGAAATGAATCGCATTGTTATGGAGCAGCGTAAAGAAGGAGTTCAACTGGGAATCAATGCTACTCCTACGTTCTTCATCAATGGCATCAAAGTAGAGAACAATCCCCAAACCTATATGGGTTTTAAGGTTCTCATAGACCGCGAATTAGACTAGTCTAAATTAAATAATCCCGATGATACAAGGTTTTTTAGGGTGTGAACCACTCATTTCACCAACGGCTTTTGTTGCTGAAAGTGCCGATATCATAGGGGATGTTCATATTGGAGAGCAGTCCAGCGTTTGGTTCAATACCACCGTTCGTGGCGATGTAAACGCCATAAGGATAGGAGACCGCAGCAATGTGCAGGACAATGTGTGTATTCATGTGATGAATCAAACCGGTCCAACCATTATTGGGAATGACGTAACTATTGGTCATGGTGCCGTCGTTCATGGGTGTACGGTTCATGATTCTGTGCTTATCGGAATGAATGCCACCTTGCTAGACAAGTGTGTTATCGAATCTGAGGTGATTATAGCAGCTGGTACGCTGGTACCCCCAGGAAAAACACTTGCTTCTGGTTATCTCTATATGGGTTCACCTGCAAAAGCGGTTAGGCCTCTTAGTGATGAGGAACGGGCATCCATAACGCAGTATGCGCAAAACTATATCAAGTACAGCCGAGTGTATAGAGGAGAGCATAGCTTTGAGGAGAATCCCTTTTATAATCGGCAGGAATTTAATGCTGGTAAGCATGAGCCTAAGGATCCTTCCCATACTTAATGCCTAAACGATTAGATCTTTTATCAGGCCTTTATTTACATATCCCGTTTTGTAAACAGGCGTGTTCCTATTGTGACTTTTATTTTGTTACTAGGCAAGAATTCAAAGAACCCTTCGTAAATGCCTTAATTCAAGAAATTGAGTCTTATGAAGGGACCCATTATGCGAGTAATACTTTTCACACCTTATATATAGGTGGAGGAACCCCTTCCTTATTAGCTATATCTAGCCTGCAGAGAATAATCGATGCCATTAAGCGGGTTTTTACCTTAGAATTAAGGGAATTCACTGTGGAATTAAACCCCGATGATGTGAGCCTATCCTATCTTCGAGAGTTATCAGAACTAGGGGTAAATCGCATTAGTATGGGGGTTCAGACATTTGCAGAAGAGCGCCTGAAGTTTATGCATCGAGCTCATTCAAGATCCCAGGCTATTCAAGCCCTAGAGGCGATGATGCAATCACCCATTAGAAATTACACAGTTGATTTAATTTATGGTCAACCGGGTCAGAGTTTAGAGGAGCTTTATGAAGATATTCAGCAATTAATGATCTTTAATCCTCCTCATATTTCAGCATATGCTCTTACCGTAGAAAATAATACTCGCCTTGCCAAGCAGGTGGATTTGGGTCGAGTAATTCCCGCTGAAGATGATACGGTGGCAGAGCACATGGAGGCCTTGGAAGAGCGTTTGTTTTCACACGGGTTGAATCGCTATGAGGTGAGTAGCTTTGCTCGGCCAGGAAAGGAGGCTCTACACAATCAATTATACTGGTATCATGGTAATTATCTGGGTTTCGGACCTGGTGCACATTCCTTTTGGAAACCTTCTTCGCGTTCGGCCGTGCGTTGGTCCAATGCACGTGATCTGACTAAATATTTAGAACAGGCTCAACAAATACTGGAAATCGGATTAGAAAGGGCCGAAAAAATGGATCATTCGGCCTTGGTTGAAGAATATCTTTGGTTAAGCATGCGTACAGCAAGTGGATTGGATAGGGAATACTTACAAAACGTTTACGAGTACCAATTAACCGAGAGGCAAGAAACTAGATTAGAACAAATGGTACACCATAAATGGTTGAGAAAAGAAGGAGCTTGCTACCGTTTAACTTCAACCGGTTTTAGTATTTCTGATCGATTAGGTCTGGATCTAATCAGTTAATCTTACATCGTATTTGGATAGTAGTTTGATGCATTACGGTAGCTTAGAGCAAGGCTGGATTTGCCTGCATTGTCATAGGCTTGAGCAACATGTAATAATGCAATGCGTAAGCGTTCGCGTTCTAAGGGGGTTAGCGACCCATTTTGTCCAATTCGAGGTATGTTGAGTACGGTGTTATCTGGGATATCGTCTGGGTTTTGAGCGGTACTAAAGTTTTCTTCAAACAGCAGTACCCATAGGCGTGGGTTGCCATAAATTTGATCAGCCATATTGTATAGCCCGATAGTGCTGTCAAATCGAATTGTTCCACTATTGTTCGTGGCTTGAGTTGCTGTATTGTTGCTCACTGGAGCATTTGTTAGGCTTCCTTCAGCTTCATTGATAATAGTGGGTATTTCTTCAGATTCAGTTACTTCAGGCGTTTCATTGGCTTCGGCCGCCGTAACAGTAGCGGTTGAGCTAAGCGGATTCACAGATGTGTTTATCGGGGGATTTATTAGATCCATGGTATTACCCAGAAAAAAACCACTGATAAATAAGACGATTGCGCCTATGAAACCACCCGAAAGAAACCATGTGCGATCAAACTGAATCACTCCGGTCGCTGGATTACTTAATTGTTTTGACTTTGCATTTAGGCTTGAAATAGCTTGTTGCAATTCGTCCATAGACCCTATAAGTCCAATGAGCAATTCTTCATCCACAGAGACATACTGCTTCTCATGCGAACTTTTCTTAGTAAGATTGTTTTTTAGTGATAAGCTATTAGCCGATTCGGTCGCCTCATCGGAGGTATCAGTATTCGAATCACTAGACATAACGGTTGACTTTTTTGAACTAAATGCGTTTAAAAACTTACTTTTTTTAGATTTTTGAGGCTTATTTTCCTCATGTGATGTGGGAATTTGTTCATCGCTTCGGGCCTCATTTTGCTCATCATCTTGAATACTTACATCCAAACTTGAGCCTACGGGTTTTTGATGTAAGAGTTCTTTCTTTTGTTTTATCAATTCCTCAAGTTCGTCTAGCAATGCGGCCTTTTGTTCCAATTCTTCTGAGCTGTTTTGCCTTTCTAGTTCAGGGGGAACGAATTCGGTTGGTTTTTTGGCTACTCTTGGCGTATCTGTTGCCGGAGTAACTGCAGTATCAGGGATATCCTTGGTAGCCTTGGATTGCTGTTTTGCTTGAGATTCAATTTCATCCAGTAAAGCAGCAAAGGCGTTTGATTCAGTTTTCATAGTAGTATTGTGACCCTTTTCGGTAGATGATGGTGTATTCTCGTTTATATGCTCCTCTTCAGCAGAGGTATTATTAACCGTTTCTTCAAGTTTTTTATAAGGACTAAAATTCATTCTTCGGTGAGCCGGGATGATAATAGTTTCTCCTGTCCCTGGCTGAGTTCCCTCCCGATCGGCTACTTCTGTAACGGTGAAACTGCCAAATCCAGAAACATTCGCTTTACCTTCACTTATGGCTACTTCGGTGATGATATCCGAAAAGGCTTCTATGAAAGAGCGAGCATCTTTTTTAGATATATCGGCTCGATGAGCAAAAATATCGATGAACTCACTGCCATTACGTTTGCTGCTCATAGCCCAGATTCTTTGAGTTCGTCTTTTACATTTTTGGATGGTGTAAATTGCACGATCTGTTTGGCAGGTACACGCATCTTCTTTTTGTAATGAGGGTTATATGCAATGTATGAAGCACGTTCCCGTGTTTCGAATTGGCCAAGCCCAGGTACATTAAACCCATTACCATTCTTGAGCTCCGTGCTCATGAGATCAACCAATTCAACCAAATACGTTTCTGCAGTAGATTTAGGTAAATCAAGCTGTTTACTTAGTTCGTCTACTAAACGGGCTTTATTCATATGAGGGACGCAAAAAGAGGACGAAGATAAAATTCTTCGATGATAGGACAGTTATACAACAATAGATGATTTATCGATAGTATAGTTTTTTTTGGTAAAAAAAAGAAATCGATGCATAAAAAAGCTATGATACCACCGTATTTAGAGTATCTAACTAGCGAATAACACTCATAGTTTGAGAAACTATACTCCCTGCTCCACTTACTCTATACACATATATTCCCGATGATAGCTCGCTCGTGCTAAATCGAAAGGTATTTTCACCGGCAACAGATAGCCCCGCATAAATGGTTTTAATTTTTCGGCCTAAAATATCAAAAAGCTCGATGTTCAGATCCGATACCAAAGGAACCCAAACATCAATTTGGGTATAATCACTTGCAGGATTCGGATAGTTTTGAGAGAGCACGATGTCTTCTCCTAAGGAATACTCAGTGACTTGTACTTTATAATAGGCATTTGTGTTGGAACTCGTCTGAGTAATAATGAGTCCTAATTTATCGATATTGGTCCAATTAACTCCCAAGGGTAATTCAGCGCTAGTATCGATGAATCCATTACTTTCGAGTACTTTAAAGCTAACCAAGCCTGTTTTCTCATAAATTAAAACTCCCAATATAACATTGGCATCATCGGCACTAAGATTCACTTGAGCAAATGTTCCAAGTTCACTTTGAATGGCTACTTCATAATATCGGCTGCTTAGCCTAGTTAAATCTCCATCGATACCCTCATCGTCAAAGTGTAGGTCTTTAATGGTTCCTTCAATCCGAGGATTTGGATATTCATATCGCTCATTAAATCCATAATCAATAGGGCTATTGAATTCACCTGAGGCAAAATGAAAAGCATAGGCTTCCGAGAGGGTTTTGGTATATGATAGGCCCCGCGCTTCAAGAGTGCTTCGAACGGCATCTAAAAAACTCAATTGATTATCTTGTTCAATTAAACGCCATGTCTCAGGCCAAAACTCAGAACCTAAGTGCTCATGAAAATAGAGGGCAAAGGTAATGTCCTCATAGGATCCAGGAATTAGGCTTTGATACGCTCGTTGGAATAAGTCTGATGAAAAATTTTCGATGTAGTTGTAATAGTCATTTACTTCATCGTACACAACTTCTTCCATAAGGGTAGCATCCATTTCAGCCCAATCATCCGTTTCTCCAGACCATTCATTTTGAATGTATTGTATAGCATGCTTGAACTCATGGGCAATGGTTACCTCAAGGGCTCCACGCGATTGGTTGCTTGGATGGGTATTTGGGGGATAGCCTACAAAATCATTTTCACTGTAGATGCAGCTTTTTGTGGTATTCATTCCACAGGGAAACAGTCCAAACCGAGAGGTGTTGGTTAGCCCATATGCTCCATATCCAGATAAATCTTTAAGGTAAATATCATAGCTGGCTCCTGATGGGATAGGGTCTGGGTATCCTAGTTCTAAAATTTGTACGCGATAGGAAGAATCGGCAGCAATGGCTGCCCATTCTACGAAGTCAGGTATGCTATTTGAGTTTTCGTCTGCAAGCGGTACGGCATCGGTACCAGTTGTAGAGTAATGAATGGTGAACTTACCAGATTCGGAAATGAATTGTTGATCGGTCAGTGCTAGTGAACTAACACCGAGCTTGGGTATATTGGTCGGAGTGAATCCAAGGGCCTCATACAGTGAATCAGCGGAATGATTGGCCACTAATGGTGTGAGACATTTAACAATGGGCACAGCATCTTCCCCAATCTGTATATGTGGCCAGTAAAGTGCTTCAGAAGATTCCTCGTTTACATGAGTCTGGGCGCTAAGCAGTGCATTTTGCCCGATCCATGCCATAAAAAAAAGGATGAAAATGCTGCGTATTAAATTTCCCTTGAGCACCCTATAGTATCGTCTATAACTCATCTCCAAAGATAGGTGAAATCGATTTACTTTATTGAATCCCAAGGTAGTACTTACAGCTAAATTATGTTTATCTTAACGCTTTAAGGATATACAAACCAAAGCATTATGTTCGAAGTTATACTTTATTATCAATTCCATCCCATCGAATCACCCGAAGAATTTTGTAAAGCACACAAGCGTAAATGTAAAGAATTAGGGTTAAAAGGGCGTATTTATATTTCTAGCGAAGGGCTTAATGGGACGGCTTCAGGGACTTCCGAACAAATTGAAGCATACAAGAATTTCGTATGGTCTCATCAGGGCTTTGAAAACACTGAGTTTAAACAAGAATCCTATCATGAAGTACCATTTGCGAAGCTAATTTGTAAAGTTCGACAAGAGATTGTAGCCCTTCATGTAGATGGTGTTGATCCAAAGTATGGGGGCAATCATCTTCAACCCCATGAATGGCGAGCGGTAATGGAGTCGGGCGAAGACTATGTGATGATTGACGTGAGAAATAATTATGAGTCTAAAATTGGTCATTTTGAAGGAGCCATAACCCCTGACCTTAAGAATTTTTATGATTTTCCTGAATGGCTTTCCCAAGTCGATATTCCAAAAGACAAAAAAGTCTTGATGTATTGTACGGGTGGAATTCGATGCGAAAAATTTTCTGTGCTCATGAAAGATCAAGGTTGGGAAGATGTGAACCAATTACATGGTGGTATTTTAAATTATGCCTACAAAGAGGGGGGAGAGCACTTTAAAGGCAAGTGCTTTGTGTTTGACGACCGATTAATTGTTCCCGTTAATCCCAAAGATTTATCCCCCATCGCCCATTGTGAAATAACAGGAGTTCCTGCCGACACGTACGTTAACTGTGCCAATATGGAGTGTAACAAACTCTTTGTTTGCTCCGAGGAAGGTGCACTACAAATGGAGGGCTGTTGTAGTGAAGAGTGTAAGCAAAGTGAGTACCGAAGACCATTCGACCCCGAGCATGCCTTTCAACCATTCCGCAAGTGGTATAATTATTTTGATGATGACTTTAAGCAACGTAACAAATCCTTCATCGAGAAAGCGATAGCGGAAGAACCTAATGGGTGCCTCTCGTAATATCCGCTTAGTTGCACCCTATTCTATCACCCATCGTATTCGGGTTAAGGCTGATGAGCCGACTTATTCTGTGATTCATTACTTGACTCATAGGTTTCCTCATATAAGCAAAAAAGAGTGGCATCATCGAATAAATAATGGGTTGATACAAGTTGAGCGAATGGGAAAAATAGTCGATGAAGCGGAGCTATTCGACCAGGATCTTATGATTTCTGATGTGATTCTGCATCATGTTCCAACGATGATAGAGCCTAGTGTGCCTAATGAAGTGCATATTATTGATGAACAACCTGGATTTATTGTGGTGTTCAAACCGGCGCCTCTTCCGATGCACTCGGGGGGTCGATATCACAAAAACACTTTGGTTTCCATACTTGCTGAAATGGGCTACCATGATCTAAAAATTGTGCACCGACTAGATGCGGTTACCTCGGGCTTGGTCGTGCTTGCTAAAAACAAAGAATATGCCCGTCTTTTTACGGAGGCCTTTCAATCA
This sequence comes from uncultured Balneolaceae bacterium, assembly GCA_937125285.1. Lineage (GTDB taxonomy): Bacteria > Bacteroidota > Rhodothermia > Balneolales > Balneolaceae > UBA1275. Next base: position 19,329 of record CAKZLH010000348.1, on the reverse strand, counting down.
CAAAATGTTCAGAAAACCTATTGGGCTTTGGTCAACAAGCTACCCCCAACGGCCGATACCCAACGGATACAAGTGCCAGTAAAAAGAAAAAAGGGCTTTGTTTTTGAGTGTGCTCCCAATCTGAAAGGTGGACTTGATGCGGTAACCATGGTTAGTTATCTCCCTCAAGTTGGTCAACTGCCAAAAGATTCTTATCTGGTAGAATGTCGTCCATTGACCGGTCGAACACATCAAATTAGATTACACCTGGATTGGTGGGGACACCCGATATGTAATGACCCTATATACGGCCCCCATGGAGATCGATCAGGTAATAGGATTCAAAATGTTGGAATTGCACTAATTAGTAAAGAATTGAAATTTCCCTCACTCAATTACTCCTATGCTCTACCCGATGCTATGGCGATAGATACGCTTCTGCAATAGCTACAAACTGTTTGGGCTTGTCTAAAAAGGCGTAATGTCCACAACCATCTATAATTACGAGGGCCGCACCAGGAATACCCGCTTCAATACGTTTGCCTTGATAGACAGGAGTAGCCTCATCTTGTTCTCCCCAAATTAAAAGCATCTCGTGGGTGATTTTGGGTAGACTAGACTCCAAAAATTCGGTAACCGAACGGACGAAGGTTTCTCTCATGACCCCAGATAGGGCGGAGTAATCACTTGATCCAAGCGATTTCCATAAATCTGTTGCTCGCAAACGTTCTAGGCCCTTGGTTTTTAATGGTTCAGGTAAAAGGGCAAAAGGAGCTTTTAAGGTTTTTGCAAGATACTTACGATAGTAGTATCGAAGACTTCTTCTGGGTTTCATGCCGGCACCTCCTGTTATGATTACTTTTTGTACCCGACTCCCCCAGGAGCGGCTCAACAGTTTTAAGCTTATTCGGCCCCCATAGGAATGAGCTAATAGATCAAATTCTACAAGATGTAAATGTTCGGCCCAAGCAATCACACTATCTACATAATCATCTACACACCAAGCTTGTTTTGGTTCTTCTGAGTTTCCAAATCCTGCCAAGTCTAAAACGTAACAATCCCGATGATGCGCCAACATTTGAGCGAGTGGTCGCATTACTTTTTTGCTGGCACCCCATCCATGTAATATAATGATGGGATTTTTTTGCGAACCATCGGTAGTTGCTTCAGCCCGAGAAACCTGATCCCAATACAAGCGGATACCTTGATAGTCAAAGGAATGTTCCGAAACGATGATTTCTGATAGCGACATTTAGCGCGGTTTAGGATTGGTTCTAGCGAAACTACGATTTCAATGGCATATAAAGTAGCGAGCCTCACTGCGTACATTCAAAAAATGATTTTACAATATACACCTTCGTCTAAAAGGATATCAAAAGTTTTTAGGTGTAAGGAAACCCAACAAAGTAACTCTTCCATAATATAACATGAAATAAAGGGGATATACATTGGGCTAGATTACCATGATGTCAGCTAAATCTTATTGGAAACGATTATTGTTTTATTGGACTCAGCATTTGGGCATTAGCCGAATGGAAGTGAAATTCATCAGTTTTCTACTGGTGTTGGTAACTTTAGCACATTTGGCAATTTCGTATGAATGGTTTTATGGTAAGCCCTTTGACTATACGAAGGAATATGAGGCTTTTAATGAGAAAGTGCGGCTGTACCATGCTCAAATGGACTCGATCGATTCAACAAGGGTGCAAGGAGCCTTGCTTGCTGCAGGTGCTTCCATAGACAAAGGGGAAAACAGTTTAGATTCTATTCGGGTTGAAATGAACGAGGCTAATTTGCAAGATTGGGTCAAGCTTCCAGGTATAGGAGAAGTCTACGCTCAACGCATTGTCAGCTATAGGGAGCAGATCAATGGATTTACTGCCCTTGAGCAACTGTTAGAGGTCAAAGGGATTGGTGAGAAAAGGTTTCAGAAATTAAAACCCATGATCTATTTAAGAGAAGTGCAGTAAATCGGGTATGAAATAGGGGAAAACCTTATCATCATACAAGAACGAATAGGGTTTTGTATATTCTATCGGTTAGAATTTTTCTGCTTCATTACTTATTGAGCAAGAAGTGTGCGATAAGGTTCCGACCAAATCAGAGATAAACTAAGAATTAACATCAATTACTAATCCTAGTACCATGCCAAGCATCTTATGGGCTGATGATGAAATTGATCAATTGCAGTCGAATATTCTTTTCCTAGAGAGGAAAGGATTTGAAGTGGTTGCGGTTACCAATGGCCGTGATGCGGTAGCCATGATTGACCAGCAGGTATTTGATGTGGTGTTTCTAGATGAGCAAATGCCAGGGATGGGTGGCTTAGAAGCGCTAGAAATTATTAAGTCGAAATTTCCTCTGTTGCCGGTGGTTATGATTACCAAAAGTGAGGAAGAATCCATCATGGAAGAGGCCATTGGGGCTAAAATTTCGGATTATCTTATCAAGCCCGTTAATCCCAACCAAATTCTTCTAACGGTAAAAAAGATTCTAGATCGTAGCCGACTTGAGAGTGAAAAATCTGCGCAATCCTATCTCCGTTCTTTCCCTGAAATGGATGCACTATTGCATCACCGAAGTAGTTGGCAGAATTGGGTGGATGCCTATAAGAAGTTGACCCAGTGGCAAATGGATTTGGGTCAAGGGGATGAAGCTTTACGCCAAGTGTTGGACGATCAATTTTTATCGGCAAATCGAGAATTTGGTAAAATGATTGAACAAAACTACGCACAGTGGATTCAATCATATGAACAGATGGATGGTGAGGTCTCGCCAGAACATCCTATGCTTTCGCCAGGGATACTTAGTAATTACGTAAAACCATTGGTTGAACAGGGTAAACATGTCATGCTTTTTGTAATCGACTGCATGCGTTATGATCAATGGCTAGTATTTGAAAAGTACCTGAGTACCTTTTACGAAATTAAAACGGATTTTTACTTTTCGCTCCTACCAACGGCAACGCCCTACGCAAGAAATGCCATTTTTTCTGGATTAACCCCTCTTCAAATATCACAGCGTCATCCGTCTCTATGGGAACAGGGGCAAGATGAGCATTCTTGGAATCGCCACGAGCACGAACTCTTGGAGGCGTATTTGGCCAGACAGGGACTTGATATTAAAGCCAAGTACGAGAAGATTTTAAACGCGCAAGAAGGTCGACAGATTGCTCAAAAAATCAGGAGCTATGCTCAGAGTCCACTGGCTGCATTTGTATTCAATTTTGTTGATACACTGGTTCATTCACGCTCCGATTCGGATGTTATTAAAGAGTTAGCACCTGATGAGACCGCATTTCGCGCCATTACAGAGGCTTGGTTTCAGCATTCAAGCCTTTTTCAGATGTTCCGTGATCTATCCGAGGAGTCGGTGCATGTGATAATAACCACGGATCATGGCTCGGTTCGATCGCTTCGAGACACCAAGGTTTTTGGAGATAAGGATACGGCCACCAGTCTTCGTTATAAGTATGGTCGTAATTTGAATGCAGAGGATGAACAAGCCGTTATCAGTTTTAAAAACGCCGAAGATTTTCAGCTTCCTACCTATTCAAACGTGAAAGATTATCTGATTGCAAAAGAAAACTATTATTTCGTGTATCCCACCAATTATCATAAGTATCAAAATCGGTATAAGGATACCTTTCAGCATGGGGGAGCTTCTATGGAAGAAATGATTCTTCCAATTGCAACTCTCGAACCTAAAAGACAAGATGTCTAATCAAGAGATGGTCCATCAGGTAGTTACAGTTACAACGGTAGAACAAACCTTAGCGTGTGCGAAAGCTTTAGCAGAAGAACTATCACAAGGTGATGTAGTGGTTCTTGAGGGCGGTTTAGGGGCAGGAAAAACACATTTCGTCAAAGGTATGGCTTCTTATTTCGGGTTAAAAGAATCCGATGTACAATCCCCAACCTATGCTCTTGTTCATGAGTACGAAGGCCGACATCCTGTTCACTCCACAGATGTTACTATCTACCATTTTGATTTATATCGGCTTGAATCGGATCGTGAGCTCATGGAGATAGGATTTGAAGAGTATATTTATGGAGATGGAATATGTGTGATTGAATGGCCACAGTTGGCCCAGAATCATTTGCCCTTAACCATAACTAAAGTTTCTATTCAGCAGAATGGTGAATCGAGAGTCATTGAAATAGCAAGAGGGGTGAGGTATGTCGCTGAGCTCTAAACGCAGACTGTCTTATCGGTTAGATCTATTGCCGGTGATTATGCCCTTCCATCGAAGAGCCAAGAATGAACTACGCCCAGGAGACTTAGTTTATTATGGGCCAAGTCCTGAATTTTACGGCATAGGAGAAATAATTCAGCGTGAAGAAAAAGTATGTATTGTAGATTTTAGAGGTACGGGGCTTTTGGGTATCCATAAAGATGAAATACTGACCAACTATCTTATTCCCATCCACAAATTAAATCTCACTGGAGTGTTAAAAGCAAAGGTTTAGCATCGTATAGTATCTAATAGTATCGTGATAGGCGCCTTCATCATATCTCTTTGGTCTTCACTTGTAGAAGGCATAGTGCAGACTTCATTGCTCGAATGGATCGCTGTGCTTACGGGCCTGGGTAGTGTCTGGTACTCTGTAAAAGAAAATATCTGGGTCTATCCTATCGGCATGATCAGTGTTGCCATATACATATATCTAGCATTCACATATCAACTTTATGCAGATATGGGAGTGAATGGGTATTATTTTTTGATGAGTATCTATGGTTGGTACCAGTGGCTTCAACCTGAAGAAAAAAAGCCTTTCAAGCCCATCACTAAAAATGATGGAATATACTGGACACGATCGCTACTCTTTTTTGGCATGTCATGGATCACCCTTTACACTATTTTAGTCAACTTTACTGATAGTGATGTGCCTTTTTGGGATTCACTAACAACTTCATTTGCCATTGTTGGAATGTGGTTAATGGCAGAGAAAAAATTAGAGCATTGGCTTTTCTGGATTGCTACAGATTTGGTATCTATTCCTCTATATTTCTATAAAGGTTTAATCCTGACTAGTGGACAGTTTCTGATTTTTACCCTTTTAGCTTGGTCAGGTTGGATTCGGTGGAATCGTGAATGGACTAAACTTCAGCAAGAAGGTACTCCCTCAAGGGCTCCTGCCAAATAGTTCTGTGTAAAAGTGGATTCAAATGGGGAATGTGTACCTCCTCAACACCTTTATGGGTATATAATTTGGCATGCTTCTCATCCCCATTTGCCAATGCCAATAAATTGAGGGTCAACAGTTTAACACTCTGCCCATGAACACTTAAAACGGCATTTAAAGTACACTCTTTTCCCTTACCGTTTAAGCCGATTGCCAAACGAATATGTTGCTGGACACGAGTAATATGGTAATAATTCTCCAAGGGCAAGTCCTCACGTGTGGGACCAAAAGAGACGTAAATACTAGGTGACTCAGGATCTTGATACAACTCATTACAAAGAGCCATAAATGGCATTTTTAATTCTTCGGGTGTATCTGGATGAATGAACCCTCGAGCGACCCAATATTCGAAATCTCTAATGAAGTCAATGCCACCTGAATATTGATCCGGTAAATGGTTGAGATATTGTATACCCGATTCTGTTTGGGTATACCAAAGGTCTACTCTTCCATTCGATATGAGTAAATAAGGAGTATCTAGGCGATGATTGTATTGCGCAATTTGTTGGGCGACCTGTTCGTCTAGATTAACTTTAGGCCGTTTACACTCTATGAGGCAATGGGGTTGATGATTGGAATCAAAACAGACAATATCGGCCCTGCCGCGAGTGGCCTTTTGTAACTCTAAGGGGACTTCTGTAGCAATGTAATTCCTCGATATACCACACTCATGTAAGAAGTATTCGATTAATCGAAGTCGAATACGTTCTTCTGGACGGTTCTTGACCCATTGTTTTTGAATGGGACTCCATAATTCCAATCCCGTTTCAGCTAATCGCGTCACCGGATAATGGTATAGTGCAGAACTTATCAAAGGAAGGTAGAATAAGTATGACTGGTTCAGTTTGTTTTTTTTTATTCGTATTGATACCGATGGCAATCAGCTTAATTAATGGGGTACCAAGCCTGAAAGTTTAGGTATCGACCGAATAAGAAAATTACTTAAGTCTTTGCTAGAGCTGCCTTATGCGTATTCTTATTAATATAGAGTTGCTGAAGAATAGATAAGACGTTGAAAATCAAATAATACAGACTCAATCCGGACGCAAAATTGTTAAAGATAAACAACATCATAAAGGGTAGAAGATATTGCATAATCTTCATTTGCTGAGCCATCGCCCCGCTAGCAGCTCCACCTCCACTAGCCCCACCCGTGAGTTTACTTTGAAGCCCCATGGATATCGCCATCAAGATGACAAAACCTGCAATTTGATCCCCAAGGAACGGGATTCCAAAAGGAAGATTAATAATAAAATCGGGTGCCGATAAGTCAGAGGCCCACAAGAAGGATTCTTGCCGTAGGAGTATTGAATTTTGAAAAAATCTCCAGAGGGTAATAAGAATAGGAAATTGAAGAAGCATGGGTAAACAGCCACCAAGTGGGTTTACCTTGTTCTTTCGATATAAATCCATGGTAGCTTTTTGTTGCTTCTGCGGATCATTTTTATACTTTTCTTGAATTTCCTTCATGAGTGGCTGCAATTCGCGCATCGCCGCCATACTCTTATAACTTTTAAAGGTAAGGGGTGAAAGAATAAGCTTTACTGAGGCGGCAAATATGATTACAAGCACCCCATAGTTCGAAATGAATCCACCCATAATGTTGAAGAAAGGAATCACAATAAATCGAACAAATGGATCCGAAAACCAGCGTAACCAGCCATAACCAACTTCAACCATATCAAAGGCATGCTCGTTATAGCTTTTCATATCGGCATACTTCATTGGGCCGATATAAAGTTTATAATCTTGTATCCCGTTACTTGGAATATCGGTGTTTACCATGGCCCCGTAGGCATGCTGAGTAGTTGCCACATCCACTTTCCCATTAATTTGTCCCGAAAGTAGAGCCCCCTCGGTTGGAATCAATGGTTGAATCAGTTGCGCAAAGAATTTCGTTTTAGTCGCTACCCATTCTACGCTGCCACTTACGTTCAGTTCTTCAAAACCGTTATTTTCATCAGGGTCGCTGATCTTTAATTGCTCTAATTCACCACCCGCATAAAGGTACGCCGAGGTGGCGAGGGCCTCTTGCACACGATCTCTTTCTGTAAAATTAAGTGGGCTAGTCCAACCAAAATCAACGGTTCGTCCAAGTATATAATCCTGTATACCGATGTATTCAATCCGCAAATCAATTTCGTACTCATCGGAAAAGAAGGTGTAGGTATAGCGTAATGCTCCCCCATTTTCTAGTGGAAGTCGGTAACTAACGCTTTTGCTTTCGCCTTCCCCTACCGAAAGTGTACTAAGCGCTAATTCTTGTTCGAAGAGAATTTGCTGCGTTTCAATGTTGTAATTTTCGGTACTTAGAAAACCCAAATTGTAGGCTGAGTAGGTTGTATCCCGAATCATCTGTATGGGAGCTCCCGCCCAATTCACATATTCTTTCAGGGTAAAGGAAGAAGGTCCAGCGCCACGGTTGGTAAATACAGCAGAGTAAAGAGGGGTATCCACCGTAATAAAGCGTTCAGTAGTATCCTGAAGACTACCAAAGATACCATAGGTGTTAACCTCAGCATCTCCACTTTCTATTGACATCTCATTTTGAGCGTCGAACATAGTTGAACTCTGGTTCCGGGCACTGTTCATCGCTCTATCTTCAAGCTCAGGGCTCATGGTTTGTTCAACCTGTGCCAAACTGTCTCTTAAAAGTCGTTGACGTTGTTGCTCGGCAAGTTGCTCTTCGGATGGGAGGGTGAAATAAAACCAACCAAGCATTAATACGAAAATAAGTGAAAATCCTACGATGGTATTCTTATCCAAAACAACAATTTTATTGGGTTAGTATTCGGTACAATGAATTTAGTGAGATTGTGGGGAAGTTAAGTCATTATTTTTCAAACGCCCCAGAAGTATTTCTAAACCTCTCTGCATGTCTTGTTCCGTTTTTGAAATTCCAGTGCTAGAATAACGGGCTATGATACCCAAATGCAAATGGAATGCATGTAGATTGGTAAAAAGATTCAGTTCATGAGAGGCATGCCGGTAAGCCTCACGCATGTAACGCTTGTTGCGATTTCTTAAAACAGCGTTACCTATACGCTTGGGAGCGATAAACGCTACTTTAGGAGTAAAAGAGCTAAAAGTGCTGTTAGACGGGCTTATTGCTTGTGTTGAAAGGCTTGCATCCGTAATGCTTTCAAGAGAAATAGCGTAACGAAATAAAAGGCTACCCGAACGAAATGATTGAGAGGCTTCGAAGAGCTCTTTAAAAGCCTTTTTTCCTCTCATTATTGATTTTTTTGGCAATTTATATGCCGGAATAGAGGGTGTGAGAGGAGCTACTAAATTATTTAGCTCCTTTTTGCTCATCACTTACCGTTAACTTATGACGGCCTTTTGCGCGACGTCCGGCAAGTACTTTTCGGCCACTTGCAGTAGACATACGGTCACGGAATCCGTGCTTATTTTTGCGCTTTCGATTACTGGGTTGGTATGTACGTTTCATGGATGGATTTCCTTAATGTTTTTACAATATCCAAAAGAGCCTCAAATATAGGCATATTTTTCTATAAATCGAATAATATTCAAAGGAATTTAAACTTATATGCAACACCTGTTGAACGGCCTCGTTTGAAAGGTTACATTTAAGGGTATCTTGTTTTCCTTAAGCCTGCTATGAATTGGCATCAAAACAAGCATCCATTTTATAAATTTACTATTCAAATCCCATGATAGATAAGGTAGGTAAACTCATTACCAAACTTTTTGGATCGAAAAGCGAGAAGGATATAAAAACTATTCAACCACTGGTCGATCAAATTAAGTCTCATGCTGCTGAACTTGAATCGCTATCCGACGCCGAGTTAAAGGCAAAAACCGATGAATTCAAACGGCGAATTTCAGAAGCCACCAAGCAAACCGGCGAACAAATTTCCGAGCTGAAAAAGAAATTAGATCATATTGAAGAACTACAAGCGGGAGAATTCAGGCAGCTCACCGATCAATTGGAGCAGCTTGAAAAGCAAGAGCTCGAACAAATCGAGCAAACCTTAGATGCAATTTTACCGGAAGCCTATGCGGTATTAAAAGATACCTGCCGAAGATTTGTGGGCAAATCATGGAAAGTAGCGGGCGATGAAGTGCAATGGAATATGATTCCCTACGATGTTCAACTTGTGGGTGCTATTGCGCTCCATCAAGGCAAAGTGGCTGAGATGAAAACGGGTGAAGGTAAAACGCTGGTTTCTATTTTCCCTGCCTATCTCAATTCTCTGGCGGGTAGAGGAGTGCACGTAATAACAGTGAACGATTATTTGGCCAAACGAGATGCCGAATGGAACGAACCTATTTTTAATTTTCACGGGTTGAAAGTAGACTGTATCGATAGGTATCAACCAAACACCGAGCAGAGAAGAACGGCATATCGTGCCGACATTACCTATGGAACCAATAATGAATTTGGCTTCGACTATCTTCGAGATAACATGGTGATCAACAAAGATCAATTGGTACAGCGTGAACATCACTATACCATAATTGATGAGGTAGATTCTATATTAATTGATGAAGCCAGGACTCCTTTGATTATTTCAGGTCCAGTACCCAACGACAACAAATCAGATAAATATCTGGAGATGAAGCCTCGGGTAGAGTCCTTGGTTAATGCACAAAAGAAGTTGGTTGCTGCATTGGTTCAGGAAGCACAAAAACATTTGGATGAAGGAAATGAAGATGATGCAGGCCTAGCACTTTTTCGCGTACAGCGCGGTTTCCCTAAGAATACTCGTTTTAAGAAAATGCTTCAGGAACCCAGCATCCAAAAGCTTATTCAACGAACCGAGGCAATTTATTTGCAAGACAACGCTAAAAATATGCCCGTTGTAGATGAGTATCTGTACTATGCGGTTGATCAGAAGATGAACTCCATTGAGATGACAGATAAAGGTCGGGAGTTTATTACTCAGAAAGGAGAGGACTCAGATTTCTTTATCATTCCTGATTTAGGGGAAGAAACATCGAAAATTGAGACGGAATGCGCTACTAAGGAAGCTGCGGAGCTAAGTACAATAGAAGAAAACAGCGAATTCAGTGAAGAATACAAAGAGAAACAACGCACAGAAATTAAAGCGGGTATTCGACAAGAACGTGAGCAAAAATTCTCTGAATTACATCGCCTATTTGCTGAACGCGGAGATCGTATTCACACCGTAAATCAGTTGCTCAAAGCCTATACCAACTTCGAAAGAGAAGAGGAATACATTGTTCAGGAAGGAAAGGTTCAGATTGTGGATGAGCATACGGGCCGAGTACTTTCTGGAAGACGGTATTCCGACGGGCTACATCAGGCCATTGAAGCCAAAGAGCAGGTTAAAGTAGAGGCTTCAACCCAGACCTATGCAACCATTACTCTTCAGAATTATTTCCGTATGTACCATAAGATATCAGGTATGACGGGTACGGCCGAAACGGAAGAGGGAGAATTTAATGAGATTTATGAATTGGACGTAATGGTGATACCCACCAATCGCCCAATTGCTCGTGAAGATCACGAGGATTTGGTGTTTCGTACCAAAAGAGAGAAGTACAATGCTATTATCCAAAAGATCCAAGAGTTTCACGACAGCGGTCAGCCCGTATTGGTAGGTACTACCAGCGTTGACGTGTCTGAATCTATGAGTCGCATGTTGAAGCGAGCGAACATTCCACACAATGTTTTGAATGCTAAGCAACATGCAAGAGAAAGTGACATCGTCAAGCAAGCAGGACAGCCTGGGGCGGTAACCGTTGCCACCAATATGGCGGGTCGAGGTACCGATATCAAACTAGCACCGGGTATTAAAGAGAAAGGGGGCTTGGCGATTTTAGGGACCGAACGTCACGAATCTAGACGTATCGATTTACAGCTCAGAGGACGCTCTGGACGTCAGGGAGACCCTGGATTCTCACAATTTTATGTGTCTTTGGAAGATAAATTGATGGCCCTATTTATGAGCGACCGTGTTGCTGGGGTCATGGATAAATTAAGCTTTGATGAGGGAGAGGTAATCACTCACCCTTGGATTACAAAATCACTCGAGAGAGCTCAAAGTAAAGTAGAGCAGAACAATTTTAGTATTCGAAAGCGACAGTTAGAATATGATGACGTTCTCAATAATCAACGGAATGTGATTTACGCGAGAAGAAAGCATGCACTTCTTGGGGATCAATTACGCACCGATTTATTGGGTATGTTGGAATCACTCGTGGAAGATTGGGTGGATGAATTTGTGGCTGCAGGTGACTATGAGGGGCTGCATGCCGAAATACTTCGAAATTTAGCGGTAGATGTTCCATTCAATGAGGAAGAATGGAGAGCTAAGGATAATGAGGCTTTAAGCGAGCTTATCATCAATCGAGCGCTAGAAGTATATAAGAGAAAAGAAGAGATGATTAGCGCCCCACTTTATGAAGTGATGAAGCGTATTAGTGAAACTCAAGCCGAGCGTAGACCCGACAAAGTTCAGGTCGTATTTACCGATGGCTTACGGCGAATGCGAGTGGTGGTTGATGTAGAAGCGGCTCTAGAGAATGAGGGAAGAGAAGTACTACGAGCACTAGAACGCTCGGCAGTATTATCGGTGATTGATGATAAATGGATGCAACATCTCCGTGAATTGGATTCTGTGAAAGAGGGTATAGGATTACGGTCATTTGCCCAAAAAGATCCCCTTCTGGAATACAAGAAAGAAGCGTTTGAAATGTTCCGTCAGCTCATAGAAATGATTAACCAAGAAGTTATTTCATTGATATGGAAGTCGGTTCCCGAAGCCTCCAACTCTGATCAATCGGTTCAACAGGCTCAACAGCAAAAATCAAAATACGATACCAACCGTATGCAGACGCAACATGCCGATTCTACGGGGATGGGGCTGCAAGCACCCGCTAATCCTCAAGCTGATCAAGCACCTATGGGCCCAAATGTAAAGAGAAAGCCAGTTGAGGTAGCGCAAGAACCGGGAAGAAACGATACTGTTACCATTCAAAATATGAGTACTGGAGACACCGAAACCATGAAGTGGAAGTTTGCGAAGCCCAAAGTTGAACGTGAGGGTTGGGTAATCGTAGAGCACTAAATCTACACAAGGAATCACGTATTTAATTGTGTAGCTTAAGCCTAAACTTTAATCAAATACAGACAGTTTCGTATTGGAAGTACTAGGTATTGATATCGGTAGTTACGGTATAAAAGGCGCCATCGTTGATACGGTTAAAGGTGAAATTATTTCAGGGAAAAAATCTACCGATAAGCTAGAAGATACCCGGCCACATAAACTTATTTCAAAGCTACATAAGGTGGTCAAAAAATTCGATTGGAAAGGACCCATAGGGTGTGCTTTTCCCGCGGCTATTCATAGAGGTAGAGTGGTTTCATCTTCTAGAATTGACAAAGCCTGGGTAGATGCCGATGCGGCACACCTTTTTAGTGAGATTACAGGATGCAATGTTCACGTGCTTAACGATACCGATGCGACAGGTATAGCGGAGATGACTTTTGGAGTTGGAAAAGGAGTGCGAGGTACAGTCATTGTTTTATCGGTGGGCACTGGGATTGGATCATCTATTTTTGTAGATAATATTTTAGTGCCAAATACAGAATTAGGCCTTATCGAGTTGAAGGGTATCAGCATCGAAGAACGCGCTTCAAATAAGGTTCGAAAAGAAGAGGGTATCCAGCGCAAAACCTGGGCAAAACGCCTTCAATTCGCACTTCAGCATTATGAAAAACTATTTCATCCCGAATTATTCATCATAGGTGGGCAGTTAAGTAAAAAAGCCGATAAAACCTTTCCCTACATGAAAATAAGTACCAAACTTCGAGCGGCTGAATTTCAGAATAATGCCAGTATTGTAGGCGCGGCTTATCACGCGGCCTCCCTTACGAGAAGAAGCTAGTAGCTTAGAAAAAATTGCTGGCCCAGGCGATTAATTCTCTACCATAGTACCACATTAGTAGAAGGGCCGCTATCACTTTAATTCCTGTAGCCGCCATAAACCCAATAAAAGATCCCCATGCCGATCGAAGGGCTTGTTGTTGATTTTGTCCCCCAATAAGCTCCCCAATAAACGCACCCAGTAATGGTCCAATTAGAAAACCGAGGGGTGGAAAAGCAAGGCCAAGCAACATACCTATTAGTGTTCCCCACAAACCATATCGAGTGCCTCCAATTTTCTGATTGGCCCATGCAGGTATGAAATTGTCCAAAATTGAAAATAGAATAATTGCAAAGGTCCAACCCCAAATAAAGGCGCTACTAAAAGGGGCTAATGTCCATTGCATAATGAGTATGCCCAGCAGACTGATGGGCAGTCCAGGGACAATGGGTAGAAAAGAACCAATAAAGCCAAAGAGTACCAGAAGGCCGCCTAAAAGTAAGAGTAAGAGTTCCATTGAAACGGGTTTTAATGTAGTTAGCAGTCACTTTTCATGCGTGACACAGGATATTCAAATAAACGAGCTTAGATGATAAAGGTTTCAGATTTGCTTGCGAGCGAGTTAAGGTTTAGCTATAATCTACGATTGTATGCACGCTTATGTATAAAAAACTAACCTAATCTTGAAATTATGAGCAATAGTACGACCTCAGTTGGGGCATTGTCCACGGAACAGAATGATTTTTTTGGACATCCTCGTGGCTTATCCACGTTATTTTTTACCGAATTATGGGAGCGATTCAGCTATTATGGAATGAGAGCATTATTGGTCTTATTCATGACGGCAGAGGCCATAGGAAATAATCCTGGCTTGGGCTTGTCGGTAGGTGAGGCAACGGCTATTTATGGATTGTATACCTTTTTTGTCTATATGCTTTCCTTACCGGGCGGTTGGGTTGCCGATAACCTATGGGGACAACGCAAAGCTGTTTTAGTGGGTGGTATTATCATTGCCATGGGCCATTTTAGTATGGCCGTACCCACCACTACCTTTTTCTATATTGGTTTAGCTCTTATTGTCGTAGGGACTGGGTTATTGAAGCCGAATGTGAGTTCCATGGTTGGAGATTTATATCCGGAAGGCGGCGCTAGAAGGGATGCGGGCTTCTCTATTTTTTATATGGGTATAAATTTCGGTGCTATATTAGGTCCCCTTCTTTGCGGGTTATTAGGTGAGGGTTATAATTGGCATTATGGCTTTACTCTAGCAGGTTTCGGTATGATTCTTGGTCTTATTTCGTATCAAATTGGAGGTAAATATTTAGGAACAGCCGGTGATCTTAAAATCGATGTAGACGAAGCCACTCTCGCGAAAAGAAGTAAGATTTTCTATACCATAGTTTCTGTGATAGCCGCTTTTTTAGTAGTTCTAGGATTCTTGGTAAGTACAGGAGCCGTAGAGTTAGCCCTCGAATCTTTGGCGGGGAACCTCGGTTTAGTGGCCGTACTTATAACCCTTGGGTTTTTTGGGTACATTATCTTTTTTGGTGGCCATACAGCCGATGAGAAAAAACGACTCGGAGTTATTTTTTGGTTGTTCATTTTAGCCGCCCTTTTCTGGAGTGGATTCGAACAAGCGGGTTCTTCTCTCAACATCTTTACGGCCGAACTCATTGATCGATCTGCGGGCCCTAGTGTGTTCCTTGGAGGAATTGGGGCCATTATGATAAGTTCACTATTAGCTATTCCATTGGGCTATTATAGCTTAAAAACTTGGAAGCGAGACGACATTTGGTCGGTGGCAAAAATGGCCGTAGTTGGCACCAGTATTGGTCTTGTGGCTTTAGTGTATTGGATGCTTAGTCAGGTTGGAAAAGGATGGGAAATACCCGCAAGTACTCTTCAGTTAATCAATCCTTCGTTCATTGTAATTTTTGCCCCTATTTTTGGGTTTCTTTGGACCTGGTTGGCCAGTAGAAATGCCAACCCATCCATTCCGATGAAATTTGCATTGGGTCTGTTGGGTTTATCGGCCGGATTCTTTGTGGTGGCATGGGGATCGGCAAATGCTTCAAGTACGAGTTTGGTATCACCAGCTTGGTTGATTGTGATGTACTTCTTGCATACGGTTGGCGAGCTGTGTTTGTCGCCAGTGGGTCTTTCTTCTATGACGAAACTAGCCCCTAAAAGCCGAGTAAGTCAGATGATGGGTATTTGGTTTGTAGCAGCGGCACTTGGCAACCTAATCGCTGGATTAGTGGCAGGTCAGCTTGAAAACTTAGCACCCGCAAGTCTCTTTCAAACCGTGGCATTGATCATAGGAGGTGGAGGTATTCTAGCCATGTTAGCGGCACCATCGGTTAAAAAACTTATGGGTAATATCGATTAATTCGGCTTGAACCTATCGTTCAATGCGAGATAATCGCATCTTAAATACTTACAAAATTATGTACAATAGGGCCGCTAGTGCACCCCCGCACAGTGGCCCTATTACTGGAACCCATGCGTAGGACCAGTCACTTGTACCTTTTGTTGATATAGGGAGTACCCAATGGGCTAAGCGGGGCCCTAAATCTCTAGCAGGGTTAATGGCATAGCCTGTTGGCCCGCCCAATCCCAGTCCAATACACCATACCAGAAATGCTACGGGCAAGGCACCTACAGAACCCAGTCCAATGGGCGTATTGCTTGTACCTAGCAATTCTGCTCCACTGATGTAGAAAACCACCAAAACCAAAACGAAGGTCCCTATAATCTCGGAAATCAAGTTGTTACGGGGGTTGTTAATGGCTGGTGAGGTACTAAAGGTAGCCAACACCTTAGATGTATTATCGGTAGCTTTATAGTGATCTATATACAAGATCCACACAATGGTGGCCCCTAAAAAAGCACCCGCTAATTGCGCAATCATAAAACTGGGTACGTCTTGCCAAGCAAATTCTTGAGCGATGGCAAGACCCAAAGTCACGGCAGGATTTAAGTGTGCACCACTGTATGGGCCAGCCACAACCACTCCCGTGAACACAGCCAATCCCCAGCCCGTGGTAATGACCAACCAACCGGAATCAAACCCTTTGGTTTTATTTAATAGCACATTAGCGACCACACCATTACCCAGTAAAATGAGTAAAAAGGTTCCTAAAAATTCGGCAACTGCAGCATTCATAGTAGATTCCTAATTACGAGTTATTTGTATATGAGGCCCATGCTTGAGTACTGTATACAGCTCTCTGCCAGCCTTCAATGAGTAGCTTCTGTTCCTGAGAAGTTTTTTTCGGGTTGAAGATGCGATCTTTGCCCCAAATCGCTTCAATCTCCTGAATACTATCCCAATAACCAACGTGTAAACCAGCCAGATAAGCGGCTCCTAAGGCGGTGGTTTCAAGTTGATGAGGACAAACCACATCGGCTCCTAGAATATCGGATTGAAATTGCATGAGCAGGTTATTCGCGGTGGCTCCACCATCCACTCTAAGCTCCCGAATTTCAACCCCTGAATCGGCTTCCATAGCTTTGAGAACATCATAGGTTTGATAAGCCATAGATTCCAAAGAGGCTCTCGCAATATGACCTTTATGAGTTCCTCTGGAAAGGCCAACAATGGTACCTCTAGCTTCTTGTGACCAGTAAGGGGCTCCTAAGCCTGTAAAAGCAGGGACCACATATACGCCATCGGTATGTTCAACGCTAAGAGCCAATGCCTCGATGTCGGCGGAGTTCCGAACAAATTCGAGCCCGTCTCGTAGCCACTGTACAACCGCGCCAGCGATGAATACACTACCTTCTAAAGCGTAATTAATCTTACCATTGATTTTCCATGCGATCGTGGTAAGAAGTTTATTGCTAGATGGAACAAACTCATTGCCAATATTCATGAGCATGAAGCAACCGGTACCATAAGTATTTTTTACCATTCCGGTTTTGGTGCACATCTGCCCAAAAAGTGCAGCTTGTTGATCACCGGCTACACCCGTAATGGGGATCTCATGCCCCAAATACTCAGCATCACAGACACCGAAGGTATCACAAGATTCTTTTACATCAGGAAGCATAGCCGAAGGAACTCCAAAAAGATCCAATAAGTTCTCGTCCCAACACTCCTTCGTTATATCATAGAGCATAGTTCGACTGGCATTGGTGGGATCCGTAACATGAGCTTTTCCGTTACTAAGCTTCCAAATTAACCAGCTATCGATGGTACCAAAGGCCAAATACCCCTCCTCGGCAAGGGCACGAGCTCCTTCAACATGATTCAAAATCCACTCTATTTTACTAGCCGAAAAATAGGAGTCGATCACTAAGCCTGTGGAACGTTGAATCCGATCACTCCACTCTTCCTTCAAAGAATTACATCGCTCTGTGGTCCGACGATCTTGCCAAACAATTGCATTGTAAATCGCACGGCCGGTCCGCTTGTCCCATACTACTGTTGTCTCTCTCTGATTGGTAATACCAATGGCCGAAATTTGACGAGCTTTGACATGCGCTTTATTCAAAACCTCGGTAGCCACACTAATTTGGGAAGACCAAATTTCATCAGGGTTATGTTCAACCCAGCCAGATTGAGGAAATATCTGGTTGAATTCTTTCTGCGCCTTGGCAACCGACTTTCCATTTTTATCGAATAAAATGGCACGTGAGCTTGTTGTACCCTGATCAAGGGCAAGAATGAATGAATCCATAGGCATTGATGTATCGGCTGGCTACTATTGGTTTGGAACCTTTATATCTTTCACATTGTACTAAATTCTGTGGATTGTTTGTACCTTCAAAATTCCACAACTTCAAAAAGATGAACCAATCACAAAGTTAAATCCGCATTGTCTATCAGTGAAAAAGAACCCATAGCTGCCATTGCAACCCCCATCGGTGAAGGAGGAATTGCTGTTCTGCGAGTGTCGGGTAGAGGCTCTATTGAAAAAGTACAGCAGATATTTAGAGGGGTTGATTTACCTAATCAACCTTCTCATACCGTACACTTTGGCCGTATTGTAGATACTGATGATCGGGTTGTAGATGAAGTATTGGTTAGCTTGTTTAAAGCACCAAAATCGTACACTGGGGAAGAAACCGTCGAAATTTCATGCCATGGAGGTATTCTGGTTACTCAAAAAGTCTTGGAGACCATCCTACGTACGGGTGTACGAGCGGCAGAGGCTGGGGAATTTACCCAGCGTGCTTTTTTGAATGGTAAATTGGGATTAGAACAAGCAGAAGCCGTTGCCGATTTGATACATGCGAGGAGTCTAAAAGCGGTTGAAGCTGCCAACCAGCAGCTCTCTGGTAGTTTAGGGGTCTATATCCGTCAATTTCGCCAGCAAATTATAGATGCGACGGCCATGATTGAATTGGAATTAGATTTTATAGAAGAGGATGTGGAATTTGCCAATAAAGAAGCCCTACAGAAGCTTCTCGAAGAACTGCAAAAAGCCATACGAGAGTTGCTGCATAGTTATGAAGCGGGTAGGTTGATTAAAGACGGTATTCGCACCGTATTAGTGGGTAGACCCAATGCCGGTAAATCCACTCTATTAAATGCACTTATAGGATCAGAGCGGGCGATTGTAACGGATATAGCAGGTACGACACGAGATACAGTGGATGCCGAATGGAATTATGGAGGCTTACTTTTTCGGTTAATTGACACGGCAGGACTTCGACACACCGAAGATCTCGTCGAAGCCGAGGGAGTTAAACGCAGTCAAAAAGCGGTACAAGAAGCGGATGTAGTGGTGTATCTGAAAGATGTTCGTACGCCCTTTACCGAGGCCGAGCAGAAAGAAATAGAGGCACTCCAAGATTCAGCGCCTCAAACCCCCATGTTATTTGTGACCACACAAATAGATAGGATGCAATCATCCACAGCTGATGCCCAATCGGAACATTGCTTAACACAAACCATCGCGAATGATCCCGATTGGTCAAACTATGAGCATCTACAAATATCTGCTGAAACAGAGGAAGGATTAGATACCTTTAAAGAGCTTGTGAAGAAACAGGCCATGCAGCAGGCGCACTATGATGGAGCCTCCCTACTGGTTACCTCCTCTCGCCACCGAGATGCGCTTGAAAAGACCCTGCAACATGTAGATTCTGCTTTGATGGGCTTAGCTAATAATCTCACCGGAGACTTTTTATCTATTGATCTTCGGGCCGCATTACAGCAATTAGGTGCCATCACTGGGGAAATAACGAATGAAGATATATTAGACTCTATTTTTTCAAGGTTCTGTATCGGGAAGTAAAACCTAACAGTGCCCTTTGATTAGTGATGCTATTTCCCTCTTTTGAATCGTAGCCTTAACCA
>CAKZLH010000347.1 GCA_937125285.1 uncultured Balneolaceae bacterium | reverse complement strand
TCGATAATGAAATCAGAGAAAATAAACGCCACAATTACGCCAATAACAACCCCAATCATGCCTTTGATGAGTCGCCACCGCAATTCTTCTAAATGCTCCAAAAAAGACATTTGATCGGTGCGATCAGCAGGCTTTTGAGCTTTCGGTGGCTCAGCGGTCATGATTTCTCTGTTCTTCAACAAGTCGTTTTGAATAGGTTAAAGATAGTATGCAAGCGTGAGAAAGATTAGTACAGTGGAAATTGATCGCACATCTCTTTTACACGTCCGGCTACCGACTGGTGAACATGTTCACTCTCGGGATTTTCTACGACTTCATTGATTAAATTCGCTATTTCGATAAATTCAGCTTCTTTAAATCCACGAGTCGTCATAGCTGGAGTTCCTATACGAATTCCTGAGGTCACAAAAGGACTTTCGGTGTCGAAAGGAACCATATTTTTGTTTACCGTAATGGCGGCTTTTCCAAGGGCTTCCTCAGCAACTTTTCCGCTAACCTTTTTATTTCTCAGGTCAATGAGTATGAGATGATTGTCTGTACCACCACTTACAATGGTGTATCCTAATTCGGTGAATCGACTCGCTAGTGCCTTAGCATTGGATTGTACTTGGGTTTGATATTGTTTAAAAGAAGGATCAAGGGCTTCTTTGTAGGCTACTGCTTTTGCAGCAACCACATGCATCAGTGGACCACCTTGAGTGCCTGGGAAAACTGCAGAATCGAATAGTTCTGACCAGTTTTTTGTTCGTCCCGATTTGGCGGCTACTACCCCTATGGTGTTAGGGCCATCTTTTCCAACCAAAATCATACCCCCACGAGGACCGCGAAGTGTTTTATGGGTGGTAGTAGTGACCACATGTGCAAAGGGCAGAGGATCGTTAAGATTACCCGTGGCAATTAAACCAGCCGTATGGGCCATATCCATCCATAGTAAGGCTCCAACTTCATCCGCTATGCTTCGAAACGCTTCATAATCGTAATCTCTAGAATAGGCAGAAGCCCCAATTGATATAAGCTTTGGTTGAACATTTTTGGCTTTGTCTCTTATTCGATCGTAATCCAACAGCCCTGTTTGTTCATCTACACCATAAAATTCGGGAGTAAAATAAATACCCGAAAAATTAACCGGCGAGCCATGAGTTAAGTGCCCCCCGTGAGCTAAATCAAAGCCAAGTAAGGTATCGCCTGGTTTCATAAGGGCCAGATAAACGGCCGCGTTAGCAGAGGCTCCTGAATGGGGTTGCACATTTACCCAATCGGCATTAAAAAGTTCTTTTGCCCGTTCACGAGCCATATCCTCCACTACGTCGGCGTATTCACACCCTCCATAATATCGTTTACCAGGATACCCTTCGGCATACTTATTTGTAAGAGTACAACCGTTGGCTTCCATAACAGCCTTAGAAGCAAAGTTCTCAGAAGCAATTAATTCCAGGTTATCATTCTGTCTAGTAGTTTCCTGATTCAGAACCTGATATAATTCTAGATCTTGTGCTTTGATATGATTCATGAGGTTTTATTCGTGTGAGTTAGTGATGATATTTTTTCTACCCTTCGTTCGTGCCGGCCACCTTCAAAAGAGGTTTCTAGCCAACTACTGATAATATCTTTGAGTAGTTCAGGTTTACTTTCAAGTGTACGCCCTGGTAGGCACAGAATATTGGAGTTATTATGCTGCCTGGTAAGTGCTGCTGTTTCTGAATCTTGAACCAATGCTGCTCGCACATTAGTATACTTATTTGCGGTCATACAGACTCCCTGACCGCTTCCACAAATAAGAATACCCATGGTATATGTGTGATTATTCACAGCCTCGGCTACTTTTACTGCAAAATCAGGATAGTCGACCGAATCAGAAGAATAGGTTCCAAAATCTTTAACATCTAGATTCAATTCTTGTAATATCTCGAGAGCAATTTTCTTAGCTGCAAATCCAGCATGATCACATGCTATAGGGATAGTCATAGGCGGCACCGTATGGGACAAGTTGTACGATTTAGGGTAGGCCTAAATATCTTTAAAAAAACACTTAGTTTAAAGTTAGTATTCAAAATCAATTACAAAAAATCGCCACTCAACCCATTGAAACTATGCACATGTATGAATCTGAATTAGAACAACTTAAACGATGGTTGCTAGAATTAGCTCAAAGCTTGACTCAGATGAGGGCGGATTCAAGTTTTACTATCGATCTCAAAGGTCGTAATGATTTGGTGACCACAGCCGATCTTTGGACGGAACAAGAGCTTATCAGGAGACTGCAAAATCAGTATCCAAACGATTCAATTTGGGCTGAAGAAACCAAAGACGAACCCGAGGATTTAGCAGGTAGAATTTGGATTATTGACCCTATTGATGGAACTACGAATTTTGCTCATGGGTTCTCACCCTATTGTATTTCAGTGGCCTTATGGCAAGATGACCGAGTAGTATTAGGCATGGTTTATGAAGTAGCACATAACCAATGTTTCTACGCGGTTGAGCATCAGGGGGCATTTTTAAATGATAGACCCTTACATGTTAGTGACATAAGTCAGCCAAAGAATGCGTTAATCGCTACGGGTTTTCCCTATACCGAATTCCACCATGTAGATTATTTTACCATGCTACTAAAAGATTTATTTCAGGAAACACATGGCGTTAGAAGGGCAGGTGCGGCATCCTATGATCTATGTGCCGTAGCAGCCGGTTGGGTAGATGCTTTTTTTGAAGAGGGATTAAAGCCTTGGGATGTTGCCGCAGGAGCCCTTATTGTGCAAGAGGCGGGAGGCCAGGTTTCGGATTGGAAAGGGGGTAATAACTGGTTGAAAGGAAAGCAGATTATTGCTGCTAATTCGAATCTTAAAAAATATTTACTACAGAAGCTCTCAGCTATTTATCCCATATAAACTTATCCGTAAATTAATGGTATATAAAA
>CAKZLH010000346.1 GCA_937125285.1 uncultured Balneolaceae bacterium | reverse complement strand
CCATAATGCCTATTGGAAGAATCATGCATTTTAAAACCACGGGGTAGGAGATGACGATTTTCCCAGATACGTTTAGCCTCATATTCTCGTGCGCCAAAATCGATATCAATGTCATGGGCGATGAGTGAGTTTGATCGGTGGTATCCCAAAAGGGTACCGTAATTGATCCAATATTGAACCCCTAAATCTCCTAAAAAACGATTACTTTGTATGAAGAGTTTTTCAAGAATTTGAAGTTTATCCTCTCCGAGGAATGGGCTCGTATAATAAACTCGCTGCAGATATTCTTTGGCTCTACGTAGGTGGTAAAATACTAAGGAAGACAAACCGAAATTTTAAATGGATATTGATGTTGTTTACACGTGGGTAGATGGTTCTGACCTACAATATATCGATACTTGGAATGCTTATTCTAAGCGAAAAAAAGATCGAAATCCAGAACGATATAGGGATAGTTTTGAACTTATGCGTTTCAGCATGCGATCGTTAGAATTATATTTTCCAACGTTCAGAAACCTATACATCGTAACGGCTAGGCCACAGATTCCAAAATGGATAGATCTTTCCGATGAACGGGTGCACATCATTCATCATGATCAGATAATAGAAGCGGAGTATCTCCCTACGTTTAACTCTAATGTTATAGAGAGTTTTTTACACAAAATACCGGGTATATCAGAGCATTTTTTGTATCTAAATGATGATCATTTATTTGGAGCAGCTTGTTCTCTGAATAGATTTTACCACGAAGGCAATTATCAAGTTTATAATACTTTTTTTGGCGAAAATCTTTCTTGGCGTCTTTATGATGGTCATAAGGATATTATTGGCTTAGGTCTTATTGAACACAACCCCGTATTCATAAATAAAACATATTGGGAGGCGGCTTTTCAATTATTTCCTGAGAAGACTCATCAAACACGAAGTTCAAAGTTTCGACGAGATATCGATTTTTTTCCTTTGAAACTATATAGATACTATTTGTTAAAATATCATCGAGAAAAATGTGAGCCTATTTCACTGCTTAAACTTTTAAGTTATCATCGGTTCTATAAACTTACGAATGATCTAAAAAAGCAAAAGCGAGTAGTCTCTAAACTCAAAAAAATTAGGCCAGAGTTTTACTGTTTAAATGATGATATGAAAGGCCTACCTAACCCGGCTGTCGTGAGCCTTATTCAGAATTATCTTGATGAGGCTTACCCAAGTCCTTCTTCTTTTGAGCGAAGTTACTAGTTAAATTTGCCCGTGGTCGATTATTTTACTGGCGCATGAGGGTTGCCAACCATATATCGAGCATCATTAATATTTTTCTTTTTTTCTTCGAAGTATTTCATGCGCTTATCCCCTAGTTGCATAGGATTGTAAACTCCATACAGAATCCGTCTACTTTTTTGCGACTGATTGGGCTTAGAACGGTGCGGGATTCGTTCGGTAAAGAAGATTACGTCTCCAGGTTCTGTTTCAATAGATATCCAATCAATTGATGATTCAATATCATCGGCAATTTTTGAAAAATTTGGATGATCGGCTCTAGGCTTTTCCATTGGTAGAATAGAAAGGTTATCCAAGGCCCAATGGGGGGCTAATTCTAGGCAACCATTTTCTTGGTTTGCCGGATCTACAGAAATGAAAATAGATATAAATGGTGGAGTACTATCATCAAAGTAAGTTTGATTTGAACTCTCATACGCCACACCATCTTGGTGAGCCGAATGTGCACCCCCTTCTGGATATTTGAAATTAATTCGGTCCTTATAGAGTACACCTGCTTCACCCATTAAACGGTTAATGATGTGTAAAATCTTTTCTCCCCTTAGAATATTGTCCAATTCAGGTATGAATGGACAAAAATGCTCAATACGAGATAGTTGCTCTGGGCGATCCATTTCATGGAAACAAAGCCAAGGGTGATTATTTCCGTCTTTTTTTGCCAGTTCATCAACTTTTTCAGACATCAGAGGCACTTCTTCTTTAAATAATCCCTTTACAACTAGGTAAGAATTATTTTTCCAAAAATGCCATTCTTTATCGCTTATGTTATGCATAGATGGTGTTAACTAGTTCTTTTTATAATTATAAATGTAATATCATCGCTTTGAGGATTACCTGCTGCATAGCTATGCAATGTATTCAAGAGTTCTTTTTTCATTTCTTCTGGTTCAAG
>CAKZLH010000345.1 GCA_937125285.1 uncultured Balneolaceae bacterium | reverse complement strand
CTAATATCTCCACGCTTAGCATCGGCTATAACCACAATATGATTCGGAATATGAGCCAAGAGTTCAGAAAACACTTCCAAACCTTGCGGACCTAAGGCTTCAAAAAATGCCAAATTTGGCTTATAAGCAGCCGCCCTGTGGTGCGTGGTCATTATTACCTGTCTGCAGAACTCAAATACCTGTTCAGCTGGAGTATTATACTGCTCTTTTATAGCATCAGGGAGGCGACTCAGCTGAGGGTCTAAACCAATACATAATGGCGACTCGGCTTTCTCTATGGCATACTTTAATTTAGTCTCGAATTTCATGTACTAAATATCCACCTTTGAAGGGATAATTGCGAGATAAATATCATCTTGCTTGGAAATTGGTTTCCGTCTTCTACTATGAAACCAGCAGGTACTTAGCGCTAAGTTCGTAGGTAATCCAAGCCATAACATAGGCCAAGACTGTCATGTAAGCAAACATAATTAATGGCCATTTCCAAGTATTGGTCTCTCGTTTTACAATTGCCAAGGTACTCATGCATTGCATGGCGATGGCAAAAAATATCATAAGGGACAAAGCGGTTGCTAGATTATACTTGGGCAATCCTGTCTCAGGATCCATTTCGGTTCTCAATCGTTCTATAAGACCCATTTGATCTTCTGTTTCTTCAATACTATAGATCGTATTTAAGGTACCCACCATAACCTCACGGGCGGCAAAAGAAGTCAATAGGCCTATCCCTATTTTCCAATCAAAACCTAAGGGTTCGATAGCGGGTTCAATCCATTGGCCAAATCTACCGGCATAACTCTGATTTAATTGAATAGTGGATTCACTGAGTTCTGTTCCAGTTTCTTGTACCTCTGAGACCTGATCGGATGTCCCCTCATATTTAGGGAAGGAAGCTAAAAACCAAAGTACAATTGAGATAGCAACTATAATTTTACCTGCTTCGGTTACGAAGATTTTTCCTCTTTCAAATGATTGTAAAATAGTCGAGGACCAATTAGGCCACTTATAAGGGGGTAATTCCATTAAAAAAGGAGTCGGCTTACCCGTTGGAAATATTCTCTTCATTACAGCAGCCGAGCCAATTGCCATAACAATACCAAATAAATATAGGCCAAAAAACACCACCCCTTGCAAGGTGAATATACCAAGAATACGATGGTCGGGAACAAAGGCCGCAATCATTACGGCATAAACAGGTAAGCGAGCAGAACAAGCCAT
>CAKZLH010000344.1 GCA_937125285.1 uncultured Balneolaceae bacterium | reverse complement strand
AACACGGTATTATGTGAAATTTTTGTCACGATACCCTGCACCGCCACATGATGATTTCGTAGAGACGGATCAACATCGAGGTCCAAATCTTCTATGGCAGTAACGCTGTGTGAATTAATATCTAAATCAATAGGTTCAATATCACTAAAATATGAGGTGGGGGCTGTTACGCCTGTAAGGTCTGAAATCGTCAGTAGTCGATCTTGATAGGGTCCATCAACAGCATCACTGAGGGGGTCTGGGCTCTCGAATCTCCAATACCCTTGGTCCCACCCGTCTTCTATGTAGAGACGCATGAATTTATACCTAATCACCTCATCCTGTGACAGGTTTGTAAATTCAAAATCAACCGAATAAATGGAATCATTAACGGCGGTCATAGGTACTCCAGCATTAGTATTCCACCGGTTAATTTTTTCACCCATAAGCATGACTTGATCAACATCGGGGTCGAAATCTCCGATTTTTATCATAGAGGCCATATTGACGGAGAAGGTAACCGGGGTAATAGTAGTCTCGATTTGCTCTATTTTTACGTCATCGATCATAATAGTACCCCCACTGTTCTCCGCAAAATTCATAAGTATTTCGAAATACATGTCCTCTGAATTTCTACCTTCTTCCACAAAATGAGTGAATTCATAAGAGCCCCACCCTGTACCAAGTCTAGCCGTTAATCTAGCGGGCTGCTCATAACCAAAGGATTCTCCAAGAGATATTGCACCATCTAATCTCATCCCGTCTACGCTACCTTTGGCATTAAAAGATATTTTTATGCTTTCGTTATCGGCAGGAGCAAACCAAGGATTACTAATAGAAATAAAGTAATCATTCGCAAAGTCATTATGCTCCGAGATTACCACTTCAAGAGCATGTGAGGTCACATCCGTTCGCTCAACAACATTGTATTGCACAACCCCCATATCATCAGCGAAATACCACTGCTCATTCCCCCCTAGATCTTCTTCAGGCTCAATATTTTCAAAACTACCCCCAACAATCAGATTGTCACCGTTATTATGCGGTGGTAATGGCATATCAAATGGAGCAATATCAACCATCAAATCTTCGGTATATATCGGCCTGAGTTGATGTGGACTTAGTTCATTTGGATTGTAGTAACCAACAATTCCCAAGTAGTCGAATTGTCTAGGTAAGAAATTCCAGGCTACTTCTGAATCCCCTGCATATCCGATATACATATCTATCAACCAGCCTGTTGCAACTTCTTCTGCAAAAAAACCGAGATTTTCTTGAGCAAAATAGTCTAGTGATCCTTCAGGGGCATGCACTTTCAAGTCTTTAATAAGTACTAATTCACTCTGATAATCTTTAAAGGAGGTCGTGAGTTCTTCTACGGTTAGTTCGACAGGTGCTGGCAATTCATTGCCACTAGAAAGAAGCGTTACATTTGCTACATCATTAATACTCAGGAGACCTTCAAAAAATTGCATGGTGCCCGTAAACTCAATATCGTCTCCAGGACCTAGGGTACCATTATCAATAGATTCCCAAAAATTCGAGTCCTCATTTCTAAATAACCGAATAGCCCAATCATCTTGTTGAACAAATACAAATCGACCTTTTGCACGCGTAATGACACCGCTCATGGTTAAATTGGGAGTGCCCCCAGGAAACATTGTAGCGGTTGCAATGCTATTATCCAATACCTCGGGACTAAAATCATTAAAATAATGATTAACCGCTATTTCTTTTTTCCCGTTACTGTCGGAATCTGTTTCACTGCCCGTAAATGCATACTCACGGTTTGAAGTTGGCGTGTCAAATGCATATTCCCAAAACACATAACCGTCTGGATTGGTCAATATGAACTTATACTCAAGCTTAGATATGCTTGTATCGGTAGACACATCCAAAGTGGTGGTCCAAATACCATCTGAGTTACTTGTCAAACTTGGGGCATCTGTGGTTGCCCAATCAGTAAAATTCCCAGTGATGCGCGGGGTTTGATTAGATGCATCAAATAACCCCACCGCTTCCTGT
>CAKZLH010000343.1 GCA_937125285.1 uncultured Balneolaceae bacterium | reverse complement strand
TAGGCACTGGCCAATAGCCCGGCAATACCCACACCAAAAAGAATTTGGGGCAGTTTACTTTCGGTAGAAAACTGGAGGTTATCGGTTATGGTAGGTTGATGACTCATGGGATTTCGACCTCTTAATTATCACTTAAACTTTTAATGTATTCAACCAGGGATTGTAAATCGCTTTGAGAAAGCCCTCCGTACGCGTCTGCCATTAGCGGATCGTATCCGTCTACAATTTTAGCATAGGGATTTACAATGGATTCAATGAGGTATTCATCCTCTTTTACAACGGTAATGGTTTCACCATCTTCGGTGGTAACCAAACCTTCACTTCCGTACAAATTCTTCCAAGATGGGCCAATAACCGCAGAACCATCACTTGAGTGACAAGTTTGACAGGCATACATGGTCGAAACTTCCATGCCTCGCTCTACGGTTGCGACGATTTCTCCTTGGCTAGCCTCTTTAGCGGCTTTGGCTTCTGCAATAGCCGCTTGTTCTTCGTTATATTCGGCTTCGAGGGCCTCCACATCAACACCGGCGGCAATAAGATCTTCTCGGCTGGCGTTTTGTGAAGCTTGAAGGGCTCGAACATAGGCCACAATCGCCCAACGATCATCTACCGGTACTTGATGTCGGTACGATGGCATGTTTCGCACGCCATTGTAGATGGCGGAGTAGATTTCCCCGTCGGGAGCTTCTCGTAAACGATCCTGATGGAAAGTAGGAGCAGGTACATATCCGTATTGCCCCGTCATAATAATACCCAAACCATCGCCTGCATTTCCGTGACATGGCGTACAAAAGACCTCATAGCGCTCTTTACCTCGATACACGATGGACTTGGTAAGATCTATCGGCATATCGGCAATCCATTCTCCATTTTCATCGATTCCCTCGTAATAGGCCTTATCGAGTCGGCTGAGCCCACGAGCTACGGTGCCTTCAACCGGTGTACGCATAGAACGTCCATCTTCGAAGAAGTTATTGACTTCTTGCGCTTCCTTACGCTCTTGCTGATCCATGTTCATGTTCGGATGAATCGGAGTTTTTTCCGATTTCATACCTCGACATCCTTGTAAGGTCAAACTCAGGGCCAGTATAGAAAGCACCGCCCCTGCACGACTAATGGTTAACTTCTTATTCATACACTTCCTCGATATGCGCCGCACCGGCTTCTTTAAAAAATTCATGAACCTGGTCGGCATGAAACTTACTGTCTGCCGCCTCGATACACACAAAAAACTTGTCATCCGTAGAGCGTTTGAAGCGCTCGATATTAAATAATGGGTGATTAAAACGGGGGAGTCCGTTTAAAAAGAACATCCCAAATACTGCTCCAAAGGCCGATAATAAAATGGTTAGCTCAAAGGTAACCGGCACCCAAGCAGGAGCATTAAAAAAGGGTTTGCCACTGATATTGATAGGGTAATCGATGACGGACATGAAATACATCATGGCCAATGCACCGGAAAAACCCAAAAGTCCATGACCCAATACAATCCATCCTAGTTTAGATTTTTCCAGCTTCATAGCTTTGTCTATACCATGAATAGGGAAGGGGCTGTAGGTATCAAATTTGTCATACCCAAGCTCCACCACTTTCTTAGAAACATCGATGAGCTCTTTTGGATTGTTGAACTCAGCGAGAATTCCGTACATCTTTTTATTTTCAGCAGACATAGGATTCGGTGTATTAAGCGTT
>CAKZLH010000342.1 GCA_937125285.1 uncultured Balneolaceae bacterium | reverse complement strand
GGTGCTACCTTGGGTGAAAGTTCCATTCAAGCAGGACTTCGCTCGGTATTATTTGGGCTTAGCGTAGTCGCTCTGTTTATGATAATTTACTATCGTACCGGTGGTGGAGTTGCCGATTTAGCCCTACTACTCAACATAATTTTCATTTTGGGTATTTTGGCCGGTTTTAAAGCCACCCTTACCTTACCGGGAATGGCAGGTATCGTACTAACCATTGGTATGGCGGTAGATGCGAACGTATTGATATTTGATAGGATTCGAGAAGAGCAACGTGGTGGAAAAACCATGAAAGCGGCCATCTCCTCGGGTTATTCAAATGCCATGAGTGCTATTGTAGATGCCAACGTTACTACGGGATTTGTAGCTCTTATCCTCATGAGTTTTGGTGTGGGCCCCATAAAAGGTTTTGCCGTAACACTTTTAGCAGGTATCGCCTGTTCATTATTCAGTGCCATTGTAATAACTCGAGTGGTCATTGATTATTTAACCCGAACAAATGCCGACGCTGTAAACTTCGGTTAATCCAAAAATATTTAATAAAAGGTAACTACCATGAGATGGTTTGAAACACCAACATTTGATTTTTTAGGCAAAAGAAAAATTGCCTACGCGCTATCTAGCGTACTATTCGTTGCATCCCTTGCGATTATTTTTACTAAGGGACTTCAATATGGAATCGATTTTAGGGGAGGTAAAGAATTCGTATACGCTTTTGATGCCCCAGTAAATACTCAACAGGTTCGATCCTTCTTAACCGATCCATTAGGTTCTTCACCTGAGGTAAAACTATTTGGCTCTGAGAGTGAAATACTCATACGTACCGATAACGAAGCAACTACTGATGAAGTGCAATCGTTAATTGAAACCGCCATTGCTACAAACTTAGAGGGTTTTAACTTTAGCATGGAAAAGAGCGATTCTATTGGACCTCGCTTTGCTGAAGATCTAAAAAGTGCTGCGGCCCAGTCGGTAATCTATGCTATCGTTATCATTTTCATTTACATACTAATACGCTTTCGTAAATGGACTTTTTCAGCCGGTGCGGTTGCCGCTTTGATACATGATGTAGTGATTACCCTAGGTATATTTACCTTACTCAGTGATATCGTTTCATTTAACTTACTTATCGACCAAAACCTCATTGCAGCATTCCTAACGATAGTTGGTTATTCCCTTAACGATACCGTAGTTGTTTTCGACAGAATAAGAGAAAACAAGCTCGTTCATAAGGGTATGGATACAATCGAGATGTTCAACAAAAGTCTAAACGATACCCTCAGTAGAACAGTAATTACTTCACTTACTACTTTCTTTGTGGTGTCCATATTGTTTATATTTGGTGGCGAAGTCTTGAAAGGTTTGTCTTTTGCACTTATTATAGGTGTGGTTCTTGGAACCTATAGTTCACTCTTTGTGGCAAGCCCTCTAGTGCTTGAACTGGACACAAAACAAAAAAAATAAAAACCAATTAATCATGAGTTTTCAAACATCAGAACGATACAATTGCGTTGTCATTGAATTTAAAGGCAATGTTATGGGAGGGCCGGATGCGGTCAGTTTAAATGAAGAATTACATGCCTTAATCGATGCCGACAAAACCAACATTATTGTCGATCTGTCGAAGGTAAAATTCATGAACTCCTCAGGATTGGGGATGCTTATTGGTGGTTTAACCACTATGAGAAAAGCAGGAGGCGATTTGCGAATCGCTAATGCTACAGACAAAATTGAAAGTTTGTTAGTAGTCACCAAACTAATCACAGTTTTCAAGCATTTTCGTTCTGTGGACGATGCGGTAGATTCTTATAAAGAAACAGAATAAAGCTACCCTGAATCGTATTATTAAAGGGGTGTAGCTAATTGCACCCCTTTTTTTTTTACCATATAAATTAATTCATACATGTCTACAAGAGTTGTAATAGGTGCCCAGTGGGGTGATGAAGGAAAAGGAAAAATAGTTGATTTACTCAGTAAAGATTCCCAATACATTGTACGGTTTCAAGGCGGGGCAAATGCAGGCCACACCCTAAAGTTTGATGACAAAGAAGTAGTGCTTCACTTAATTCCTTCAGGGATTTTTAATGGCGAGGGTATTTGTATCATTGGTAATGGAGTTGTTATTGATCCCTTAGCCCTTCTTGAAGAAATCGATCAAGTACATCAGATGGGGTTTTCACTTGAAGACCGATTTTTTATATCTGAAACCGCTCATGTTATCCTTCCCTATCACAAGATCTTGGATCGGATGAAAGAGAAAAGTAAAGGAGCTCAGGCTATCGGTACTACAGGTAGGGGTATAGGTCCGGCTTACGTGAGCAAAGTGGCAAGAATTGGTATTCGAATGATTGATTTGCTAGATACAGAAGTACTTCATAGTAAGCTGATTCAAAATATAGAGGACATCAATCGCGCACTTGAAAATTTATATAAAGAACCTACAATAGATGCGCATACACTCATTCAAGAGCTAGATGAAGCTATTGAAAAACTACGACCCTACATTTGCAATACCACTCATATGTTACATGAGGCTGTGGAACGGGGAGATCATATTCTGCTTGAAGGTGCTCAGGGTTGTTTACTCGATGTAGATCATGGAACCTATCCTTATGTAACTTCTTCATCCCCTACCTCAGGAGGTGCTTGTACCGGAAGTGGTATTCCACCCCTAGCACTATCAAATGCCATGGGAATTACCAAAGCCTATTGTACCCGAGTTGGAAATGGTCCCTTCCCAAGCGAGCTATTAGATGAAACCGGTGAGCTGTTAAGAAAAAAAGGGCATGAATTTGGAGCAACAACGGGCAGACCTCGTAGATGTGGATGGTTAGATCTTGTTGCTTTGAAATATGCTTGCCGAATTAATGGACTCAATGAACTTACCCTAACCAAAATGGATGTAATGGATGGGTTTGATACCATTAAAGTATGTACTTCCTATCGGATTGAAGGCGAAGAAACCACGGTTTTCCCCTTAGCACTTAAAAAACTAGAGGCGGTGGAGCCCGTATATACCGAATTAAAAGGTTGGGATAAAGACATTTCAGGAATGACCCATTGGGAAGAATTACCGGAAGCAGCCAAAAAATATATTGCCTTTATTGAAGATTATATTGGCGTTCCTTTCAAGATTATTTCAACCGGTCCAAAAAGAAGCGAAACGATTCTTCGTTAACATACTAGCAAGTAATAAAGTATTACCTATTAGCTATGTATTCTGAAAAAAGGGCTGATAGCTGACCCGTTATCACCACAATCATAGCTCCCACGGCTGTATATAAAGGCCAGGCCAATTCCAAGGGTTCACCTGGTAAAAGATTTTGGACGGGACCATTCACCATAAAAAGTAGTGAACCGAGTCCAACAAAAAATCCAACCAGAGCATGTTTTGTGTTAGCTTTATTGCTTAGCATTCCCAACAAAAATGCTCCTAAAAGGCCACCATATGTATACGAAGCAATCCCTAGCCCCAATTCAACTACGGTAGGTCGTTCTCCTGATTGTAGTTGTAATGAGGCAAAAAAGAGTGCCGATATACTAAGTACGGCTCCCCATACAAGAGTAATTACTCTGGAAATTTTAAGCTCTTGTAAAGTAGTTAATACACGCTTCTGATAAGGTAAGTAAATATCATAAAGTGTGGTGGATGCCAGTGCATTTAATGATGAGCTTAAACTACTCATCGCCGCTGCAAATAGTGCGGCAACAATTAAACCGGAAATACCCGCCGGCATTTGTTCAACAATATACTTAGCAAAAATTTCATCCTGAGTAGACAGGCCTAAGGTCTCTATACTAGCAGCTTCATAGAAGGAATAGAGTAGAAGACCAATAAAAAGAAACATGGAAAATTGAATAATGACGATGATGCCACTACCAATCAAAGCTTTTTGACCAGATTTCAAGGAACCGGTGGCTAAAAGACGTTGTACCAATAGATGATCCGTGCCATGAGAAGCCAATGAAAATACCGCACCACCAATTAGTGCAATAACAAACGTGTAGGGCTGTGATAGAAATGCTTTCCAATCACCTTTCCAACCCCAATCAAACCACTGGGTTTTTCCCGTATCCACCACCAATGTTTCGAAGCCAGACCATCCATCTGGCAAATTATTCATGAGTAATACTGCGGCAATAATAGCCCCACCCAGATATACTCCTAGTTGAACCACATCCATCCATACAACCGCTTTTATACCACCCAAAAAAGTATAGATAAGCGTGATGAATGTAATCACTAAAATAGATAGGCCGTAGAGCTCAAAATCACCCATATCCGCAAAAGCTCCACCCAAACGTAGTAAAACAGCTAGAGGTATGGCTGTAGCAAATAACCTAACACCGTCGGCTAGCAGGCGAGTGAACATAAAAGTAATGCTCGTGGCATTTCGCATAGAAGGTCCAAACCTTCTCTCTAAAAATGTATAAGCCGTGAACATTTCTCCTTCAAAGTAACGAGGCAAGAAAATAAGTGCCACAATCACTCGCCCAATAAAGTATCCTATGGTAATCTGTAAAAACGTAAGGTTTCCACCATAGGCAACAGCAGGAATACTGATGAACGTTAAAGTGGAGGTTTCCGTAGCTACAACGGAAAATAAAACGGCCCACCAAGGCAACCCACTTCCCCCCAAGAAATAATCTTTAGCACTATTTTGATTTCCAGATGCTCGTAAACCAAAATAGGCAACACCAATCATATAGACTACCCAAACAGCATAATCAATCGCACTAAAACCCATCTTTTACGCCCACTTTTCTAGAAATTCAACGGCTTTTTTCATTGCTAAACCTCGATGACTGATTAGGTTTTTTTCCTTAGAATCCAACTCTGCAAATGTTTGTTTATACTGATCAGGTTTAAAAATTGGATCATAACCAAATCCTCCACTTCCAGACTGTTTATCAGTTATAGTCCCTTTACATATTCCTTCAAAGAGCCACTCATTTGTACCATCTACAAATGCAATGACCGTTCTAAATTGGGCCGTTCGATACTCTTTATCAGCCAATTCCAAAAGTAATTTTTCGACATTATCCTCATAGCTTGCATTGGGACCGGCATATCGAGCAGAATACACTCCAGGTGCTCCATTCAAGGCGTCTACTTCTAAGCCAGTGTCATCTGCTAAGCATGGCATTCCTGTCGCCAATGCCGTATATCTAGCCTTTTTCAATGCATTTCCTTCTAAGGTGAGCGCATCTTCTTCCACCTCTTCGAGATTATCAAAATCCAATGCAGACAAAACTTGTAGGGATGTGCCCGTTAATAAATCCTGTAGTTCTATAATTTTATGAGGATTTCGAGAAGCTAAAATAAGCGAGCTCATAACAACTCCTGCATATCTCTCCAGGATAATCTTGGGCCATATTGCCCTACTACTTTTGAGGCCGCCTTGGTTGCTAATTTACCAGAGGCAGCGGCACCCATACCATGAGTGATTCCATATAAATAAGCCCCCGCAAACATATCGCCAGCTCCATTAGAATCAACTGCTTTTACAGGATGAGGTTCAATATCAATAAAGGTCTCTCCATCAAAAATCATAGCTCCATTCTTACCTAGGGTGATAACGAATCGCTTGGCATCCTTTTTTAAGGCTTCCCTTGCTTCAAGTAGGCTAGACATCCCCGTGTAGGCTTTGGCTTCATCTTCATTACAAAATAACAGGTCTACAGATGCCCCTATCAAAGATTCAAATTTTGGACGAAAAGCTTGTACAATAGAAGGATCCGAAAGAGTAATGGAGGTCTTAGCCCCATTTTCTTCAGCTAAACTAAAACATTTATTCATTGCTTCATAACCATGCTCTGTGGCTACTAGATACCCTTCTACATACACATATTCGGAGGCTTGAATGGCTAGAGGTGATAATTCGGAAACGGAGAGACCCGAAGAAATCCCTAAAAAAGTATTCATGGTTCTATCAGAATCTTCTGTCACCATCACTAGGCATTTTCCTGTTTTTCCACTTTCTCTATTTTGCCCATCTAAATTGGTATCTACCCCCGCTTCAGACAGATCTCTTAAATAGAAATCGCCAAATTCATCGTTTGCAACCTTACAGGAATAGAATGCTTTACCACCAAGCTGACTCAATGCAATCATGGTATTGGCTGCCGAGCCTCCTGATTTCCGCTCGTAATTGTGATTCTCCATGGCTTGCAGTAGGCGATCCTGAGTCTCCTCATCTACCAAGGTCATAAGTCCTTTGGCCACTTGCTGATCAATTATGAATTGCTCATTCACCTTGCATTCTAGGTCTACGAGGGCATTCCCCACTCCGTATACATTATATTTTTTCATATGATATTGCTATAAGATTTCTAGCTAAAGGTAAGCAGGTAGGACTTTCATAAAAAATCTTTCCTGAAGATGGCTATATTATTCTATGAACGGTGCAGCACTACATACGGTACTAGAGGATATTCTAGCCAGTTATGATCAAGAACATCCCTACAACCAGATGATTCCCAGCCCCATAGAATCTGCTGCACCACTACCCGCATTTATAGCTCAAGAAGACAGAAATTATACTCCTAGTGTGGTAGGAATTATTATTCGTTATTTGCATATGATAGATCAAGCACCCTCTTTGGAATTGGTCTTAACACTCCGGAAAGAGCACTTAAGTCATGGTGGACAAATAAGTTTTGCTGGAGGGCGAGTAGATCCTGGTGAAGAATCCAAAAAAGCTATCCTGCGTGAAATCCATGAAGAGCTTGGCATTAACTCAGGGGATATAACCTTAGTCGGCCAACTTCCCAATTTTTACTTACATCATTCCAATCATCAGATCACACCCTATGTTGGAATTATTGATTATGGCCTATCCTTAACCCCTAATCCCGAGGAAGTTCAAGAAATCCTATCGATTCCTATTCAAGATTTCTTCAATCCATCCCTTTATAAAGAATCTCTTTGGACGTTACGCAACCAATCCTATCGTGTCCCCTATTTTGACGTACACAAAACTCCGCTTTGGGGGGCCACTGCCATGATCTTGGCCGAATGGCTTAAGGTGTATTCATCACATGACAATGATGTAATGAGCGGGTTTATGGCTCAAAAATAACGCTCAGTTTAATAGTAGCGCAGCACTTCTACCCAATTCTGTACTTAACGCAACGCCCATACCGCTGAGTCCCACTGCGTGGATCTCATTTCCTGAGTCAGAAGCCTTACAAATGGGGTTTTTATTTGAAGTAAATCCCATAATACCCGACCACTCATATGCAATAGTCTCTGGTGATACCTGCAATATTTCCTGCATATACTGCTTCAAAAAGGCAGCTATTTTCGTATTAACTCCAAAGCTAAGTGTTTCTTCAGAAGCCTTATCGATATGTCGAGCCCCTCCTAATAATAGGCGATTTTCTCCCACACTTCTAAAGTAGATATACCCTTCTTCTGCGTGAAAAGTCCCTCTCCACTTCAAGCTTGAAAGAGGCTTGGTTACCCAAACCATTCCCCTTCCTGGTTGTACTGAAGAGGTCTCACCGTCGGTGGATTTTATGGTTGAACTAAATGCATTGGTCGCTAATACAACCGCCTTTGCCGAGATTACATCATGTAGTTGATCGAGTGCTAACTCAATGGTAACCCCATCAATATGGTGGTGAATGTTAGACACATTTACCCCCCAACAAAGTTTAATCGAACGTTCTCTACACTTTTGAGCAAAACTCTGCCATGCTTTAGCGGGTTGAAGGCACCCTTCGTTCGGCATATGAATCGCATTAAAATTATTCACCTTGGTGGGTTGATACCAGTTTGAACGACCTATTCGTGCTCTTAATGCCTCATCACATAGTTTGATGTGGGATTCTACTTTGGCATAGGAATCTTTTGAAGTAAAGAGTTCATGTCCACCTGAAGCTTCATACCCAATAGCTTGGTCTCCTAGTATAGAACGTAAGAGTTCAAGACCATCCCATCGGCTTTTCATCCGATCCCAAATCACATCTTTTTCTTCTAGTTCGGCATCGGCCAAAAATTCACCCACTGTTCCTATACAAGCAAAGCCCGCATTTCTGGTACTAGCCCCTAAGGGAGGCTGATGTTTATCGATGATAGCAATTTGCGCCGAAGGATGACCTAAAGATAAATGATAGGCCGTTGATAGACCGGTAAAACCCGCCCCTATAACGACAAAATCATACTTCTTTTGCAGGGTATCGGATGGAAACTGAACATGAAAGTTCTTATCCCATTCCAACTCATGTTCCCAATAAGACCATCCCGCTGAATTAGGGCGATGATATGGTGCGAAATGATTCATGGGGTAGTGCTCATACCAAACGCTAGAGCCACCATCATGGGCATTGCGGTTGTGAAAAAGCCTGGATCAACATTGTATTTAGGATGATGCCATACATACTGAGAATCGGTCTGTTTTGAACCACTTCCCACAAAATAAAAAGCACCTGGAAATTCCTGCTGATAAAAAGAGAAATCCTCTCCCGCCATAATGGGTCGTTCCATGTCTTCGACATGTTCTCCACCAAACAATGCCTTAGCTGTGTTCAGTAGTATTTCCGATGATTCGGCTGCATTGATTACAGCCGGATACCCTTTATTAATATCTAATTCTATAATTGCACGATGTGCTTTAGCTAAACCTGCTAGTAATTCATGCATTCGCCGCTCAATAAGGTCAACGGTCTCCTTAGAAAAGGTTCTAATGGTACCCCATAGCCTTACTTCTTCCGGAATAATGTTGTGAGCCGTCCCACCCTCAATACGACCAACGGTTATCACCGCTTTTTCGGTAGGATCTACATTTCTACTTACAATTGTTTGAAGCGCAAGTATACATTCAGAGGCTATTACAATAGGATCTATAGCTTCGTGTGGACGGGCGGCATGTCCCCCTATTCCTTTAATTCGAACACTAAATTCATCGGGAGCCGCCATCAATTCTCCCCGCCTACTAGCGATGACTCCAACGTCATGAGAGGGTGAGGTATGCAGCCCATAGATATGCTGTATGTTTTGTTTTTGTAACCATCCTGTTTCACAGAGCAATCTTCCACCTCCCGGAAGGGTTTCTTCACCCGGTTGAAAAATCAAAATCACTCGTCCAACCAATTGTTCTCTATGAGCTGCGATTACCCGAGCTGCACCCAATAAATTGGCTGTATGAGCGTCGTGACCACAACAATGTGCAACCCCTGGATTTGTTGAGAAAAAGCTCTTCTTGGCATCTCCCTCCTCTTGTATAGGTAGAGCATCAATATCGGCTCGAAGTGCGATGGTTCGTTCCGATGGAATCGCGCCTTCAATAATAGCTACACATCCCGTTTCTAATAATCGTTCGACACGAATATCTAACTTAGATAATTCATCCACAATGTATTGTGTAGTCTTGAATTCCTGATAGCTCAATTCAGGATGTTGATGCAGAAACTCTCGTTCCTTCACAGCATCTTCAAAGTGGGGTTCACACCATGTTTTAAGGGTATCGGCGGTAAGCATAAGTCAAGGATTAATAAGGTTTGTTGGCAGCAGCTGATGTTGTTCATTTAACTGCAACTTTCCCAAACAAACTTCGTATGTTTAAAGAACTCTGAAATGTAGGAAATCTATGCGTTCATTTTCTTGGGAAATATTCTTGGCTGGCTTTGCCCTGTTTATCATTGCAATAGTGGTAACCAGTAGAGAATCTGACCGTCCTAGTAGCACGACATCTGAGGCAAAGAAACTCTCACATATCTCCGAATGGGCCGACGTAACCGAATTATCTGCTTTGGAAAAACTGGCTGAAATTGAAGAGTATAAAAAGCTGCAAGAGCTCAGTAAAAATAGTTCTCAAGAAGTTCAAAAAGCAATGAGTGTACAACAGGATCCCATATCGAGGGATTCTGAAATCACGAACAATAGCCCGTCAGAGTCCTTGGAA
Source organism: uncultured Balneolaceae bacterium (assembly GCA_937125285.1). Classification (GTDB taxonomy): domain Bacteria; phylum Bacteroidota; class Rhodothermia; order Balneolales; family Balneolaceae; genus UBA1275. The sequence goes on along the minus strand of CAKZLH010000342.1, from coordinate 14,061 downwards.
TCTTGGACTGAGTTTTCACCAGGCTCATTTAGACTTCAAAAAAATATTGAGCTTCAATCTTACAAGACCTTAGATTTGGAACTACCTTTCGGGTCTATTATCGTTTATGGAGAAGAGGTTGAGGACGCTTCTCTAGAATTGATGGCTTCAGGACGTATTAGAGATAGTGAATGGCTCCAAGATCGCATTATCGTAAATGAGTTGGTTTCGGAGGAAAGCACAAAGCTATCCATTGTCACACAGTCTGATCAAGAATATAATATGCAGCTTCAGGCGACCTTAAGGTTGCCCCAATCTGTTCGGCTTGTAAGTACAACAGAACGAGGGCATATTCAGATACATGATATTACGGGAAGTATAGAGCTACGCTCAGGTGGTGGACATATAGAAATTCAAAACGCTGCTGGAGAATTCGACTTATTCACCGAGGGCGGACATATTGAATTACAAGATATTTCGGGATCGGTTATTGCGAATACGGAGGGTGGGCATATCGATATGAAGGATATGCGTGGTGCTATTAAAGCGATGACCAAAGGGGGTAACATTCAGCTTGAACTAATAGAAGCTGGTGATTCCATCGACCTAACTACAGAAGCTGGCAATATCCAATTTCAAACCGATTCAGCTATTCCTTTTTATAGCACCATTAAAGCCATAGCGGGGATAGATTTTAACGATACCGCCATAACCGGAAATCAAAATTTTGGTAGTTTTTCTGGCTTTATGTACCCACAATCTAAACTAGAGGTGTATGCTGGCGAATTAAGCAATCTATTTAAAAGTATTGACCCTCAGAATATTCAAACTATTCAATTTTCCGAATACGGTTCATTGCCCGTCATTAACTTGCAAGCCAAACTTGGTAAAGTAAGTACCCAATTTGAGTGACCAACGGTCCATATTTGATGTCCATGGCCCTGTGCAAAGGCATGATACCAAGGATGGTTCTACCACGCTCTTTTCAGAGAATTTTCAACAGTACTACCACAATCCCAATGGAGCACTTAGCGAGAGTGAACTCGTATTCTTTTCCTCTAACGGACTTAACCAACGAATACAAGCTTCTAATGGGCCTATTCATATTTTTGAAATGGGATTTGGTACAGGCTTAAACTTTTTATTAGCCGCTCATAAAATGATAGAAGCCGGTAACAGTCATGCTCTTCATTTTTATTCTGTTGAGGCCTATCCAATAACTTCTGAGTTGGCGCGTGGATTTACCTATCCCATCACTTGGGCTAAAGCTGAACTTAATACCTGGCTTCCTAAAGTTTTTTCCGGTTTAAACCAAGGATGGAATACCTTTCAACCCGATGCTTCCTTGCCCATTTACTTACATTTGTACGTGGGATATTTAAAGGACATTCAAACTCAAATGAAGTTGAATCACCCCATTGATTACTATTTCCATGATGCATTTTCAGTCGAACAAAACCCTGAATGCTGGACCGATGAGGTCTTCATGTGTTACCTAAATTGGGGTCATGCGGAATCCATCATAAGTACCTATGCTGCTGCCTCTCGAGTTCGAGCAGCTATGGCAGCCGCTGACTGGAAGGTATTTAAAGCACCTGGAGCATTAGGCAAGCGTGAGATGACCATAGCATGTCATCCAAATTCAAAGGCACAGCCAGAGAATCTGACCCCTTGCCCTAATGAACGCTTAAAAAACAGATGGTTTGGTGGCGAATGGAACTGAAGTAGATGATTACCCTAGCGAGATAAATCTGAGCTCATTAATACCATCCATGGTTTCAATGTTTTTTAATTCCGCATCGGTTAACTCTCGATCCACGGCAACGGCTGTAATAGCACTACTTCCCTTAGCAGCACGCCCTAAACTCAAAGCACCAATGTTAATCGAATCCTTGGCCAATGCGCCACTAACGGCAGCTAGCATACCGGGTTTATCCTCGTTTTGATACAATAGAATATCTCCCTCTAAGCGCAGCTCTAATCGGTAACCATCGATATCTACTATTCGGTAATCCCCATCACCAAATAAGGTCGCCGAAATGCTCTTATAGACCTTATTTTTAGGCATTCGAATGGTAATGAGGTCTGAAAATGTTCGGGTTTTGTTCGAGGTTACTTCCTTTATTTCAAATCCTCTCTCATCGGCATAAACTCTTGCGTTAATCAAATTAATGGATTCGTCTACATATTCCCCAACAATACCTTTCAATATTCCATCGGTTAAGACATCGGCATATTTGGTACAATCTCCTGCGTATTCAAACTCTAGATCACTGGTTTGTTCAGGGGAAAGTTGAACCATGACTTTGCCCAATTTTTCAGCCAAAGCTAGATAAGGCTGAACTTCTTTATTGGTAAGTAATGCGATAGATTTACCATTGATGCTTCCCTTGTAATTTTTATTCTCCAAGGCATCCGCCATTTGATCGGCGATTTGTTCAGCTACTTTCTCTTGTGCTTCCTCGGTAGAGGCCCCTAAATGCGGCGTACAAATAACTTTTGGGTGAGCTAACATTTGATAAATTTCCTCGGTTGGAGGCTCTGTTGAATACACATCTAGAGCTACCCCACCCAAAATACCTTCATCTAGTAAATCTACAAGATCTGATTCCTCATATATCCCTCCGCGTGCACAATTCACCAATCGAAGACCTTTCTTTAAACCGTCTTTGTTCTTCTTAGAAATAAGACCTCTGGTTTTCTCTGTTAATGGAGTGTGAACCGTAACATAGTCACTGTTGGCCAGCAATTCTTCCAACTCAACCAATTGTACGCCTAAATTTTGGGCATGTTCTTCTGTCGAAAATGGATCATAGGCCAAAATTTCCATCCCAAAAACCTTCATTCTTCGAGCCACTTCAGAGCCTATTTTACCTAATCCAACCACACCCAATGTTTTACCGTGTACCTCAGTTCCCATATAGGCTTTACGGTTCCATCCTCCACCCTTTACCGTTTCTACTGCGGAAGGAATATTCCGAGACATCGCTATGATTAAACCACAGGTATGCTCGGCAGTAGATATAGTATTACCATCAGGAGTATTCATAACCAACACCCCTTTAGCCGTAGATGCTGGAATATCTATATTATCAACACCAACTCCTGCTCTTCCGATTACTTTTAAATTTTTAGCATGTTGTAGTAACTCAGGAGTAATCTTGGTGGCACTCCTGACCACCACCCCATCGTATTCATTAATACAAGATGTTAATTCTTCTAAGGTAAGAGTACCGGGTTGAACCGCTTTAATGCCACGTTTTTCAAATACTTCTTTACAAATGGCATCAACATTATCGAGTAGGAGGACTGAGAAAGACATAGATGGTTAATTTTGAGTGATTGAGTGATTGAGATGATGGAATTTTGTTCGAGCTTTATTCGTGAATAAACTCATCAATGAGTTGTTTAATATCGGAAATTCCCTCTTTATTCTCAGCAGAGTATGACAAGATAGGAACTTCAATATTCATGTTATAAAGTAACTTTTTTAGGCGTGATTTTGCTTGCTGAACTTTGTTTTTTGAAATTTTATCGGCTTTAGATAGCACCACACTAAATGGTATACGCTCCGTAGCCAACCAGAAAAAAAACTCTTCGTCCAGAGCCGATGGTGGATGGCGTGCATCTATGACATGGAGCACCAGATGCAAGCTTTCACGGTGTGTGAGGTATTCTTTAATATTAGCTCCCCAACGTTCTCGTTCTCTTTTGGGTACTTTGGCATATCCATAGCCCGGCAAATCAACCAAGTAACAGATATCTGCTACTGAATAGTAATTCATCTGCTGAGTTTTACCGGGAACATTTGAGGTTCGAGCAATATTTTTACGGTTTAAAAGCGCATTAATAAGAGATGATTTACCCACATTAGATCTACCTGCAAAACAGACTTCTGGTTTGGTGGCGGGGGGACAATCCTCCAAGCGGGGCGCACTCGTGATAAAACTAGCAGGTTGATTAAACCAATTCATTTTCTTCTTTATCGACTCCAAAGTTTACAGGAACCGGATATTTAGAGGTAAAACATGCGGTGCAATAATCATTAGGTGATGGATTAGCTTCTTTAACCGCTTCCACCAGTCCGTTTGGTGATAGATACCGTAAACTATCCACACCTATTTCTTTTGCAATGGCAACGATATCCCCGTTAAACTGATTGGCAATCAGTTCTTCTGGACTTGGGAAATCCATACCGTAATAACAAGGGCTAATAATAGGGGGTGAACTTACCAAAAAGTGAATTTCAGCTGGATTACATTCCCGAATCATGTTTACTAGATACTGAGAAGTTGTTCCTCTAACGATACTATCGTCCACTATGATAACCGAGCGTCCCTCAATAACCCCCTTTACCGGATTAAATTTGGTTCTCACCTTCTGTTCTCTGGACTTTTGACCTGGAGATATAAAAGTTCTACCCACATAATGATTTCGAATGAGACCTATATCATATTTACAGTCATGACCCATTTTCTGGTTTTCACTGGCATACCCAATCGCTGCTGTATTCGAAGAATCTGGCACCGATATGATTACAGGTTTGGTACCTGTTTTCTTATGAATTACTTCGTTAATTGGATGCTCTTTCGCTAATGCTTTTCCTAAATTTCGGCGAATTTTGTCGACCATTTCACCAAAAATCATACTATCTGGACGAGAAAAGTACACATATTCAAATATACACTGACTAGTAGTGGTCCCTGTTTTTGGAGGTATATTAAAAGAAAGGAGTTGATCTTCAGATAATCCTTGCTCAGCTACATTATGAGGAATCACCAACACTTCACCCGCCTCAATATCGCGTACATATTCGGCACCAATAATGTCAAAAGCACAAGTTTCAGAAGCGACACAGTACGATCCATCGATTCGACCCAATGCCAGAGGTCTAAATCCATTAGGATCACGAACAGCAATCAGGGCATCATCGGTCAAAATGACCAAACAAAAAGCCCCTTCGATTTGGCCAAGTGCGTCTAGTATTTGATCCAGCTGCTTTTCTTTTTTGCTCTGGGCAATCAGATGTAAAATAAGTTCTGTATCGGATGTGCTTTGAAATAATACCCCCTCTTTAGTGAAGGATTCTCTTATTTGTTTGGCATTGGAAAGATTTCCATTGTGCCCGATAGCAATATTACCCGAACGGTAGTGCACTCTAAAGGGCTGAATATTGGCTGGATTTTTCGACGAACCAGAGGTGGAATATCGATTGTGCCCAATAGCAGATCGCCCCTTTAATATTTTTTTGAATATTTTGGGTTTGTCGAATACGCTAAGAACCAAACCAAAATCCTTATAGGAAGGCATCACTTGCTTTTTCTTCTCTTCATCATAAAAAGAGGTCACAATCCCAGCCGATTCTTGGCCTCTATGCTGGAGTGAATGCAAGCCATAATAACTCAACAATGCTGCTTCAGGGTGGTCGGCTATACCAAAAATTCCACAGTACTCACGTGGTTTATCACTCATGCCAAATATTCATTGATTTCGGGTTGCACAAAGATAACCAAAGTTAGGCAGTTCATCGCATCAAATTATCCACAAGATATCACCATTTTGCGGATTGAAAAATTACGTTAATAGTGCTTGCCTTTTGCTCAGATACCAATAATTTGTGGTCATACATCTAAATTTGACACTAATACGGTACTATGAAATCTATTTTATCTTTATTTCTTGGCCTCATTCTATTTGTAGTGGGGAGTTTACCAAGCTCAGCTCAAGAAGCTAACAGTCCAGAAAATTTGAACTATTCGGCTTTAAAGTGGCGGGGTGTAAGCACAGGCTTTGCTTCTGGAAGAATTTCGGACATTGCTATTCATCCCGAAAATGAAAACCTATGGTATGTAACAGCAGGCTCTGGTGGGGTTTGGAAAACTGAAAACGCAGGGGTTACCTGGCGACCGATTTTTGACAACCAATCATCCTACTCTATTGGAAGCGTGACTTTAGCCCCCTCGAATCCTAATGTAGTTTGGGTAGGGACAGGAGAAGATGTTGGCGGTAGACACGTCGGTTTTGGAGATGGCATCTATAAAAGCACCGATGGTGGCGATAGCTGGAAGCATATGGGGCTTAAAAACTCCGAGCATATATCCACGATTGTCGTTCATCCCGAAAATGAACAAGTAGTATGGGTTGCTGTTCAGGGCCCCCTATGGAATAAAGGTGGTGAACGCGGCTTGTACAAAACGACCGATGGTGGTGAAAATTGGAAAAAAGTGTTAGGTGATGATGAATGGGTAGGAGTTACCGATATTGTCATCGACCCCCGAAATCCGGAGGTATTGTATGCCGCCACCTGGCAACGTCACCGAACAGTGGCTGCTTATATGGGTGGAGGCCCTGGAAGTGGATTGCACAAGTCTACTGATGGGGGCGAAAGCTGGAAAGCATTAAAAAATGGAATTCCGGGTTCGAATTTAGGTAAGATTGGATTGGCCATATCTCCGCAGAATCCAGACATTGTTTATGCAGCCATAGAATTAGACCGTACCAAAGGTGGTCTTTTCATGTCCGATGACAAAGGAGAGCGTTGGACTAAAATGTCCGATATGGTTTCGGGTGGAACAGGCCCACACTATTATCAAGAGTTATATGCTTCGCCACATCACTTTGGTAGAATTTACCTTATGAACGTACGCACTATTGTTTCTAATGATCATGGTCGAACCTATAGCAACCTTCAAGAACGAAACAAACACTCGGATAATCACGCGTTGGCCTTCCGTTCCGATGATCCCGATTATTTACTTATCGGTACCGATGGTGGGGTATATGAGACCTTTGATCATGGAGATAACTGGAGATATATGGAAAACCTACCATTAACTCAGTATTACAAAATCGCAGTTGATGACGAACTTCCTTTTTACAATCTCTATGGGGGCACCCAAGATAATGGTACTCATGAAGGGCCTTCAGCTACCGATTTAAGTGAAGGTATCCGGAACGCGGATTGGAAGCACATTCTATTCGCAGATGGTCATGATACAGCAACGGAACCTGGTAATGCCAATATTGTGTATGGTGAAACACAAGAAGGTGGTTTACACCGAATTGATCGAAAAACAGGCACTGTTACCTTTATACAGCCTCAACCACGTGAAGGAGAAGACTATGAACGCTATAATTGGGACGCCCCTATTCTGGTGAGTCCTCATAAACCAACTCGGCTCTATTTTGCCTCTCATCGCGTTTGGAGATCCGAAGATAGAGGTGATTCTTGGACACCCATTTCCGGTGACTTAACCCGGGATCAAGAGCGTATAAGCTTACCCATTATGGGTAGAACCCAAAGTTGGGATAATGCTTGGGATGTGAATGCCATGTCTAATTACAATACCATCACTTCATTAGGTGAGTCTCCTCTACAAGAGGGTTTATTATATGTTGGCACCGATGATGGAATTATTCAGGTGAGTGAGGATGGTGGAGAAAACTGGCGAAAAATTGAGGTAGGATCCATTAAAGGAGTTCCTTCTACAGCTTTTGTAAACGACGTCCGCGCCGACTTACACGATGTAAATACCGTATATGCTGCTTTAGATAACCACAAATACGGTGACTTCAACCCCTACTTAATCAAGAGTACCAATCGTGGGAAATCTTGGCAACTCATCTCTGGTGACTTACCCGAACGGCATTTGGTATGGAGAATGGTTCAGGATCATGTAGCTCCTAATTTACTGTTCGCGGCTACCGAATTTGGGGTTTACTTCACAGTTGATGGTGGGGCTGAATGGATGAAACTATCGGCCGGAATGCCCACAATATCCATACGAGATATAACCATTCAACGAAGAGAAAACGACTTGGTAGCGGCTAGTTTTGGGCGGGGTTATTATATCCTAGATGACATTAGTCCACTTAGAGAAATTAGTCAGGAAACTCTAGCAGAAGAAGGTGTATTATTTCCTACAAGACCCGCCAAGTGGTTTATGCCTAGAGCGGTTGAAATTGATCCAGGAGCTTCGTTCTTCACTGCAAAAAATCCAGAATTTGGTGCCACCTTCACTTACTACTTAAAGGACGGTAGTTCCACTTTGAAAGCCGAACGAATGAAAAAAGAACGCGCCATTGCCGCCGATCAAAACATTCCTTTTCCTGGTTGGGATGCTTTAGAAGCTGAAATGCGCGAGGCAGCTCCTTATGTACGCATCAGTATAATGAACCAAGAAGGACAGGTGATTCAAACCGTTAAAGGGGCTGCTCGAAAAGGTTTAAATAGAGCTACTTGGAATCTGCGATTAGCTTCTCAAAATGTTGTTTCATTAGCTCGTCGTGGAGGCGGGGGTGGTTGGTTTGGGGGAGGCTTTATGGCCGTCCCAGGAACCTATATGGCCCAGCTATCTCTGGTTGAAAATGGAGTCGTAACTCCGTTAGACGATCCTATAAGCTTTGAAGTAGTGCCTCTTCGTGATGCTAGCATTCCTGGTCCTAGTTTTGATGAAATGCTCGCTTTTCAAAATGAATTAACCGACTTTCAGGTCGAATTGACACAATTTGGCCAAATGGTCGAAAAGCATATGAACCAGCTTCAAGCTATGCAAACGGCCCATTCATTGGCGCGAAATCCTTCCGCGGAATTGGAGAAGCAATTACACGATGCGCACATGCAAATGCTTGAGCTTCAAGAAATGACATCGGGAAGTGAGGCTAAAAATGAAATTGGAGAGAAAAATCCTCCTACGCCAAATGACCGAATGTTTATTGGTATGCGAGGGCTATTTACCTCTACGCATGCTCCTACTCAAATGCATAAAGACATGCTGGAAATTGGTAAAAATGAATTCAAAGGCATGAAAGCAACCTATGAATCTTTTATCACAGAGGTCATGCCAGGTCTGGAAGCAGGCTTAGCGGCTACTGATGCTCCTCCGATTCAACAATAAGAGGGATAGCATCCCACCTTTAAAAGCCTTATGGTCACCCATAGGGCTTTTTTTATTCTTATATTCTACAGATTTATATGCAGTAAATACATTAGCTTATACCTATTGACTGGTATTTTACTAACTCATTTTTAGACATTTTTCCCTCTTGATATGAACGAAAAACAAAAGACTATTCTTTTTTGGGTTATCACCGTCTTGCTTCCCATTCTATTATTCTTTCTGATAGAACTGGCATTCATCATCAGTGGGTATGAGAAGGACAAACAGGAGTTATTCGTAGAAGCTCCCAAGACACCTAGTCACCTGATAGCAAATGCTAAATTTGTTCCTCGTTATTTCCCTGGCTTTGTTCCTGAGGTTGCCCCTAACGCCTTTCGAAAAGTTAAGGCTGAAAACACCTTCCGAATATTCACCTTCGGGGGATCCAGCATCGAAGGTTTTCCCTACAACTTCTATTATAGTTTTCCAGAATTATTGGAACAGAAGCTACTACTTAATACCCAGGGGCTTCGGGTTGAAGTGATCAATCTCGGAATGACTGCTGTAAACTCTTATGTAATACGAGATTTGTCTAAGCGCGTACTTGAATACCAGCCCGATGCTATCATCATCTATGCCGGACATAATGAATATTATGGCTCATTTGGCGCCGCAACCACACAATTTGGATTTACCAATTCAGTAAAACTAAAACGCCTAATTATTTGGCTAAAAAACTTTCGAAGTTATCAGTTTTTAGAAGGTTTACTAAACAAAGATTCTGAGGGTAATGGCGAACAGCGAACCATGATGGCAAAAGTTATTCGTAGCTCTGATATCCCTTTGGATAGTCCAACTTACAACGATGGACTTGTACAGTATAAAGAAAATATGGACGATGTAGTTGAATGGTTCGGTAAACAAGAAATCCCCGTTTACATTGGAAGCTTAGCTTCAAATTTAAAGGATCAGACTCCACTAAGTGACGATGAATCCTTAGCCAATTCGTATCAAAATGCTAGGGATTTATTGGCAAATGGGCAACAAAAAGAAAGCCTAGCACTCTTTGAAGAAGTTAAAGAATTGGACGGCACCCGTTTCAGAGCACCTGAAGACATCAATGACATCATTAAGGAACTCAGTAGTCATGAACATGTAACTCTAGTAGATGTTCAACTACTCATGCGCAGATCATCTTCTAGTGGTATAGAAGATGAGTCACTCTTTATTGATCACTTACATCCTAATGAACTGGCTCACCGAATCATTGCACAAGAATTTTATGAGGCTATCAAACAAGAACCCTTGATTGCTCAACACCTACTTGAAAACCCAATAGACATACCCACATCCGCTAGTCGATTCGAACAGGCGTACGCAAACATCAGTATTGCTCGATTACTGGAAGGCTATCCTTTTGTAAAGAACAGAAGTGTAGAAGAAGAACTGGCCGCTTTCAACCAGAAATACAATCGTTATCTACAGGCTAATTACATTGATTCTATCGCTGCCATTGCCTCCCGAAATCAAGTATTTGTTCCGCTAGCCCTTACCGAAACCTTGGCAAATGCACGCAGTAAAAAGGATACCATGGAAGCGGTGGCACTCTCTTACGATTTATTGAAGTGGCAGCTAAATTCAACCAATCTCATTGAAAGCAGCATTGAACTTACCCTTGGTAGTAAGGCAAAGGAGCCCTACCTCATTAATCTACTGCATCAAGTAATCAACGATGGCAATGAAGACCCGAGGTATATTGAGTTACTCTCATCATTATACTTGGTTGACAACAATACTCGACAAGCCTCTTATTGGTTGGAACTGAATGAATCCCTGACGCCTAATGCACCTAGATTACTCTACAATTACTCCCGATATCATCTGTTGGAAGGTGATACCTTAAAAGCGGCCGAATACTATCAACGATTTTTGGCTACTCAGAGGAATCCTTAGCAGAATCTTGAAAAGGATCTTTAGTAGAATCCCAAAGCTTGTAAATTGAATCGAAAAGGGTGGTATCGATCGTAATTTCTGAAGTCGCTCTTAAGCGATCTATTTCGGATTGAATGGATGCATACACGCGGTAGGCTTGTTGCACATCTTCAACCGATGTACGTTCCGAAACAATACTGATGTCACGTTTACTCACGTTTAGAACTAGCCAACCTTCTTGAGCAGAATATCCAACAGTTGGTTGATTGAGTACACTCTTTTCAATGAGTGAAAACAGACCATCGGAAGGTGAAATGGTTCGGTTTTCTACGTTTAAATACTGGGGAAAACTTTGAGGGGAAGTTGAGGCTTGAATCTCCTCCTTGATGGCACGAGCTTCTTGAAGATTCTGAGCGGGAATCATCCAATACTCAGCCTCCATAATTCGCTCTTTGTCTTTTATTAAACGGTCTCTAAAGCTTGAGGGTACATCAACTAACTGAGTATCCATAAAAGCTTCTTGGGCCATTCGATATTGATTATAGTCCGAGAGATACTCAATACTCCTTTGCGCGACATCTTGGATTACTCTAGGGTCTTGTGCATAGTTTTCTTGAGTAGCGAAGGTATACAATACTTCATTTCTCATACCACGCCCTATGGACGCCCCTAGTCGAAGTTTTGATTCTTGAAAAGACAGAAAAGGGAGCCACTTTAGGTAATCTGCAAAGGTAAACGAAACACGTTCACCGGCTAATACGTAGCTTGCTAATTCCCGTTCGTGGCTGAAAGATGAGGATAGTAGTTGTATTCTTTCATCCGTCCAAATGGTTTCCCCCGTTTCAGGCATCATGGCCTGTTCAGAAATAGCAGAACCATCTAAGCCCTCAATAACTTCTTTTAATTCTAGAATAGCCTCATTATTGGTTTGAACCGCTAAACTACTCATGAGGTTATACACGTAATTATTGGAAACCAAACGTTGCCTACGAAGTCTTAACTGACTCTCTACCCCTGATTTTCGATACTGATACTCATCCTCTGCTAATAGAGCGGGGAACTCAATATAGTCCACATAGAGAATATGAAACCCTAATCGACTTCTAATGATAGGAGTGTAGGAACCTTGATTGGTAGAGTATGCAGCCTCCGCTACAACGTCATCTACACCAAAATAACTTATGGGACCCAAGTAGCCCGCTAGGGAATCATAGGTTGGCGTTTGATAAAATTCATTAGCCACATCAATAAAATTCTTTCCAGCCTCTAGAGATAAAAGAGCCGCCTCTAAATCATCCTGATTTTTTGAGTACAGCTGACGTACATACACTTTACGCTGTCTTTTAGCATAGGCCAATCGTATTTCGTCATCGGTAAGCGGTTCAATTTCCTCTTCCATTTGATCAACGAAATAATGATCAATCATGGACTTTTGTTGCTCATAGGTGACGGCTGCCTTATGTTTTTCTGTAAGATGATAGTCTTTATTTTCAGCCGATTGAGCTAATAGAATTTCATCAATCAGCTCATTGATAAATGCATAGCGTTCGGCATAGGTATCGTTTTTACCTGTAGCAATGAGATACTCTACATAACGACTCTCAAAATCATATACACTTCTTTCAACTCCATTGACCGAAAACAAGGTTTGGTAATCCCTATGTTCAGGAGTACTGGATGTGCAACTAATCCCAGCAAGTAGAGTAACAAGCAGGACAGTAGAACATGTAAACTGAGTAAATAGTCTGCTAAAAAACGCAGTAGATGTCATTAATAATACAGTTTAACATCGATAATCGATGTCTGGCCCAAATAATCGAAAGGAACTTGAGCAAAGTCTACTCCAATTGCAATCCCATTTGATGTTTTTAAGGTGAAGCCTGTACCATAGGTGAAATGTGAATCCACGTTATTACCTAAGAAAAGATCTTTATAACCTGCTCTAACATGGAACTTCACTGTGTTACTTACATAACTAAGTTCGGTACCAGAATCTAAATTGAGTTGGTTATCGTTGGTCTGTTGCATTTCGGTAAGCAACAACCATTCTAGATTTTTACGTTTGATAGCCGGAACCATCATACCAAACTTGAAGGATAATGGTAATTCCCAATTATCCAATTTTACATTTCCGATGATACCATCATTATTTCCTTCACTTTGGGTATCTAAGTCTACATAGGTCTCAGTATTGATACCAGACATAGTCATGTCACGACCAAAATTTGTAATAGAAGCCCCTATTACTAGACCATTTAGATAGTCTGTTTTTAGCAAAAAACCCATATCGATAGCCACTGCCTCAGCGACCATGTCGTAGATTTTTTGTTGAACTAATTTCACGGATGTACCAAAATGGAAGTCATCAGTTAAATTTTGAGCATAGGTAAGACCTAAACTTAAATCATGGGCGCCAAAAGTAGCCCCTGTACCCTCTTGCATTTCAACCGTACGAACATCCATACGACCGTAATCAACATAATTGAGACCGATCCCTATACTTTGTCCTCCTTTTTTACCCACAGGAATTACGATACCCGTTCCATAAATATCCACATCAACAAAGTACTGATTCACACTAATAAAGGTGGAACCAAACGAATTACCTTTGTTTTCTATGGAAATACCCGCCGGGTTCCAAAAGAGAGCTTCAGCTCCTGAAACATATACTGAATTAGCGTTACCCAAAGCGGCTCCTTTAGCACCAACTCCAAGAGTAAGGAAGGGTGCTGCGGTCGTAGCTACTCGACTCTCCTTGCCACCAGTTTGTGCGTATATACTGGTGAATGAAACAAATAAAGCCGTAAGTGTTAGAATGATTTTCTTATTCATGATCTTTTTCTTTGACTACCCCTTACTTAATGATGGCAAATTTATCGGTGTACTCACCAATTCCTGGTGCCTCGACGTGATAGAAATAAATCCCGTATGCGATATCCTCACTATCATTTGATCTCAAATCCCAAGAAGCAGAACCTTCGTTGAATGCTCCTTTATGTTCGATGGTTCGAACCAATTCACCCCGAATATTAAAGATTCGAATGGTACACGTTCTAGGCAGATTGAAGAACTCGATTTTTCGCTCTCCCCTACCAATAGAACCACTGGCTCGCTCCCATGAGGCTGCTCCGAGATATGGGTTTGGTGCCACATATATATCCTTGAGTTGGTCTTTAGCCAATTCGGTATCTACGGTTTGTTTTCTCATAGTGAACTGGAAAATATCGTCACGACCAAACTGTCGGCTAGTAGAAATACGGATTTTATCTCC
>CAKZLH010000341.1 GCA_937125285.1 uncultured Balneolaceae bacterium | reverse complement strand
CGGGTTGAACCGTCCCGTGCAGCGCCATACCCATTACTACGATACCGAAAATAACCCAGCGAATTCGAGAAAACATATGCATAAGAGTTTAGATTAATGGAAAACGAATCGTAGCTAGATTATAGCAGATTTAGAATTCATAGCCCAATTAAAACTTGTCTTTACATTGGCCCTTAAGTTCAAAAGGGTTTATGGCCTTAATTTTGAATTTATTTGTGGTGAGATAACCAATCGTATACCCATTTTTAACAATCTTAGGTGGTTTATTTGAGTGATCATTGAATGCAGAATAAATTCTATGCTTACTACCAAATGAGGAATGTTCATTCCAAATGGAAGTTGTCCTAAATTCACTTCCAAATTTACCGTATTCATTAAAAATTGATTCCGAACTATGTTTATTTGAAACTGTACCCAAATACGTATTTTCGCTATCCTGGGCTATAATTCTGGCATTTTTTAGCTTTATGCACAAGTCTTGAGACTTAACGGAGAAAGAAAATGCAGCTATGACGACAAAGATTGATATTGCAGATTTCATCATATTCACCCATTATTTTTTATAGTAATGTTTAGTTATCACAACAATAAAGAGAAATCAAATGAACCGGCATTACATATTGATGTGACCTTAATATGATTCGTCCCACAAACAACTGTTTTCCTGAAAATAGATAATTAGCAACTTATCCTACTCCCATTGTATCTGCGAACTGTTCCCGTGTTACATGTAAGTTTTCTCTTCTCTTTTTAAATTCTAAAATCAATTCCGATACATGCATTAAGTTGTCCTTTTATTGGGGCGTTTTTACCATCATCCGATATCCCAGTTATTTGCGGTATTACCCCTTACTCCAACAAGTGATCACTACTAACCCAAGAAACTAAGCACTGCTTGAGGGCCCATATTAGCCTGAGATAACGCAGCAATTGATGTTTGCTGAAGTATTTGTAATCTAATAGAGTTAGACTGTTCCTTAGCAAAGTCAGTATCCATTATCCTGCTATGTGCTGCACTGTGAGCCACGATAGATTGACTTAGGTTTTCTTCTCTGTTTGAAAGCGCTCTTTGATTGACACCTAGTTCCACCATTTTTGAATTCATATTCTCAAGAGCACTATCGATATCATCCATCAAGTTGCGCATATCTGAATTATGGATATCTGGTACAAAAGACATATCGTCATATGAAACACTCCCAAAAGCACCTAATTTAAATCTGCCTATTTCTAAATCTGGTGAACTTATCGTTTCAGCTACTTCAACCCCATTAATATATCCTTTTACCGAATCTCTGGACACTTCAACTTTCATTTCGAACCATTCCCCCCAATTAACATTATTGGTAAAAGAATCTTCAATCATAACCCCGTCTATCATCACTCTTAATTTACCTGAAGGATCATCACTATTTATGGGATTAACATGGAATCCAATTCCCTCATTTACATTCGAATCAGTATCCATAATGCGAATACCTGTATTTGCTACCGATGTATTGGATTTAACATTAACACTATAGGTTCCATAACCCGTCTTAAATGATGTTGGATACACGTTAGGGTTAATGCCCGTTCCAGGATTAGTCACAGTTAGCATATTGCTTCCGTCGTGAGAACCAGTTTCGATGACAGCATTACCGACGGTGCCGTCCTCGAGATTAAATTGTGAAATATCTGCATTATCAAAATTTTCCGAAAATGGCATTAACCCGTTAGAATGCAATAATGAGTTTTCTGGAAAGATTGTTTTTAACGATATCTCGGATAATGAAATTTTGAATGGTTCTGAATCTCCCTCCCCAATTTGAATATTAAAGGTTTCATCTTGGCCTGAACCAATAAGACTTTTACCATTAAACTCTGTCGAATCTGCAATTTTATTTATATCCTCCCCAATTGCCTCTATTTGGGCTATTATATAGGACATTTCACTTGAACCCGAATCAATGGTTTCACTAGCGGCCTGAGAAGCCAGGGTCTTCATTTTGATTAGGTTATCTATAATGTTGGAATATGAATTTTCAACCACATCCAACATTGACTTAGCTTCACCAACATTTATGAGAGATTTCTCCAATCCTTTCAGTCTACCATTAAGCTTAGTAGCCGTTGCGTATCCCGCTGGGCTATCCTCAGAGGAATTTATTTTCAAACCGGTAGATAATCGTAATCTACTATCTCCAAGTTCTCTGCTTATTTTATTTAATGAATGTCGAGCATCCAAAGCCCCAACATTGGTTTGGACTCTATTGAAGTCTCCAAAACTCGCCATAGTTATACCTAATAATTTAGTTTTTTAATAATTGCTGCATTGTTACAGCAAGTATCGTCCTGGCTATAAAGCATTAAAATTTTATTAGTTTAGAGATTATTACGGTGTTTTTGTAACTATTTTTCTTTGAGCTAGAGAATGTTATAATTCATTCGTAATTAAATATTTTTATATGCTTTTCATTCTGTCATTATTAACTCTCTTCATCGTTCAAGACACTACAGAGTATGATTACCTTTCTGAAAAAGGGTACGACTATTTATCAGAGAAAAATTACTTACGAAATATTAATGGTAATCTAAGATA
>CAKZLH010000340.1 GCA_937125285.1 uncultured Balneolaceae bacterium | reverse complement strand
GCGTCTACTTTTGGAAGTCTAGATCAGGTTGATTTAGTCAGTGGAACCTTCTCGAAATCATTTGCTTCCCTGGGTGGATTTTTGGTTGGTAAGCGCGAAGTTATCGAATACATTAGGCATCACTCACCCGCGCACATCTTTAGTGCGTCTATGCCACCTGCCAATGTGGCTACGGTCTTGAAGGCTATGGATATTATGGAGGAAGAGCCTTGGAGGTTAACGCGGTTAAATGAAATTTCAACCTACATGCGTACCGAGCTTCGTAAGTTAGGTTTTAACGTATGGACTTCAGAAACGCCCATTATACCCATAGTAATAGGTGAGATGATGATGTGTTTCCAGTTTTGGAAAGATCTGTTTGAAGCAGGTGTGTATGCTAATGCGGTCATTCCGCCAGCTGTTCCTGCTGGTCAATCACTACTCAGAACTAGTTACATGGCTTCACATACCGATGAACATTTGGACCGAATTCTAGAAGCATTCCGTAAAGTGGGTCTGAAGCATGGAATTATTGATCAAAATGGAAATTCACTAGTCTCCTAGGTAACCCATGGCATCGAGTGGTATAACCTTTGTAAGTTCCGATCAAGAGAAAAAGGAATTTATAGAATTTCAGTATAGACACTATTCTACCGATGGCTTTTTTGTTCCTCCCCTACGATCTGAACAAAAAAAATTAATAGACACCGAGAAAAACCCATTTTTTAAACAAGCCAAAATGGCCATGTTTTTGGCAGAGCACAATGGCAAACCTGCAGGTAGAATTGCAGCGGTCGTCGATAATCGGTTCAACAAGCAACATGGATTAAATACGGGGCATTTTGCTTTTTTTGAGTGTATAGATCATCAGCCTACCGCCGATTTGATGTTTCGAGTAGCGGAAGATTGGTTAAAAGAACAAGGGGTGGAAGAAGTCTTAGGGCCAACCAATCCAGGAATGATGGATATTTTGGGTTTTTTAGTGGATGGTTTTGATAAATACCCCTACATCATGATGCCTTATACCAAACCCTACTATGAAAAATTAGCCTTAAACGCAGGCTATACAGGAGTTAGAGACTTATTGGCATTTGTAGTAGATAAGGAAAGTGTTGACTTCGATCGCATGAAAAAAGCCAAAGCAATGATCATGCGTAGATATCCAGAGATTACCATTCGACCCGTATCCTTAAAGCGTATTTCGGATGAGGTAAAGATCGTGCGGGATATTTACAATGAAGCCTGGAAGAATAATTGGGGTTTTTTACCCTTGACCATTGAGGAATTAAGTGGCTTAGCGAAAGAGTTTAAGATGGTCTTAGATGATGATTTCGCCCATATTGCAGAATGGGAAGGTAAGCCTGTGGGTTTCTCGATCGCCTTACCAGATTTAAATCAAGTTTTCAAAACTATGAATGGGAATCTTTTGCCCTTTGGATTTATTAAATTTTTGTGGGGTAAGCGAAAAATTAATCGCATTAGAACCGCACTTATGGGCATACTCCCCGAGTATCAGGGCAAAGGAATAGATGCTTTATTCCATCAACGTACTATTGAACGTGCACTAGATCGAAATTTTGTTGAATCCGAGTTGAGTTGGGTGCTTGACAACAATACCGAGATGATTCATGTGGCCGAGCGTTTAGGGGCACGAGTCGATAAGCGTTACCGCATGTATGCCAAAAAACTAGAAGTATAATCAAATAAGACAATAAGCATGTTTCGAATAGAAAAGGACTCAATGGGGGAAGTTAAGGTTCCTCAGAATGCTAAATATGGAGCTCAAACTCAAAGAGCGGCCGATAATTTCCCAATTAGTGGCATTGGTTTTAATCGTGCTTTCATACAAGCTTTGGGTATTATTAAGTCATCAGCAGCGAAAGCTAATCTGAGTCTTGGTCTACTGGATCCTGAAGTGTCCGAAGCAATTCAACAGGCATGTAAACAGATTATAGACGGTTCACTTGATAGTGAATTTGTAATAGATATTTTTCAAACAGGTTCAGGAACCTCGAGTAATATGAATACCAACGAGGTGGTATCGCATGTGGCAAACGAGGAGAATCCTACGTTAAAGACGCCCGTGCACCCCAATGATCATGTGAATTTTGGGCAGAGTTCTAATGATGTAATACCTACGGCTATTCGAATTTCCTCCGTGGTACAAATTCAGCAGCAATTGTTGCCGGCGTTGGAATATCTGGCTTCTGCATTTGATGCGAAAGGTGCCGAATATGCCCACGTGGTTAAGACGGGTAGAACGCACTTGATGGATGCTATGCCTGTTACCATAGCCCAACAGTTTAGTGGATACTCACGTCAACTGCGCTTAGGTATTGATCGAATTACAGATGCTTTAGAACGGTTAACCGAGTTACCTCAAGGTGGAACGGCGGTAGGAACGGGAATCAATACAGATGCCAAATTTGGAGAACTATTTGCCCAAGAAGTAGCTGCCGAGACCGGTTATGCATTTAAAGAAGCTAAAAACCATTTTGAAGCACAGGCTACCGTAGACGCACCGGTTGAAATGAGTGCTCAGCTTAAGACCGTTGCCGTGGGTATGATGAAAATGGCTAATGATTTACGTTGGATGAACTCTGGCCCCAATAGCGGTTTAGGTGAAGTGCAATTAGCCGCTCTTCAACCTGGCTCATCCATTATGCCAGGCAAAGTAAACCCCGTAATCGAAGAATCGGTTGCCATGGTTTGTGCTCAGGTCATAGGAAATGACACCACCATAACCATAGCAGGACAATCGGGTAATTTTGAACTGAATGTTATGTTACCAGTAGTTGCACACAATCTATTGCAGTCTATTGAAATACTTGCCCATGCCGCTCGTAATTTTGCCGATAAATCCGTCTCGATATTAACCGTCAGAGAGGATATCATTGCCGATAAAGTTGGTAGAAATCCAATATTGGTTACGGCGCTTAATCCACTCATTGGCTATGATTTAGCAGCAAAAATTGCAAAGAAGGCGTATGCTGAAAACAGACCGCTTATCGATGTTGCCAAAGAAATGACTGACTTAAGCGATCAAGAGCTTATTGCTGCGCTGGATCCTATGAAGATGACCTTAGGTGGTTTTACAGAATAGTCGGCTAAAATACTTTTATCGTTGCAAAGTGTACGTTATATTGAAAGGGTCATCAAGTATTAGACTCTATTCTAGGTCTGTGTGCAAATAACTCTTTATCTAAATAATGTCTGAAACATCTACTCAACAGAAGCGCTCTCGTTTTTCCAAAAAGAAGAAAGACGAGATTCTGGCCGACTATCATTTAGGTTGGCTTAGTAGACATGTTTCCTTAGTGGGTAGAAAAGAGGTTTTATCGGGCAAGGCAAAATTTGGCATTTTTGGAGATGGTAAAGAGCTTCCTCAATTAGCTATGGCTAAAGCATTTAGAGCAGGGGATTTTAGAAGTGGGTATTATCGCGATCAAACCTTTATGTTTGCGATTGGAGAGGCTACCATAGAACAGTTTTTTGCTCAGTTATATGCCCATCCGGATGTCGCTTTTGACCCATTTTCAGCTGGAAGGCAAATGAATGCTCATTTTGGATCACGCTTTGTAGATGATCAGGGTCAATGGATCAAACAAGTAGACAATAAAAATACCGTTTCTGGTATATCTCCAACGGCTGGTCAAATGGCGAGGATTACAGGACTGGCGCATGCTTCAAAAATTTATAGAAATCAAAAAAGTCTTCAAACTGAGGAGTGGCGGAGATTTTCTGATTTTGGTAATGAGGTAGTATTCGGAACCATTGGAGATGCAAGCACCTCGGAAGGGGTCTTTTGGGAAACCATGAATACCCTAGGTGTCCTCCAAGTCCCAGCTGTTATTTCGGTTTGGGATGATGGTTATGGGATTAGCGTGCCCAAAAAATATCAAACAACAAAAGAAAGTATTTCAGAAGCCCTAAGTGGACTTCAGCGTAGTTCAACTTCTGAAGGAGTTGAAATAATCACGGTAAAGGGATGGGATTACGAAGACCTCGTAGCAACCTATGAACATGCTGCTGAACTAGCTCGAAATCAACATATTCCCGTATTGGTTCATGTTGAAGAATTAACCCAGCCTTTGGGGCATTCAAGTTCAGGTTCTCATGAGCGCTACAAAACAAAAGAACGTTTGGAATGGGAGGCAGATTATTGTTGCTTAGTTCAGTTTAAAAAATGGATTCTGGCAAAAAAATTAGCCTCTGAAGAAGAGTTAGATCGCATTGAGGCTGAGGCTCAAAAAGAAGCCCTTCAAGCCAAACAAGAGGCATGGCAAGCATACATTCAGCCCATTAAAGCCGAACGTGACCATGTTCTGTCTCTTTTGAATGCTTTAGTTGGTGAATTATCAGAGGCTGATCATAGCCAGAAGACTGAGATTGAAGCTATTATTCGCAGATTGAAATCTACTCCGAATCCTATTCGAAAAGATGTGATTTCAAGTATTCATAAGGCTTTTCGTAAAACCAGATCTACGCAATCCTCTTCCAAAAAGAACTTACAAGCGTGGTTAGATACCCTTCAAGAGTTGAATCACGATCGATATCACACTCATTTATACTCCGAGACTCCCAAGTCTCCAATGCATGTCCCTGAGATCGCACCCTCTTATGATAAAAAGGGTGGTATGGTTGACGGGCGAATTATTGTTCGTGATAATTTCAGAGCGCTGTTTAAAAAGTATCCCGAATTGGTAGCCTTTGGTGAGGATGTGGGGGCATTGGGTGACGTTAATAAGGGCTTAGAAGGTTTACAGGACGAATTTGGTGCCGACCGCATTATGGATACTGGGATACGAGAATCTACGATCATTGGTCAGGGTATTGGTATGGCCATTCGGGGGTTAAGACCGATTCCTGAGATTCAGTATCTGGATTATATTTTCTATGCCTTATTTGTACTTACAGACGACTTGGCTAGTTTGCGTTATCGAACAAAAGGTGGGCAGGCATCACCCGTAATTATTCGTACAAGAGGCCATCGTTTAGAAGGTATTTGGCACTCAGGTTCACCTATGTCGGCACTTTTGGGGAGTTTGAGAGGAGTTCATTTATGTGTGCCTCGCAATCTCACGGAAGCAGCCGGTTTCTATAACACGCTTCTTCAAGGGGATGATCCCGCCATTGTTGTTGAGCCCTTAAATGCCTATAGAATGAAAGAGGCAAGGCCTAAAAATTTAGGTGAATATACCATTCCACTAGGGGTTCCTAATGTGGTAAAAAAAGGCAATGATTTAACCATAGTTTCCTATGGTTCCACTTTAAATTTGGTTGAATCTGTTCTACCCGAACTCAAAGAATTGGGAGTGGATGTAGAATTAATCGATGCGCGTACACTACTTCCATTTGATATAAAGGGAGTAATACGGGAATCAGTGGCTAAAACCAATCGATTATTGCTGATAGATGAGGATGTACCTGGTGGAGCTACGGCTTATATGCTTCAGCAACTTTTGGATATACATAAGGTGTTCTATCTATTGGATTCGGCACCCGTATGCCTCTCGGCAAAAGCTCATAGACCGGCTTACTCATCGGATGGTGATTACTTCTCTAAGCCTAATGCCGAGGATATTATTCAGGCAGCGTACAATCTTGTGAGGGAATCGAATCCTAAGGCCTATCCTCCAATATTCTAAAGAAACCAACTTCAATTAGATTCACAATCTTTAACACTTAGGCTTCAGACGGGCTGTAACTCTTTGAAGCCAGAGTTAAATGGCTATACAATAATCATATCACCATTGCGTGCTTTCAGGTTGAAATAATGAAAGCTTAGGGCTACTTGAAATACAATGGTGGTTAATGAGCTTAGAACGGCAAATAAACCCATACTAAGTGTTCTGAAAAAATTCCCTAAAGCACCTTCAGCTATTCCCAGATTGTCATAGGCAATGAGTAGAAAACTATTCGGGATTTCTACAATAGATCCATATATAAAAGAGAAAAGGATGAGTAATAACAAGAGCCCAATAGTAGGCCAAAATTGATAGGTGGTCAATTTCCAACTATCGACGAAACTGTCCGAGAATGAGCGATCTTCTAATAGATAAGCTTGAAAAACGACACATAATTTAGGTCCAATAAAGAAAAAGGGTAGAATAAAAAACAGAATGGAGAGTCCAAGCACCATTGAAAAACCCGCATATAAAATTGAAAACAGTACTATTTTTGGAACCAGCGATGCAATATCATCAGGCCCAAACTCGATGGAGGCTCTTGTGCGCTTCACATGTTCCAAAATAATAACGATTGAAGTTGCCTGCGTAATCACTCCAGATAGAATGACTAAAGGGTATAATCCACCCAACATATCATTGATCGAATTTTGGGCACTAAGCTGAATCCAGAAATCCCCAGAATCCATTAGGGCTTGAACGTTTTCTAATGGTAGCTTGGATAATAAAAAATGATGCAATAAGAGTAGGGGAGCGGCAAAAAGCATCCAAATCCCTAATAAATGCTTTCCATGAATAGCTAAATAATCATAGGTGTCTTTTAGCGTATCTGAAATATCTCGAGCGGTGTACATCATATTATTTTTAAATGTATTCTTTAGATATTGCTCATTAAAATATCCAATCCTAGAAACAACCATATAATGGGTAAATAGGCAATGGATGCAAACATGAGTGCTCTAGCACGTTGATGGGATCGGTTCTGTAAAAATTTCAACCCATAAAAGAGAAACATAATACCCGCTAGAGCGCTTGTGTATGCAAAGAGTTCACTGGCATAGCCTAGTGAAAATAGCCCATAATTAACCCCAAAGAGAAATAGTATACATAGTAAACCATACCATGCGGTTTTGATGCCAGTTTCATCGTGTTTAGGTAGCATTTTGAAGCCAGCTCCTGAGTAGTCATCTTTGCAAACCCAGGCAATGGCCATGACATGAGGGATTTGCCAGAGGAATACAATGCCAAAAAGTATCCACATCCCTGGGTCGCTAATGGTTCCTGTAGCGGCAGCCCAACCTCCTACAGGTGGAAGGGCTCCAGGAACTGCTCC
>CAKZLH010000339.1 GCA_937125285.1 uncultured Balneolaceae bacterium | reverse complement strand
ACATCCCCAGCCGATAAACCAGCTCGGTAAAGTCCACCGCCTACCATCTCAAGACCATTGTTATTTCGCACATTACCCAAGGCTAAAAATGCTAAGGTTTTAATGTTTCCATTATCATAACTGCCTTGGATTTGACCGTCAGAAGAGATATTAACATCGAGCAAGCGTCCTTGGGCAAAACCATCTTGTGAAATACTACTCACGGTATTATCGCCTGAAAATTGCGTAAAAAATGCACCTTCTTCGGTATTACCTAAATTTATTTTACTGGTCGTTTCTCCGGCTCCCATTCCAGGGTCAAAAGTAATAGCGAAGCTATCAGAGGAAATGAGCTCCCCCTTTTCGTCGAATTGAATAGTGCCTGACTGTCCAGAAGTGATGTTTTCACCATCCAAGAAACTAGCTTCATAGCTCCACTCATTTTCATCAACTTGAGTAAAGGATAACACCAATGAGTGGGCATTACCTAAATCATCATAAATCGTAGAGCTGATACTTTGAGACACCACCTCACCTTCTTCAGAAAGTGAAAAAGATGGGAAATTGATATCACCTACCCCGTTCACACTTATGTTGTTGATAGCAAGCTCAGAATTGCCCATCACTTGGGATCTAAGGTGTAACATTCCGTCAACTATACTCAAACTAGCCTCATTGTTAGGAACATTATTATTAAAATAATTAATCATATCACCCATCGTATCACCTGCTGCATACGTATAGGTGATGGTTGAAGGTGTACCATCTTGAAGCTGAAGATCAAACTGGATTTCTGATCCTGGTACCAAATCCGTAAGAGTTTGATCCAAATCATTTAAGTCTGTACTCATAGAAGCAGAGGTATTTCCTACCTTCAAGGCATTCTGTGCTTGCAAACTTCGATATGTGCTTGATGACGCATCCAAATTACCTGCTAAGTACACATTTTCAGTCTGCTTTGGAGGTATCACATCATCATAATTGATTTGTATATCATTGAGCTTACTTCCGCCGAGTACATTACCACTGCTATCTGCTTGATAACCCTGAACCTTTCGACCATCGCCATCTACTAGGTTACCGTCTTTGTTAAATACAAAGTTACCAGCCCGTGTATATAGATTTTCGTTACCACTTTTAACTACAAAAAAGCCATCCCCTTGCAACGCCAAATCGGTACCTTTACCTGTTGCTTGAAGTGACCCTTGCGAGAAATCTCGAGTAATACTTCCAACTCGAACTCCAAGACCAACCTGATTGGTTTGTTGAGGAGAGCTAGGGTTCCCCCCACTTCTCGAGTTATTTTTATTCATCATTTCAGAAAATGAAATATTAGATGACTTAAAACCGATGGTCTCGACATTGGCAATATTATTACCAATAACATCCATCTTTGTTTGAAATGCATTGAGTCCACTTACCCCTGCATTTAATGATTTTACTAACGCCATTGTGTTCTCCTTTTTACGAAGGATTAACCTTCTATTGTATTGTTATTTATTATTTATTGTATAGTAAACCCTAATCAACAGGCTCATACAGCCTGATTATTTCTACATCATTTTAATTTTCTTTGAGACGACCCACCTCTTCAATATTTCCTATAGCTATAGATAGATCACCTATCATTAGGTAAACCCCATCTGAACTAAATTGCACCCTATCAGCTACTCCATGAACAAATGTGAGGGCTGTACCAGCACGATCTCCATTTTTAGGAGTCACTTCAACTGAATAGACCCCTTCATTCATGGGGTTGCCAGCACTATTCTTTCCATCCCACTCAAATGAGTGTTCGCCAGCCGATTTATTTTTTAAGGTTTCTCTGTAAACTTCTGAGCCATTTTCTGATCGAATTATAACTTCTACTTCCTCAGCAGCTTGAGCAATTTTGTAATCAAAATTAACCGCTCCAGACTCGTTTAATTCAATCTTATCGGAAAGTGCTTTAACTTCCTTACCCGTGAGTGCTGCAGCTAATGAGTTGGTTAGGCCCATGCTCATAATTTGTTGGCTTTCCTGTAACTCACTTAAACCATCATTAACATTTATGAGTTGCTCAACAGAGTTAAATTGAGCTAATTGACTCGCAAACTGAGTACCATCCATAGGATTAATGGGATCCTGATTTTTCATTTGAGCTACCAATAATTGTAAAAATTCCTGCTTGCCCATATTGGATTTTGGCGCGGTTGTCGCATTTGCCGCAGCACTATTCATTGGTGATGATATGGCATCTACATTCATCTTAAACCCTCCATTCATTATTGTTAAAGCCCAATGTTTTCCTTTCTTGTACAGATTCTGTATCTATTTCAACATCTTTATTTAGATTATTTAAACGGTGTGATGATGAGGTCAGCGGTCCAAAATCCTCATCGTGACTAGAAGATCCCTCTCCTGAAAAAGAGGACTGTTCTCCAAATTCAAATGACACATCGATGTTATATTCTTCTTGCAATAATTCCTTGATGGGTGCACTCTGCTGAACCAATATTCGTTGTAATTCACTTTGTGCAGCCAATACTTTGATATGTAATTGACCATTCACCTTTCGGGTTGAAAGTTGAACCTGTTGCCCATCTTCTAGCGCAAATGAATGTTTTGACCAAATGCCTTGGTTTAATTCTTTCTGTTCAACAATTTTTTGTATTTGTTGTAAGAACATAGCTCCAGAGCTTCTCCGTAATTCAGGCGTATTCAATAGTTCGTTTGGCTTATGAAGACTTGTCAAGTGTTGAGTGGAGACTTCATCTATTGAAATGTCAAGATCAAAGCTAGATTCTAATTTTTTTAGATCGAAATTGAGGGTCTTTTTTGGATTGAATACAAGAGACGTATTGTCAACTTGCCCCTTAGTAAGCCTTTGAACTTCCGCATTCATTTGTAGTGGTTCCATAATCTTTGAAAGCCTTTTCACGGATTCAAGAGCTGAATT
>CAKZLH010000338.1 GCA_937125285.1 uncultured Balneolaceae bacterium | reverse complement strand
CATGGTAGTATTTCTATAGACGCTGTAATCGATCGAATTCCATTAAAGAAGAAAGAATCTGAAACCTTCTCTTTAACTATTGAACAGGTTGATTAAGCTTTTTTACTAGGCTTCATATAAACTTCATTTTATAGCTCTATACTACCTTTAGATAATATAAAGGTTGATAAAAGATTGATAGGAGGTATGACATGAAAGTCCCAGTAAAAATCATTAACAGAGATAGCAAGCTTAGAAAGAATTATTTACTCACGTTAGAAGGTGGTTTCATTTTATCTATACTCATCTTTCTAGGTGCATTCAATATAAACCTTCGGATTGATAACACCGAAGATGTGATATTAGTCCAAAAGCAAGAAGAAGTATTTATTGAAGAAATCATTCAGACTAAACAAGAATTAAAAGCGCCAGCTCCGCCTAGACCAACAGTTCCTATTGAAGTACCAAATGATGAAATCTTAGAGGACGAAATCATTGATATAGATGCTGAATTAGATTTTGATGAGCCAATGGATATACCCATTCCACCAAAACCACTTCAACAAAAAGAGGACGATGAAGCTGAAATATTCGTAGTAGTCGAAAACCCACCAGTTTTGATCGGCGGTATTGCAGCTGTCCAATCTCAAATAGTGTATCCACCATTAGCTTTGAAGGCTGGAATTGAGGGACGGGTAATCGTTCAATTCGTAATAGATAAAAATGGACAGGTTTTGAATCCTACTGTAGTTCGTGGAATTGGCGGCGGCTGTGATGAAGAAGCCGTAAGAGCTGTACTAAAAGCTAAATTTCAACCAGGATTGCAACGAGGCAGACCCGTAGCTGTCCGGTACACTTTACCCATCACATTTCGAATAAATAGTAAGACCAATAGTTAGTTCTTACCATACAACCTAGCAATCATTGACACAGGGAATCCAACGGTATTGGGTTCCTTGTCTTTTATATTGGGTATATACTTGTCTTATAATATATATTATGTAAAGTAAGAATTTTATAACATAGGACTCTATATCATATGTTACTTCCCTATTTAGCTTAATACTTCTTGAATCTTTTTAAAGTCTGGAATATTACCAGCATCTTCTAATATCTCAGAATAAATAATTTTTTGTTCCTCATCTATAACAAATGCACTTCTTTTAGCTACACCCTTCATGCCAAAAAAGTCTTGACTCAAAACTCCGAATTGATCGGATACTTCCTTATTAAAATCACTTAGCAATGTGAAATTATAGTTTTGAGAGGATTTAAATGCTTTTAATGAAAAGAAACTATCAATAGATATAGCTAATACATCTGCCTTGAGTGAATCATAAATTTTCATGTTGTCTCTTATACTACACAATTCATCCGTACATACACTAGAAAATGCTAGTGGAAAGAATAATAAAACCACATTTTTACCTTTATAGTCAGTAATATTTACATGTGTACCATCGGTGTTTTGTAAAGTAAACGGTTGTATCGTATCTCCTATTTGATAGCTCATTGTGATATAATATGTTCGTTAAAAGGTTTCTTTAGTAATGCATACGCAAATAAAATCATTCCTATGCAAGCAATGATGGCTTCTACTAATTCACCATTGAATGTGTTATAAAGATTAGTAAAAGCAAGTATATAGTTAATTAAAAATACTACAGTACCCATTAAATAGATTCTGCTGATTGAATACAGATAGGTATTTATACCAAAAATTATTAGACCTACTAGTATAGCTCCAGCTTCAAATATCATAATTAATAGGTTTTTAATGGCAATATTCACCTCTAAGGAGCCAAAAAATATTAAGCTGATGAATGGTAGAAAAGTCAGATAAAAAGGGAATCTTGCAAAAACTGGTTTCGACTCACGTATAATCATGAATAAAGTAGATAAAATAGCCACAACACTTATAAAACTACCCCATGATTGTATGGTTTCTGATCCATAAGTTATAGGTATGTAGCCCACTGCTATATTTGTAGCGGCTACGATCAAAAATACAATTGTGATTAGACGTAAGTAACTACTGTCTTCTTTTATTGCTCTGGGGATTAACACGAAGAAACAACCTGCAGATACTAGTCCGATTAATACTTTAGTTATCTCTAAAAGTAACATTAACTAAATTCTATTTCTGTTTGAATACCATAGTGATAGGTACACCAGTAAATTTGTATTTATCACGAATTTGGTTCTCTAAATAACGTCTATAATTAGGTGGTAAATCCTGAGGACTATTCATGAAAAATTTAAAGACAGGTGGGTTTGATTTGACCTGTGATGCATACTGTATTTTCAATTCCCTTCCCCTTTTCATTGGGAGCGGTCTTTTTCGTAGGATGTCATCTACAAAAGAATTCAATTCAGATGTACCTATCTGCTGTTTCCTCTCTTCTATCACTTGTTCGCATAGGTCTAAAACCTTATGAATTCTTTGTTTATTCATAGCTGAGATGGTTAAAATGGGTATGTAGTCCATCTGAGGAACAGCCTCATATACGGTCTGTTCGAACTCTCTAACCGTATGAGTATCTTTTTCTGTAATCAAATCCCATTTATTCCATACGATTATAAGACCTTTATTGTATTGTTCGGCCTGCCGAAGTACTCTCTTGTCTTGAGCATCAAACCCTCGTTCAGCGTCCAAAATAAGTACGGCTACATCGCATTCTCTAATGGCCTTTTCGGTTCTTACTGTACTGTAGAACTCAATATTCTCTTTAACCTTTACGCGTTTTCTAAGGCCAGCTGTATCCATTAATAGATAATCTTTACCCTGATAATGTAAATGTGTATTAATGGTATCTCTAGTAGTTCCTGCTATGTCTGTTACTATACATCGGTCATCGTTTAGAAGTGCATTAACCAAGCTACTCTTCCCGACATTAGGCCGTCCAATAAAGGCTATTTTAGGTGTTTCTGTACTCTCTGCTACTTCTTTTCTGGGTAATAACTCCACTAGTCGATCCATTAACTCACCGGATCCGGTTCCACTTATGGCTGAAATTGGATAAAGTTCATCAAATCCTAGTGAATAAAATTCAGTAGCGTCTAAGCGCCTATCTTCGTTATCAGCTTTGTTGGCGACCATCAAAATGGGTTTTTCTTGTCTTCGTAGTATTTGAGCCACTGATTCATCTAGAGTGTTTATGCCAGACTTAGCATCTACTACAAATAAAATGACATCTGACTCTTCTATGGCGATCATGACCTGTTCACGTATACCAACAACAATCGTGTCTAATTCATCGGGTAAATACCCCCCTGTATCAATCACACTAAAATCCACTCCATTCCAATAACTTTCGCCATAATGTCGATCTCTGGTAACGCCATATTCATCATGTACGATAGCTTTTCTTTCGCCTAGTAAGCGATTAAAAATAGTAGATTTGCCAACATTCGGTCGGCCTACGATGGAAACTGTTGGGAGCATTTAGTAGAAGATTTAAGTAATTTGTGTTAAAGATACGCAAATATATCATCAGCTCTTATGCTTAAGACTATTTTTGAACATTTTGGCTTTATTGGCTCTTTAGCACTTTCCCTTCTGTTATTTGTGTTGTTTATACTTTGGATGTCGGGTATTGCTGGAATTACTCAACCCCTAGATGGTGGAAAACCTAGATACAAGCAATGGATGGTATGGGTTTCCATTCTGTTCCCGCCTTTTCCAATTATTTGGATAGTGCATAACCTGACGAATCACAACAGACTTATGAAAAGAAAATAAGTATATTCATTGTAATGCAATAACTTACAAAAGTTATACAAGATTTGTCTTAGGTCAGAATTTAACTTTCTAGTTTCTTGAAGTCTTCGCTGTCTTGTATTTCGTGTTCTAAAACCCATGGTTCCATAGTGTGTTTAACGGGTTCCAAAAATCGGGATATTTTAGTTAGATATTCACCTGTTCGAGCCTTATAGGATGTTCTAGGGTGACTGAAATACAACATGTCTTTTGCTCGCGTAGCTGCAACATAAAATAACCGTAACTCCTCATCGATTCCTTCATCACTATCCATTGCGAACATACTAGGAATAATACCATCAAGACAATTTATAATAAATACATGTTTCCATTCCAAACCTTTAGCTGAATGGATTGTGCTTAGAACGAGCGGACTCTCTTCTTCTGTTGCATGTTGCGTATCGATTACTGATTCCGTTAGAGGCTCTAATACCATGTCATTTAAAAAGATATTCATAGAAGCATACGGCTTGGCAATTTGTTCGAGTACATCGAGGTCATCCATGCGTTTTTCAGCATCATCATATTTACGCTTACAAATTGGGCGATAATAATCCGTTAAGATGGTTATTGATTCATGCCATGGTGTACAATTAAAGGCCTCTAGCAGTACTTTACTTAGCGACTTAAGCTCGTTGTAGTAGCTTTTTGTCATCCATTCTTCGGATTGAAACCAGGTCTCACTACTGCTGCGTTGCTGAATCCAAAGAAATAAATCTTCGGCATTTTTTGGCCCTATACCTTCAATATTCATGAGGAGCCGTTGCCAAGCTAGAGTATCGTTCGGGTTATTTAGTACCCTCAAATAGGCCAATAGATCTTTGATATGAGCAGCTTCTGTAAATTTTTGACCTCCAAATTTTTGAAATGGTATATTTTTAGAATTTAAGGCTAACTCTAATTGATACGAATCACTCGCATTTCTGAAAAGTACGGCCATCTCTTTGAATTCTAACTGATGTTCTCTAAGATGCAGGACATATTGAGTTAAGAATTCGGCTTCTTCAATTTGATCCAGGGTAGGTATAATAGCCGGTAATTCACCCTCATTTCTCTGTGTAAATAGATTTTTCTCAAACAGATTGTGTGATTGCTTCAGTAATTCATTAGCAAAATTGAGTATTTGGGGTGTTGAGCGATAATTTTGTTCAAGTTTTGTTAGTTCTGTTGGATATTCAGTTGCAGGGAAGTTTCGAATATTTTCATAACTGGCCCCACGGAAACTATAAATACTTTGTGCATCGTCTCCTACCACTGTTATTTTTTGATGAATCGACGAAAATGCCTCGCATAATAGAGATTGTATAGTGTTCGTGTCTTGATATTCATCCACTAAAAGATACTCACAGGTTGAAGCTATTTGCTCACCTACCCTAGGATTCTCATCGAATAATTGAAGTGTTTTTGTTAGTAAGTCATCAAAATCTAAGAGTTGATGTATAGATTTATAACTTTCGAATGCCTTATATAGCTCATGTATCGAGTCTTCGAGCTTAATAAATTGTGGATAGTATTGTTGTAACAGAACACGTATATCAATCTGCTTATTTCGTTTTAATGAAAATAATTTTGCAAGCGTTTGCTTGTTAGGGTACCTCTCTCCTTTTTTCTTTTCTACAAATTTAGATCGTAAATGATGTAACACATCATGGGTGTCTGAGGTATCTAGTATGGTAAAGTCATTCGATATACCCAATAATGTGCCGTGTTCTCGTAATATTTGAGTGCAAAATGAATGAAAGGTCCCACCTTTGATGCGCTGACATCGTTCATCCAGTATTTCTGTTGCACGATTCATCATTTCTTGTGCTGCCCTACGGGTAAAGGTTAGCAGTACAATGTGTTCTGCAGGGACTCCTGATTCAATTAACCAAGCTACTTTATATACCAGTGTTTTCGTCTTACCCGTACCAGCCCCTGCCAAGATTAATTGACGTTTAGCCGATGAAGAAACAGCTTTAAACTGTGCCTCATTCAAGTCATTTTTGTAGTCAATTGAAAAATTGGATGTTCGTTGAACCGCTTTCAGTCTAAACTTTTTCATACCCAAATATAGCAATAGCTAAACAATATGTAAAAAATATGTGTGTGTGTATGTACGTTTACCATATCCAAATGAACCCAAAAATAATCGTTTGCCTCTAATATAATATTAGCTAATATTTGGCCTTGTTATAACTGTATATTTTGGTCTTGTAACCAATATTAGAATTAACTAACCTACTTTAGATTGAACATTTATGATAAATGAACCAAGTTATTTGCCCCCTGAGTATGGATGGATTGAAGTGATCTGTGGTGGGATGTTTAGTGGTAAAACCGAAGAGTTAATTAGAAGAGCTAAAAGGGCAAAAATTGCAGGACAAAAGGTTCTTGTTGTTAAGCCAAAAACGGATAACCGATACAGCGATACCAATGTTGTTTCCCATAATGAAACGGCTATACCAAGTGTAGTTGTTTCGGAGTCTCAGCAAATTTTTGAATTATCTAATGAGTTTCAAGTAATCTGTATAGATGAAGCTCAGTTTTTCGATGGGGATATTGTAGAGGTTGCCAACAATCTTGCTAACCACCAAAAACGTGTAATTGTTGCTGGTCTTGACATGGATTATGAAGGTAAACCATTTGGCCCTATGCCCTACTTATTAGCTATTGCGGAGTTTGTTACCAAATTACATGCCATTTGCACCAAGAGTGGTATGTTGGCGAGCTATTCCCAAAGAGTTGTTGAGGGCACACAGCAGGTTATGGTTGGTGAGTATGATGCCTATGAGCCTAGGGCTCGACACTGTTTTACTAGAGGTATAGAAAAGCGCGAAGAATCTTATAAAGCACCTCATAAAGGCTGATACAAGATATCTGTTATGACTCCTAACTTAATCACTAATCATCTTTAATATACTAATTCAAGAACTTTATGATCATCGATATACTACGAGGCCTTTTGGGCATGTTAGCCATTATTGGCATAAGCTATGCCCTCAGTTCAAATCGTAAAGCTGTTAATTGGAAATTGGTTTTAACTGGTTTAGGTCTTCAGTTAATTCTAGCCATTTTCATTCTGAAATCAGATGCTTTAGCTAATTTCTGGTCTCCTTTAGGCTGGCCAAAGGTACTATTTGAATGGATAGCAAGCTTTTTTGTTATCGTTTTAACCTATACTACAGCCGGTGCAGAATTTTTGTTTAGCTCCCTGGCAAGGGGTCCCGAATACGAAGATTCATTTGGGGTTATTTTTGCATTCCAAGTGTTACCAACCATTATTTTCTTCGCATCACTAACATCAATTCTCTATCACTATGGTATACTTCAACGCGTAGTTAAAGCCGTTTCAAAAGGTATGCAAAAACTTTTGGGAACCTCAGGAGCCGAAACCCTTTCGGTAATATCGAATATATTTGTTGGCCAAACAGAAGCTCCGCTAGTGGTTAAGCCGTTTTTGGAAAAAATGACTCGATCCGAGTTATTAGCGATAATGACCGGTGGTATGGCAACCATTGCAGGAGGTGTAATGGCCGCTTATGTGGCTATGCTAGGCCAATCTTTTGCGCAAGCCAATGGTTTAGATCTACTTGTAGCTCAGCAACTTTTTGCTGAACGCTTACTAGGAGCTTCTTTGATGGCAGCCCCTGCCGCATTAATCATTGCTAAAATACTCGAGCCAGAAACGGAAACACCTGTTACTGCAGGTAAGGTCGAAATGGTTGTTGAAAAAAATGACGCTAACGGAATAGATGCCGCAGCCTCAGGTGCTGGTATAGGCTTAAAGTTGGCTGCCAATGTAGGAGCTATGTTATTAGCGTTCATAGCCTTATTAGCAATGATGAATGGATTCCTCGAATGGTTTGGTGGATTAATCGGGTTGAATGGACTCATTGGTGACTCGCTAAGTATTGAGTGGGCATTGGGATGGATTTTAGCACCCATTGCCTGGATCATTGGAATACCGCTTCAAGATGTAACTTCGGTTGGATCACTCATCGGTACCAAAATCGTGCTCAATGAATTTGTAGCGTATCTGAAACTTGCAGAGTCCGTAGCAGCTGCAAATTTAACCCCTAAAACTATTGCCATGACTACCTTCGCCTTATGTGGCTTTGCCAATCTCTCATCCATTGCAATACAGATTGGAGGGATTGGAAGTTTAG
This sequence comes from uncultured Balneolaceae bacterium, assembly GCA_937125285.1. Taxonomy (GTDB): domain Bacteria; phylum Bacteroidota; class Rhodothermia; order Balneolales; family Balneolaceae; genus UBA1275. The sequence continues at coordinate 5,398 of CAKZLH010000338.1, read as the reverse complement.
CTCCTTCCAGAAAATCAGAGATTGCAAAATTTGGGCTAAAAGCAGTTTTTGCTGGGACAATGGCTAATTTGATGACGGCCACATTAGCAGGAATGTTATTTTAATTAATACACAATCTTTGCTTAAATTTGGACGTTTACGAGCACAAAAATCCTATTCATCTAAATCAATTTCTTAAATAGATATGAAGTTTACTATGCTGTTTTCAATACGCACTAAGCTTATACTTTTTGTTACCCTATTCTTCTTACACTGTAACTCTAGTTCCAATATTTTAAATACCAAAAATGATACGGATTTGGTGGGTATGGTTGGAGCGGAGTCAATCCTATATGATGAGTTGGTTGAGGGATATATGTCAGGTAACATTAATCAAGATCCTACAAGTGAAGAGTTGGTAGAATTTTTACCTATTTATTTAAACTATCGTGCAAAATTATTAGCGGCAAAAGAACAAGGCTATTTTGAAAAGAGCTCCATTCTTGATGAGTATGCTATATATGCCAAGCAAGCAGCCTACGCATTTTGGTTGGATCAACAAATTAAACCCACCCAGTTTCAAGAATTCAAATCACGCTATAATGAAGAACTCAAATCCAGTCATGTACTTATTCAGCTAAATCAAAATGCCCGGCCTGAAGATACGCTTGCTGTATACAATACACTCATAGAGGCTAGAGAATTATTTTTATCTGGTCAACACACCATGGCTGAACTCAATGAGATGTACTCTTCTCGAAGAAATGGTCAGCTTATGGGAGGAGATTTACCTTGGTTTAGTGTAGGTGTGACGGTTGCGCCATTTGAGGACGCATTATATGCCTTAGGAGAGGGAGAAATTTCAATGCCGGTACGTACTCAATTTGGATATCATATCATTCACCTCGAAGAACGCAGAGAACGTGTTCCTGCAAGAAGTGTTTCTCATATTTTCATTTCAAATCGTGGAGATACGGAACGAATTGATGATTTATATTCTCGTTTAGAAGAAGGTACTCCTTGGATGGATTTGGTTGTTGAATTTTCGGAAGACAGAGCATCCGTATCCAATGAGGGAAATATTGGGTGGGTATCGTATAGTTCACGATACGATCAAGCTTTTATTGATTCCGTTATGGCACTTGACCCTACCTTACCATTCAATAAGCCTATTTCTAGCGTATATGGAATGCATATTTTAAAAGTAGATTCCATTCAACAGTTTGCTAGTGAAGAAGCAAAAGATGCTTTTCTAACCAAAGAACTCGAAAATAGTTCTAGTTTCGAAAGAAACAATGGTTTTGTAATTGATTGGATTTCTGAAAAGTATGGTCTAGAAGTCAATTCTGAAATAGTTACTTCAATTACAGATCAATTTTTAGCTACTGATTCATTATTGATTTCCGATATACCTACTAGCATCCTTCAAAATCGATCAGATAGCCTGTTAACTTTTCAAGGTCGTTTAGCCACGGTTGAAGATTTCTTATCGTATCTCACAGAAAGTAGAGCTAATTTATATCTTGAAAATATTCGCCCGAATTGGTTCACTGATTTTCAAGAATTTTTTGTGGATTCACATTTAGCTGATTTCACCTTAGAGGTATTTCCAGATTTCTCAACACAAACCGATAGTTACCTAAGAGGTTTGGTGGTCTATCAAATTAATGAAGACTCAGTATGGAGCTCTGCAACCGTAGACTCTACCCTACTATTTGAACGATATACGAATGATAGTACAAATTATGCTTTTGATACTCGTTACTATTATCATTTGATTTCAGCTCGCTATGACTCAACACTCATGAAAGCCAAAGAATTTATCGAGGCTGGAGGGTCGCCCGATAGCCTTAGAGCGAACGATTATCCAGTAGCGGTAATGTCCGATTCAACGGGCTTATTTCAAGGTGAACCCTTTACTCGATTAGGAGAAATGACAGAGGGTGAGATTAGTGAGTTTTTCACTTACAAAAATCGACAGGCATTCTTTGTCTTAAATGATATACTTCCTGCAAGAAAAATGACCTTTACCGAGGCCTTTAATAGAATTCTTTCAGATTACCAACCCATAAGAGAACAAATGTGGTTGGACAGACTTAATAAGCGCTATTCTATTCAATCTTATCCAAATACTATACGAGAGAAATTTTCGGATTAGTAATCATTTCAAATATTTTCAACAGTTGAAACACATTCAATTACTTGTATTTTCTTTAGGAATATTGGCCTTTGGTTGCACCTTTCAAGGTTCTTCAAATGAAACTGTGGTTGCTAGAGTAAATAATGATGTTTTGCTTGAATCCGATATGCTTAAAAAAATACCCTCATCGATATTTGAGTATCGTGATAGTTCTGAGGTAATCAATGAATTTGTGAATGAATGGATTCGGGATAGGCTGTTGGTTCAAGAAGCTTATCGTTTACGTTTGCATAGGGATGAATCGGTGCTAAAAACCATTAATCAATTGACAGAACAGTACCTACTAGAAGTATCTAAGCAATATATCACCCAAGAATTAAATCCTAGTTTAGAAGTAACTCTAGACGAGGCACGAGATTATTATATTGAGCATAAGGATAACTTTTTGCTCAATGAACGATTTATTCGATTTCGATTTTTTAAAGCAGCTAATTTGAATGATGCAGCCAGAGCTCGTCAAGAAATACTCAGGGGTAGTTCTTGGGAAAATGTTGTATCGAAATACGCACTTCAGCCTGAATATACTCTACGCCATGCCGAACGGTTCTGGCCTATAAGTAGAGCTGCAGAAGAATCACCCATTATGAATCGATATTTAAGAAGAATAGGCATAAGTGAAATATCGGTGATTGAACGCATTGGAGACGAATATCAGTTTGTGCAACTAATGGAGGAAAAACCAGTTGGTGAGCACCCCGATCTAGAATGGTTATTAGAAGAAATTCAAGAGTGGCTTATTCTGGAGAAAAAGAGGACAAGTTTTAAAAGCTATATGCAAAATCTATATCTTCAAGCAGAGGCCAATAACGAAATTGAACTTAACTTAGAAAATTAATCCCATGTCGAATTATTTTAACCGCAATTATTTAAAAAGAGTTAGCCTTGGCTTAGGGCTTCTACTCATTATCCTCTCCTTGGGATTTACGAGCCATGTATTTGCGCAGCTCAATTCAGCGACCACGAATTCTAATTCCTCAAACACCCCAACCGACTACATAATTGCTCAAGTAAATGATCGAGTAATTTTAAAATCCGATATAGATACAGATGTAAGGACGTATCTTCTACAAAGCAGAAGCTATGGTCAGAATATTCCATTTACAGAGTCACTTTGGTATAATTTTCTCAACAATTCTGTAGAGAACTTAGTGCTACTAGAAAAAGCTAAAATCGATTCAGTTATCATACCCGATGATCGTGTGAATAGAGCGATGGATCAACGGATTCAGCAGCTCATAATGCAAGCAGGTACGGAACAGGCGCTTGAACGTGCTTTTGGTAAATCCATTATACAGCTTAGAGAAGAATTCCGGGAAGACTTTCGAGAACAGATGACCACCGAGCAGGTTCGACAAACCTATTTATCTAGCGTCACTATCACTAGACCGGAGGTGCAGGAATTTTTTGATGGAATTCCAGTGGATTCATTACCTACTATTCCCGAACAGGTGGCACTCTCACAAATAGTTATCATCCCTCCTGCTAAAAAAGATGCTGAACAATCTGCAAAACAATTTGCGGAAACTCTTAGAGATTCCATTATTAATCATGGTAAAAGCTTAGAAGAACTTGCCAAAAGGCATAGTGATGGCCCCTCTGCACCTAGAGGCGGATTACTACCTCTGATGGGACTTAATGAGCTTGTTTCAGAATATTCTGCTGCAGCTTCTGCCCTACAACCTGGTCAAATATCTGAAGTGGTTGAGACGGACTATGGATACCATGTCATTGAACTCATAAGAAGAATTGGTGATCAAATTGAAACTCGCCATATTTTGATATCCGTAAATGCCGAAGAACTTGATGATGAGGTTGCTATTGAACGTTTAACTGAAATAAGAGATAGTCTGTTGCAGATCCCTAGTTTAGAATTTTCAAATATGGCTAGGCTTAGAAGTGAAGATCCCATAACTAAGGTATCGGGTGGGAAAATTTTAGACCCAGAAACGGGTGAGCGGTACATACCACTAAATAGGTTAGATGCTAATTTATATCGTATGGTTCTCCTCCTCGAAAATGAAGGGGATATTTCAGAGCCTCGCCCCTTTACATTAACCTCCCCACAAGGTGCAAGAGCTTATAGAATTATTAGGTTAGATGAACAAGTGCCTGAGCATATAGCAAGTATGGAACTCGATTATGAACGATTAAAAAATATAGCTCTGCAACAAAAACAATTAATTGAATACACAAAGTGGTTAGAAGATTTAAAGAATGAGGTTTATATAGAGTATCGAATTGATCTTCCAAATAGCAATCAACAAACTGGGTTATAATATATAGCTACATGAATTCAACTGAACAATCCATTCAAGACGCCGAACAATTTCAACGTCATTTTTCGTCCTTAAAAGAAGAAATACAAAAGGTTATTGTAGGACAAGATGAAATTATTGATCTACTCCTTATTAGTTTATTTTCTAAAGGGCATTGTTTACTAGTAGGGGTACCTGGACTTGCTAAAACACTTCTTATTAAAACTCTATCGGAGGCTTTGAATCTGGATTTTAGTCGTATACAATTTACCCCAGATTTAATGCCTGGAGATGTTACTGGTACGGAAGTTGTAGAGGAAAACAAAGAGCAGGGTACCAAGCAATTCCGATTTATTAAAGGACCAATTTTTGCCAATATCCTCTTAGCTGACGAGATTAATCGTACCCCACCAAAAACTCAGTCGGCCTTGTTAGAGGGCATGCAGGAGTATCAAATTACAGCATCTGGAAAAACCTACACCTTGGATCCTCCATTTTTTGTCTTGGCCACTCAGAATCCTATTGAGCAAGAAGGTACCTATCCTTTACCGGAAGCTCAGCTAGACCGCTTCATGTTTCAGTTATGGGTAGATTATCCAAGTATTGACCAAGAGAAATCTATTGTTCAACACACCACCAAAGTATCTAAGCACACTCCAACTATTCAAATAAACAAAGATGATTTACTCAAGTACCAAGATTTAATCCTGGATGTACCTATCCCCTCGTCTGTTTTGGATTATACCATACAGTTAGTGGCTAGTACACGTCCACAAAAAAATCCAAAAGACTCAATATCTAATAAATATCTTAGCTGGGGAGCAGGTCCAAGAGCTTCACAGTATTTGATTCTTGGAGCTAAAACAAAAGCACTTTCAGAAGGACGATTTAGTATAACTGAAGAGGACATCAAGTCATTAGCCATCCCTGTTTTACGCCACCGAATTATACCAAATTATGCTGC
>CAKZLH010000337.1 GCA_937125285.1 uncultured Balneolaceae bacterium | reverse complement strand
GGTGTGTCTACTGATTTCGGGGAACAGGTTGAAGAAATGTTTATGCATTGGAACAATGGTGGGGTAGTCTTAAATCCGGTCAAGTTCACCCCTGAGTCCATACCTGGAAAAGCGATAAATCCCAAAGGCATGGGCCAGCTGCATACGGGAATTTATCTTTCTAACCCTCTAGATATTAAAGACCCACTGAGTGTGGGATTGCGTCTTATGCAATGGCTAATGCAGCATTCCGATCAGGCTAGCTATAAAGACTATCTCTATCTACTTGCAGGAACTAAGTCTATCGACCAACTAAGTCAACAAGACTTTGAGCTTGATACAGAAGATTGGTCGGTCGATTGGGGATTGCCACTGGAAGAGTTCAAAGATAAGCGTAAGACCTACTTACTCTATTAAGGTAGAAGTAGATTAATCTAGATTTCCAGATTTATTTGCTCAGGCGACGCTTAAATTCATAGGAGACCAGAGCAGCGCTTACCGAGGCGTTCAAAGATTCTACATTATGATTCATGGGAATGGAAATTTCTTGATCCAATAATTTTCTCACCTTTTTATCCATTCCTCCACCTTCGGCACCAATTACAAAGGCAATAGGACCTTTCCATTCGGCTTCCCACAATTGAGATTTGGCATGACTTTCAAGTCCAATCAACGAGAAGCCGGCTAATTTAGCGTCTTTCATGCCTTGTTCTGTATTGTGCACTCGGATAATGGGGATAATGCCTGCTGTACCTGCCGATACTTTAAACACCGTTGCATTGACAGGCACTTGTTGTTGGGCCGGAATAATGATAGCGGCGATACCCGCTGCTGTGGCAGAGCGAATTATAGCACCAAGATTGTGTGGATCTTCTATACCATCTAAAATCAATACGGCGCTAGAATCCGATAATGCAGCTTCTTCAACCCATTCAAAAAATGGAGTGTATGAAACCGGACTTATTTCAGCGATAAAACCCTGATGGTTACCACGACTGCTCAAACGCTCAAGTTTTTGAGAAGGCACCATGCTTATGGGAATCAGGTGCTGCTCACATAAGGATTTTATTTCTGAATATCGGTTACTCTGTAAACTATTGAGTAAAAAAACTTTTGATACCTTTGTTGGGTTGCGTTCCAAGAGTTCATGGATGGCATGCTTGCCGTAAATATAGAGACTGTTTTTTTCCAAAATTTGAAATAGTAATTATGGAATAATATATGCTTTTTTTACATTGGTTTAATAGTTAGATATTGTTAGCAAACGTCAGTATAAAAAAGTCAGAATGTCGAAAAGCAAGTCGTACCTAAAAAACGACCAGCCTCAGTTAAGAGTTACCAAAAGGCATCAGCCTTTAACAGAAAGTATTCTTGCTCAGGTCGTAAGCCAATTCCAAACCTATGGTAGCTTAGGGGTTTTAGCAGCGGTTTTTCAGGTTGTGTTAGGCACACTGGTTGTGGCTATGGCATTACTGCAGGCCATTCAACCTGTTTGGCTTGCGGGTTTGATAACCGTTCTAGGTAGTTTGTCCATCATGTTGGGAACCTATACCACTTATACATCAGTCTCCAGACGTACGCAAGCTAAACAACTCATTGATGAGGCTATAGAGAGGGTAATACAAGAAAAGAATTAGGGCTACTTCTAGATGTATTATTTTAAGCCTCAGGTGATTTTTTTATTCTTTAATCCTAGTTAGATAAGCAGCTCATATGATCTCATCAGTTAAACGAGTCTCCATAGTATGTATTCTTTGGTTTGTGTCCTCTAATTGTACTAGTAATGGGTCCAAGGATATAGCTCAGGCAACAAATAATAATTCCAAACATTCACCTAGTGTTACTGAAATGAGCACTTCATTGGGCACTCTGCAATCTCCTATCGACAATGGAGATAAGCTATTTGTTATCGCACACAGAGGCGTAAGTGGTCTCTATCCAGAAAATACTCTTCGGGCATTTGAAGAGGCCATCAAAGTAAATGCTGAAATGGTTGAGCTTGATGTTTCAATAAGCAAAGATGGAATTCCTGTGATCGTCCATGACCGGACAGTTGACCGTACAACTGATTTCGAGGGGGAAGTTCAGAGCTTTACACTTTCTGAATTAAAGGATATGGAAGTAGGTGCATGGTTTGCAGAAGAATTCAGAGGAGAACCATTCCCTACACTCCGTGAAGCTCTAGAGCTGATGAAAGGAAAAATTGCGGTTAATATCGAAATTAAGACCGAAGCCGTTCAGGATTCATGGCAGAATGGTATTGTTGATAAAACATTACAAATTGTAAAAGAACTCGATATGGCCGGGCAGGTAATCTATTCAAGTTTTGATTACAGGGTCATGGAGCATCTTCAAATAATTGATTCTTCAATAGTTAAAGCTCTATTGTATGAAGCGAGCCAATCCGGTGAACTATCACCATCGGAATTGGTTCAAAAATACCGTGTAGACGCCTTTAATTGCAGTTATAGGCAGTTAAGCGATGCCTGGATTCAAGATTTACAGGATCATCAAATCCCCTATATGGTCTATACGGTCAATGATGAAGACTTAATGAAAGAACTGATTCAGAAAGGTGTGAGTGGAATATTTACAGATTACCCCTCACGGCTTATTCAAATTGTGGAAAACTTGTGAATAAATAATGCAAATTATGCAGCTTAGTAAATTGACCTACAATTTGTTAAGCCCTATCTTTCCGCAACCCACAACCTCACATCTTATTACATGTCTACCAAATATATCTTTGTTACTGGGGGAGTAACATCGTCTTTGGGAAAAGGAATCATCTGTGCCTCACTAGGACGTCTTCTTGTCGCTAGAGGTCTCAAAGTCACCATTCAAAAATTGGATCCATACATCAACGTAGATCCAGGAACCATGAATCCTTACGAGCATGGAGAAGTATTTGTTACGGATGATGGAGCGGAAACGGATTTAGATTTAGGTCATTACGAACGATTTTTAGATATACGTACCTCACAGACCAATAATGTTACCACAGGGCGAGTCTATTTTGATGTGATTAACAAAGAACGTAAAGGGGCTTATTTAGGTAAAACCGTTCAAGTAATTCCACACATTACCGATGAAATTCAGTCGCATGTCCTCAAACTAGGTCAATCTGGAAATTATGATGTGGTGATTGTAGAAATTGGAGGGACGGTGGGGGATATTGAGAGTTTACCCTACATTGAGGCGGTTCGTCAACTCCGCTATAATGTGGGTCGGAGCAATACGCTTTCCATCCATTTAACGCTGGTTCCGTATCTATCTGCCGCTGGTGAACTCAAAACAAAGCCCACGCAGCACTCAGTAAAGACACTGCTTGAGAGTGGTCTTCAGCCCGATATTTTGGTTTGTAGAACCGAACATTCTCTCGATGATTCTATACGTGGGAAAGTCGCTCGTTTTTGTAATGTGGATAGAGAAGACGTTATTGAGTCCATAGATGCCCGTAGCATTTATGAGGTTCCATTACTGATGCAAAAAGAAGGTTTAGATACCCGAGTAATTGAAAAATTACAGTTGACCACTCCGGCTCCCGATTTAACGGACTGGACCTCTTTTGTGCATGCGGTATGTTATCCAGATCATCAGGTTGAAATTGCCTTAGTAGGTAAGTATGTAGAGCACCACGATTCCTACAAATCGATTGTAGAAGCATTTGTTCATGCAGGAGCTAAAAACAATGCAAAAGTCTCCATACGTTGGGTTCAATCCGATAACTTGACGGCAGAAAATGTAGCCCAAGCCTTAGATGGGGTAGACGGTGTCTTAGTTGCCCCCGGTTTTGGTGGACGCGGTATAGAGGGTAAATTGTCGGCCGTTCGATATGCCCGTGAGCAGCAAATCCCATTTTTTGGAATCTGTTTAGGTATGCAGTGCGCGGTAATCGAGTATGCACGAAACGTCTGTGGCTTAAACAATGCCAACAGTACCGAATTCGATGAATCCACCGATCACCCCATTATTGATATCATGTATGATCAGAAAGATATTGAGAATATGGGAGGTACTATGCGACTTGGCAAGTACGACTGTGCTGTTCAACCCGATACAAAAGCTTACGAAGCGTATCAAAGCACAGAAGTGGAAGAGCGACATCGTCATCGCTACGAGGTGAATAACGAACTCAGAAGTATTTTAAGCGATCACGGATTGATATTTAGCGGAATCAATCCGGGAAGAGATTTGGTCGAAATGGTTGAGATTCCAGATCATCCGTGGTTTGTTGGGGTGCAGTTTCATCCAGAACTTAGAAGTACTGTGCAACATCCACAGCCCTTATTTGTAGCTTTTGTTAAGGCCTCCTTAGTGCATGCTCATAACAAAGCCTAGCTTGACTAAACGGAATGGCTCTTTTTATCGATCATTAGGCGGCCCTAACCCATGAATCAGTTTACGGAAGAGCAGCGATTTCATCATAAACTTCGTGTTCGGGCATGTGGTGTGTTACGTCGAGGTGATCGGCTCCTATGCATCCAGCTATTTTCCCCGGTTACTCAACAGCCTGTATGGACCTTCCCAGGTGG
>CAKZLH010000336.1 GCA_937125285.1 uncultured Balneolaceae bacterium | reverse complement strand
TGTGATCAGACATAGCATGCTTTGTAGGTATTGGCTTGGATAAGGGTGTAACCATCTGCTTAGATACAGGAACAACTTCTGGATTATTTTTAGCCGCTGAACTAGTATCAATACTGGTAGTCGCTTCTTGACCAACTGTAGGTTGTTCAGCTATAGTACCAGCAGAACTCGTAGCTACTCCATTAGGTGCAACAACCTCCATCTTAGGTGCAACATGTCCTTCAGCTTGAAGAGGTGCCTTGATCATTCCTTCCACAGGCATCTTTGCATTTCCTTCAACCGGTGCCTTCATCAATCCTTCGACCGGTTCCTGGATACTCTTACTTGCTGCGTTACTCGCTGTGTTATTATCCAGTAATAATGGAACTTCAGGGTTTGTTATAGAGCCTGTTTTTTCATTAAAATTACCAGCAGCATCTACACTAAAACCCGAATCTACTGTAGGCAATTCTAACTCATTTTTTGCCCCATCATCAGAGGCGTTGGTTCCTTTAAAATCTTTAGTAGGGTGAGACGCCCTTACTCTATCATTCTCATTTATATTGGCGTCTAAAGCATGTAGAATTGCCTTAAAGCTCCCTTTTTGATCGTCTTTTGAATCTATCAACCCAAGATTTTTTAACGCATTTTGGGTGGCTTTGTCGCCAGCCGTTCCAAATGATGAAGCTTGAGTAATCGTGCCACCAATTACATTGGAAATACTAGCCCCCTTCTTGGATTCTAGATCCATTTTTGCCCCTGCTAAAGTATCCATGAGTCTCATAGGGCTAAAGTGACAATTTTTGCGGCTTTCTCTGAAGTAAGACAGCGTAATAATTTCTGCCGCTGCATGGTTGATGCTACATCATAGAGCTCGAGTAATAAGTCATCATTCATCTGCATTAGAATGGGCGCCAATTCTTCATCTTCTAAGTTGAATAAACTTTTTGCTCTGTCTGCAAATACATTACCTACACCCACATTATTTACTGTGTTTAGACTCGATTTATTTTCAAGTTCTTCCACCGTTGCCTCTAAACCTGTTATCATACCGTTCAAGGAATCTTTAACCTGAGACAGCTCTTGTTCCTTCAAATCGAATTGGCGCTGCAAACTCTGCAGTTCTTGTTGAATTCGTTTATATGCCTCTGTCGTCTCACTTAAACTTTTATTCTCTGCTTGTTTGTCTCTACGTAGTCTATCTAGTGGAGAGTTTTCATCCTCTGTTTCAACATCACCCCATTGAGACGCTACTTGCTCCACTACATTCTCGTATTTTTCGGATTCAATGTATGGATATAGGAAGAACATGGCGGGCACCATTATCAATGGAGGAACCAATAGAACCAATAAAAAGAGCACCGTATTTTTCTTAGCTGAACTCATATCACTTGATTTTAAACTCGTTGAAACCTCTGAATGGATTGTTCATTCAAAAATTTTTCTGTGCTTTTTTGAAGATTTTCTTGAAACAATGTGAAGGCCTTTTCTCTGCTTTTTTCCATCATTTCACTGTCTTTATGAGCTTGTTGAAGCTTCATTTTTTGCTCCATCATTTGTTGCTCAAGACGCTTTTTTTCCTGATCTAATTCACTTCTTCTAAGATGCCGCGCCCGTAGATAAGATTCTTTTTGTTTTAACTCTTGAACTCCATGAATCGTTACCCCGCTATGCTCTTGTAGCTGCATATCAATTTCTACACCTAAAGCTTCAATCTCTTGATTGATTTCACCAATTCGTTTTAACAAACTAGCGAACTTTTGACGCTCCACATCAACAAGCTGCTTTTTATACTTATGTAACGATTCAAGTTTAAATTTGAATTTCATGGACTTCCCTAATTGTTAACTATTTTTTCTAAATCTTGCCAAAACTCGTCAGTCTTGTAACCCTCTTGCATATCCTGTATCAAAAATGATTCCAATTCATCAATCTTTGCGATGGAAGTATCAATTTTCTTGTTAGAACCGGCTACATAGGCTCCAATATTGATCAAATCCTCAGCTTCTTTATAAATTGCAAGCAATTCTTTAGCTCTCATCATAATTGCTCGTTGTTCTGGAGTAACAATTTTTGCCATTACTCTGGAAATACTTTCCAAAACATCGATAGCCGGATAGTGGTTTTTGTGAGCTAGCTTTCTAGACAGAACGATATGACCATCGAGAATGGAACGTACCGCATCTGCTATAGGCTCATTCATATCATCGCTATCGACAAGTACCGTATAGATAGCCGTTATGCTTCCCCTTTTTGTATTTCCTGGCCGTTCTAATAAGGTAGGTAATAAGGAAAAAACACTGGGGGTATATCCCTTTGTAGTCGGAGGTTCCCCAGCGGCTAGTCCAATCTCTCTCTGAGCCATAGCCACCCTAGTAACGGAATCCATCATCAACATCACTTTTAATCCCTGATCCCTATAATATTCTGCAATCGCTGTTGCGGTAAAGGCGGCCTTAATTCTGCTCATAGCTGCTGTATCCGAAGTAGAAGCAACGATCACGGAACGACTCATTCCCTCCTCTCCCAGGGTATCCGAAATGAATTCCTGAACTTCTCTACCTCGCTCACCCACCAGTGCTATCACATTTACATCGGCCGATGAATTTTTAGCAATCATACCCAATAAAACACTTTTTCCAACCCCTGAACCAGCAAAAAGGCCAATTCTCTGCCCTTCTCCAATAGTTGTGAATGCGTCAATAGAACGCACACCGGTATGCAAAACCTCAGTAATAGGTGACCTTTCCATAGGAGATGGAGGTGCAGAATAAATATCCTGTCGTGCGATACTGTGTAACTTGCCCTGATCATCTATGGGCTTCCCGTTAGCATCTAATACTCTCCCCAATAAATCTTCACCTACTGGTATTTGAGAAGAGGAACCCATTGGAATGACCTCACAACCTGCCTTTAAACCAATCGTTTTACTGAAGGGCATTAACAGTGTTTTACCCTCTTTAATACCCACTACCTCTGCAAGTACAATTGTATTTTTTGCTACAGAGATTCCAAATAACTCACCCATGCTACCACTCAAGCCTGTGCATTCTAAAATATTACCCATCATTGAAGTGAGCTTACCTGTTTTTACCACTGAATCAAGTGGCATAGGTCTATTGCGAAAATACTGATCGCGATAAGATTCGAAATACTGAGTTAGGGTTGAATTCATAACCTTGTATCCTCTAAATCCCGCTGAAAATAATTGACTATGTTGTGACGAACACCCACCCATTTTTCATGGTCTGTATCTAATATAAATTCCCCTTCTGAAAGAGTTAATTCGGGTTGAATGGATACTGAAATAGGCAAACCAGAATTACCTATTAATTCAACAATGTCTTCATAATCACTTTGAGATACAGAAAGTATGGGCTTGGCCTGCTCTTCAACCCGATGAAGTAGTTCTAATATTTTTTTCTTCTGCGCCACAACAAACTCTTCGGGAATCGTTACTTCACCAATGATCTTGCGAGCAATTTCATAGCCTGTAAATAGAAGAGTTTGCATTAACTCCTCTTTTTGTTCTAGCCAAAATTTTCCCATTCGCTTGATGAGTCGGCTATAATGCTTCTTTGTCTGATCATGAGCCACAGAATATTGAGCAAAGGACTCCTTTTTTGCCTGCTCATAACCCTTGTTAAAAGCATTATCTACCTCACGATCTTTCTCTTTCTCCCACTCTTCTCGTTCATGCTTCAGCAAAGCACTCACCCGTTCATCGGATCGTAATAATCGGAAGTCTTCCTCATTAATAGTTTGCTCGAACATCTGTTCATAGTTCAACAACTGTACTCCTGAGCGAGAGTCTACTTTTAAGGATTCAGGATAAATTTTTCGACTGTTTGGAATCATTGTACTAGCTCGTCCTCGTTTAGAATACGAATGCTAATTTTTCCTTCTTCATCCATCTCTTTAATTTTCTTGATGATTTTTTGCTGCGATTCCTTCACATCGGTTAATGGAATTGGACCTAGTGCATCCATATCCTCTTGTAACATTTCAGCCGCTCTACCCGACATATTAGAAAAGAATTTGTCCATTAAATCTTTCGAGGACCCCTTCAACCCGACAACTAAATCATTTTTATCAAGCTCTAGGTTTATGGTTTGCATCGTTCGATCATCAAGCAAGAGAATATCTTCGAATAAGAACATCTGTTCTTTAATTTGATTGGCCATAACCTCATCCCTCTTGGTTATGGTATCCAAGACATTTTTCTCAACAGCAGCATCGGCACCGTTTAAAATCTGTGCTACGATAGAAGTACCCGTTCTGGCTCCCTCGCCTTGCGTACTCATACCTCCAAAATTATCTTTTATTACATCTTCAACCTCGGCAATTACATCGGGTGAAATTTCGTCCATAACCGCGAGTCGATGCATCACATCCGACTGTAATTCCTCGCCCAGATGAGTGAGTAGCTCAGCGGATTTTTCGACCCGTAATTGAGAAAAGATAAGAGCTATTACCTGAGGATGTTCATTTCGGAGAAAGTTCGCAATATGGGATACTTTGACTTCTTGAAACTCATCAAATACCGTACTTACACTGGTTGTACGTATTCGCTTCGCGATTTTTTCTGCATCTGGGCTTTCTCCTAGAGAGCGTAAAATCTCCTCGGCCTGATCTACCCCTCCATTGACCATATTCCGCTGAGTATTCATCAATTGGTGGTACTCTTTAATCACGGCATCTACTACCGATGGATCCACGGGGCCCATACGCGCCACTTCCATGGTGATTTTTTCAATTTCTTTGGTTTTCATGGATTTCAGCATCATTTCACTTGATTTTAAGCCTACACTCATAATCAAAATGGCTGCTTTTTCAATGCCTGATAAACGCGAAATATCTTTCATAGTTTAGGTATGCGAATTTAGAGCTTACTAATTAAACTGGTATCGAACATAATTCGAACGATATCGGCTGCCTGCATAGGTTTTAGTTCAAAGAAATCTTTGACATCATCTTTTTTCTTTAACAATTCTTTATTCTCTGAACTATTCAAGGATTCATCGGCTAATTCACTTATTGTGGGCGATAAACTTTGATCTTGAGCGGGGAGTGAATTGGCACTTGGCATACCTCCTAACTCATTTGAATCATACCGATAATTACTAGTGGTAGCCATGGCAGGTTCGGGTAAAAACGATCCTGTAGACACATTTTTTCGAACTCTATTTATTAGGAATACAACCAATCCAAAGGTCAATGCTATCATAACCCATCTCAGTATGGTGTCGAAAGAACGGGGTTGTTCTTGCAGATAACCTACCTGTTGAGCGAAGGGGTGCTCGAAGAATTCGGTCTGAGAAATAGTGAGGTTATCGCCCCGTTGGTCACTCATTCCAAGGGCTAGTTGTACAACTCTGGTGAAGTTTTCAATCTCCTCGTTAGAGTAGGGTTCGGTGGTCATCGTTGTATTACCTTCCTCATCGGTGACCTGAACAGTTTTGTAGTTTAATAAAATAGAGGCCGTGATTCTTTTTATTTCACCCTGATTTTTTTCATACACCTCTCGGGTACGATTGACCTCATAATTTCTGGTTTGATTGCTACTCTCATTTGTATTGGTACCCGTAACAAGAGTTTCGTCCATTAATTCAACAGGAGTATAATCCGTAGTATTAATGGGTGTACGTTCTTCATTAGAATTAGATTGAGTGCTTTTTTGCTCCGATATAATCGTTCTACTATCCGGATCTATGATATCGGACTCTCTCATTATTCGCTCAAAATCATGTTCTACCGAAACGCGGAGAATACTGTTACCAGCACCTAATACACGATCCAACATGCTTTGCCCCTGATTGGTAAGATAGGCCTCTGTATTTTGTTTTAGCTGCATTTGTGAACCACCGAAAGCAAAATTATCATCCGCTGAATTGTCTGAACTAAGTCGATTCCCCGCCTGGTCTAAAACAACTACACTATTGGCGTCTAATCCATCCACACTTCCTGCTATGAGCGCTGTAATTCCATCAATTTGGGCTGATGTTAATTTCTTGCCAGGTTGTAAGCCAATAATTACTGAAGCTGTAGCCTGAGTGGAAGCTTGTTGAAAGGGAGATCGTTCAGGTAACACTAAATGTATTCTAGCCTGTTCAACTTGATCTAAGCTGGTAATTGATCGCGCCAATTCACCTTCTAATGCACGTTTTCTGTTCACTTCCTGCATAAAGTCCGTCATTCCTAACGTTTGGGAATCAAACAATTCATACCCTTTAATACCCGTATCAGCACCGCCATAGGAGGCTAATTCTAATCTTAGCTGATGTACTTGATCACTTTCAACATAAATGGCTTTACCATTATTTTCTACGCTGTAAGTAACCCCACGCTCATCCAAAGCAGCTATGATATCTTGAGCACTTTGGGTACCCAAGTCACCAAATAGTAATACCTCTTCTTGTTGTTGAGACCAATAAAAAATTCCTCCCGCTACCGATAGCACGATAGCCATTAGTAACACAAACATTACGCGCTGTGCATTGCTAAGTGGACCGAAAAATTGTTCGAATTGCTGTGAAAAACTGCCCATTGTTGACCCTAATTGTTAATGTAGTTAGTTAGCTGAATTGTGTAATCGAATTAGATTTGCATACGACTTAAATCCTGGAAAGCCTCAATGGCTTTATTGCGAATCTCGGTAACCATCTGGAAATTGATGTGAGCTTCCTGCATCGAAATCATGACCTGATGTAAATTGTCGGTTTCACCCGCAACAAAAGCATTCATCTGAGCTTCAGAATTTTTCAAACTTGCATCTAACCCACTTATCGCATTGGTGAGCATATCATTGAAATTACTCTCCGATGCCGACTGATTTTTTTGTGCCGAACTTGAAAGTTCCGAAAGACCCTGTATTTGCTGAATAGGAAGACTGTTTTGTATCATTTTGAGAAAATTAAAAATTCGAATTCATCCATCATTAATCGTATTCCACGATTAACCCCGTAAATCAAGTACACGCCCCTTAGCATGTATTTGCGTTTGTTGTTCACCCTGGGAGGTGTATTGCACATATTGCTGTTTAAAATCGAAATTCTGGTTAATTACCTTATGTTCATCCTGCGAGAGATCTGGCAGCTTTTGTTCGTTGGGAATGGCCGTTCTTAGTGAACTTCTCTCTACACTAGGTGCTGATATGGTTGGTTCAAAAGGTCGTATCATCTTAAATCTCCATGGATCGTTTCATCATTTGTTTTGCTGCTTCAATTACACTCAGATTAGCTTCATATAGTCTATTAGCACTAACCATCGTTGCCATTTCTTTAACCATGTCAACATCTGGATAGGCGACCATACCATTCTCATCTGCGTCTGGATGCTTGGGATCATATTCAAATCGAAATTGTTCAGTTTCTCGAACTTCCATCTCTGGACCCAAATTAGATGAACCATAATCAGGGACCGACTGCGCTCCGCCTGATACTGGAAAATGTTGATTCCTTGTCACTTTAAGTGGATTCATTTGGGCGTCCAATGCATTCATGAAATTTGCAACATCTGGTGCCTTGTTAATAACCGTTTGCACCTTGTAAGCAGAAGAGCTTCCAGGCTTTGCCGTAGACCTTGAATTAGCAATATTCTGAGCCGAGATTTCAAGCCTCTTTTTTTGCACATCCAAACCTTGGGATGCTGTCTTAAATAATGAATTTAATCTGTCTGGGATCATGTTAACCTTAATTGTGAAGTTACCTTACTGTGATTCTCTGAAATCGTTGCGTATTAATTAAGAGCCTAGATTGCTATTTCCTGTTATTCCCATTCGAACCATATCCATTTGATGGCGCAAAAGTCGAGTCACCATTTGAACTCGCATTTGAGTATCACTCATTTCAATCATCTCTGCATCTAAATCCACCTTTTCACCCGTAACCTCTATGGTTGGTAATACTTGGTCAAATTCTGCTGAACTGTTAGCGGATTGAAGGTACTCCTCAAATTTTACTTGATGCTTGGTATAACCTTCTGTATCGATATTGGCAATATTTCCTGCGGTTACTTTCTGACGCAACATATAGACATCGAGTGCTTTCGACAGAAATTTTACCTGCGGATTATCCGAAATATTCATCTGTTTACCCTAATAATTACCCTAAGTGATTGTGTATTGTGTAACCCTCAAGTGTCTTTTAGACTTGAAGCAATAAGGTTATTGCAATCCATATGCCAAACCACGAGTACTCTGCAAAAACCAAAATATTAGGTCTTATTTATTGGTTAAAACCTTTAACACCCATAATAGGCTTTCGGTGAAGAGGCAAATTTTTCCACGATGAGGAAAAGTGCGGAAACCCACTTAAGGTTTTAATCCCAGATGCTGATAACTCCAAAAACACCATTTTTATGCTTGCACTAAACCTTAATTTATCGCAGTTTTTGTCGCTACCTACCGGTTATGAAATAATCGATGGTTACACAAATGACGGCCTAGCCCAATATGAGGCTTCTAACTACACAACGGTTCTCAATTACACATATAATGAAGTAGAACCTGACTTCTCGAATACTACAACTGCTATGGATACTCTTGAATTGTTTTTATCCGATATCGTGCACCCGGTTCTAATTGTGGACCAAAAAGATCGCATCATCCGCTATCACAATCGCTCTTCACATTTTTTTGGTACATCGGTACTCAAGGGGCATCGTTTTGAAGAACGTTTCCATGTATTTGGAGAAGAGGTTACTCAGGAACCCATTATGCATATCCCTAATGGTTGGTTTACAGTACATGAATCGGATTTTTCTTGGGATGGGCAATTGCTTACAAAAATCGAGTGCCGCCCTAGTAAGCAAAGTCCGAATCAAGAAGTATTGAAAGGTTGGAAAAATATGATATCTGTAATGCTTCATAGGTTTCGATCACCTATGACAGGAGTCAAAGGTTTTCTAAATATGTTAGAGGAGGAGAACACAGATCCCGCTTTAGATCGTAGATTATTGAGTATCAATAGCGGTATTGATCGTATGTTTTCCATTATGGACGAAATGGAACGTATCTACCAAATTGATCAACAAGCCCTTGCCTCAAAAGAGGCGACTCAAGTAGAAGTCTTATTTGAGGAAGTACTCTCTAAGTATTCTAAAGACCAAAGGGAACAAATTATCATTCATGGACTAGATAAAGGGAAGGCATTTCATGGAGCAAAAGTGAATATATTACCTGCCCTTGAGGCACTCTTAGATAATGCTTTAGAACATCAAACTGATCCTGACGCCGCTGTTCATGTTCACCTTTATTCGAACCGTTTTATTCAAGTAATCAATAAAGGACCCGAAATTCCAGAACGAATTAAAGCAGAAATGTTCAGCCCTTTTGTAACTTCCAAAGCAGACCATATTGGTATAGGATTAACTCTAGCGACCCTTCATGCTCAACAATTTGGCGGTACTATTTTACATAAAACAGACCCATCCTCTTCTAATATTTACTTTACAATCTGCTTTCCATAGTCGATTCTATGCCCTTGGGAATTTCATAGTAAATTCCTGATCTGTGGTCTCTGTCTTGAGTTCAAGCGACTTAGTAAGATCTAACCACCGATGATATTGTGATAAGGGTAGCTGTTCATTGGTCGACCAACTTTCTAAACCTAATTGGTTGCTTAATGATGCTGTCAAGTAGACATAGTTCTCATCAGAATGACTCTTCAATTCAACAGTAACCGATTCTGATTCTTGTATCAAAGACATAAACCGTAAGAATTCGTGTACTACCACCCGAATTAAATAAACATCTGCTAAGACATGAGTACCGGTCTTCGCTAATTCCAAGTTTAGGTAATCACTCCAATTGTCAAATTTTTTTAATCCATCTCTTATGATCCAATTCAAATCTACATCTAAGTAATGATCAGTGGTACGTATTGAATTAACTACTCCATCAACATAATTAGAGGTACGAACGGCTTTGGCGTCATTAGTCTGTATATCTTCGGTATCTATACCTGTAATGGATTCAATAACATCTACTTGGGATTTGTCCGATACCTTAGTCTCATATAGCTCATGAATATGATGCAGGATTTTGTGTAACTCGTCCAGACCGGTCTCAATCTGTTTTTTATAGTACCTTTTTTTCTCGGCTTGATTAGCCTCAGAAGCACTATCCATTAATTCTAGATACCCTTGTATAGCATTTAACGGAGAGACCATCTGATGTAAATTCTGTTGTACCACCATTCGCTGTAGCTCTAATATTTTTCGAATATCAGAAGAATCTTTTACATATTCTTTATTTGTAACAGTGATATGTGACCTATCAAATGGAGGAAGTGATTCCATAGTAGAATTGCTAAACCCTTAGCTGTTAGTGTAACCTAATGTATAATGTAATTTGTACTGTGTATCGTGCAGTGCGTATTGTCTACACTCATAATTTTAACAGGGTCCGTGCCTGTTATTGTGTAACCGTAAACAAGTTATAAAACCTAATGAGTCTTTAAAATTTTTTTTATCACATGCGATGAAGCCCAACAATTTCACGCATAAACATAAGTTTCTATTTGATTTATTAATTGCAGATTCACGCGTTATCCTAATCTGCCGATAAGTAGGATCTGAATTTCGATTACACGAAAATGAGCACTTACCAAAAATAATGGATTCTATTTTTTACCTTTTTTATGGTAGTCCTTTATAGCAAAGTACGGTTACAGAAAGTATATTAAAGTAAACGTAGAATGAACTTATGTGGGAAACGAAACGAATCATAAGGTGGACACTATTAATTGTTGGTGTACTTGCGATACTTACACTCACAGCTACAAATGTGTACACCTTATACAATTTACGGGATAGCCTCATTCAAGGTGAGCAGAAGAAGCAAATAGCCCTGCTAGAAGAGGTGGTACTGAACGTGCGAAGGAGTATATATCAACCCTATTCTGGTTTTAACTCTCTAGAATTAGAACCTATTGAAGGCTCTATTCAAGATGAAGGCCAATTTCCAGATCAGGTACGCGAAAAAATTAAAGAAGTCGCAAAGAGTCCCATCTTTAGTGGAATCTACTATACCCCTGCAGACACGGACCCTTGTGTGAACGGAAGCACCATTTATGCTCTTAATTACGAGTCTTTTTATTTAGAACCCACGACTAATTATCCACAGAATTTATGCGATGGAGTAGGTTTGGTTCGAACAAAAGCCCGAATAGAACTCAATAACTTCGATTACCGGTGGAATACCAACACAGAATTTGATGCCCATAGATCTATGAATATTGGATTCATTAATCTACATGAAAACTCGGTTATTGGATACTTAACCGCCACTATTGATCGAGAGTACTTAATAGATCAAGTAATTGCCCCGCAGATTCAACAATATTTTGACTCATCTAAAACCAGCTCTGTGGTTTGGTTGCACGATTGGGCGAACAATGTGGTCCTAGCAACCAATAATGATTCCGTTCCTTTTCAAATCGATCAAGTAGAAGAACGCGTAGATTTTGGCCGGATGTTTGAAAACTGGAACATGAAAATTGCCTTTCTTAACAACGCATCCGTAGGTCTTTATCAGGCCACCTTTACAAAAAATATGCTCGTGTTAGGATTCTCCGTTCTGCTCTTACTTGGCGCCTTATTTTATATTTTTTACACAGCACAAAAAGAACGGAGCGTACTCCAACAACAAGCCGATTTCTTGGCCAATGTAACACATGAGCTTAAAACCCCGCTGGCTGTTATGCAAGCTGCTGGGGAGAATATTGCCGATGGGAGAGTTACTCAACCCAAGCGAATCAAAGAATACGGTTCACATATCTATCAGGAATCCATCCGACTCAATAAAATGATTGAGATGTTGTTGGATGTTGCTCGATCCGATTATGGGACCACACTCATTCATGCAACTCCGCAAGATTTAGATACTTTGGTTCCGGAGGTCATAGAATCCCAACGCTCGGTCGTCACTCGTAAAGGTCACCGCTTACAATATTTTGGCACCAACAAACCAGCCATGGTACTCGTAGATCCTGAGCATGTGAAAGTTATGCTCACCAATCTTATTGATAATGCGGTTAAATATTCACCTAATCCATCCGAAATCACCATCCGAGTTGAGACCAAAGATCACCAATGCTATGTCCATTGCACCGATCAAGGCATCGGAATTCCAAGAGCACACATCAAGCATATCTTTAAAAAATTCTATCGGGTTGAAGACGCCCTATCTGCTAAAACAAAAGGGCACGGACTTGGACTAAGCATTATTAAAAGTCTAATGGAATTAAATCAAGGTCACGTAAAAGTGAAAAGCGAATGGGCCAAAGGCAGCACCTTTACACTCTGTTTTCCAGAATACATTGCGGATGAATCTGAAAAACTACTAGAAAGTAAAACAGAAGTGCGTCCATCTCCTAGCTATTTAGAACCCGAGTCGATGAGTTAATTATGATGAACAAACAAATAAAAATATTACTGGTTGAAGACGAACCAAGCCTAATTTTCACGCTTCGAGATACCTTAGAAAACGAAGGCTATGAAGTAATAGTGAGTGAAGATGGTGAACAAACGGTGGCTCTGGTCAAAGAGCACAAACCAGATATCATGATTTTGGATATCATGCTACCAGGGAAAAATGGTTATGAAATTTGCCAAGAAATCCGAGCGCTTAAATTCACCTTTCCCATCATTATGCTTACTGCTAAAGATCAAGAATTGGATAAGGTTAAAGGCTTAGATATAGGCGCCGATGACTACATTACTAAACCATTTGGTGTTAAAGAATTATTGGCCAGAATCCAAGCCAGACTGCGAAGAGCAGGAACCTATTCCTCCTCCAACGATATTGAAGTACTTCAATTAGGAAAAGTCAAAATTGATCTACTCGAGTCAGATGCTATTTTCCCAGATGGGAAAGTAAATGAACTCACCGCGCGAGAAATTGAGCTTATTCGCTATCTCTTAGCTGCGGGGGGAGAACCCGTATCCCGTGACGAATTGTTAGAAAAAGTTTGGCGATACGAATACAGCACAAACACTCGAACCGTAGACGTCCATATTTCTAAACTTCGAGCAAAAATAGAGATGCAACCTGATGAGCCTAGACATTTGATTACCTTACATGGGGTTGGTTATTTGCTTAAGACCAACTAATCATACGGTATCTCTGAACTTTTACTACCTACCTTTGAGGGCATTCACAAATCCAATAAAACCATCAGTCTGACTGAGTAATAATTCTTGCTGAAGCGGTACAGTCAAGCCCTCTTGAGCATCAAAATGTTGATTAAACCGACTCACAAATACTCGCTCTGGATAGGCTAAGGCATTTCGATAATTCGCCACCATCTGAAATTGCTCTACCGCTCGCAAAGCACCAAATGCCCCTGCAGCAATTCCAATAAATGCCATGGGTAGATTTTTAAAAGCATCAGGAAATGGTAGATAATCCACAAATAATTTAAGGATGCCTGGGAATGACCCATTGTATTCTGGAATTACAAATAACAAAGCATCAGAAGCTAATATGGGGGCCCGAAACGCCTCAACTTTCGGCAATTCTTTACCATAGGGACCTCCAGCCACTTCAGAAATTGGAAAATCCATCATAGAATAAATAGTCGCTTCTACCCCTCTTTCTTCATACAATTTTTGGACATATTCCGACATCATATAACTTTTCGAATTGGGGCGATCGGTTCCGGATATTATAGCTAGTTTGAACATTTATATAAGTAGATGAATTAGGTATGAATCATATTTTATGAATCTATCTTACGCTTTATTTGCTGTATACGTTCCCAGTAATTCGCTTCTCTGCCTTCTGAACCAGGTTCATAAAAAGTGCGATTGGTTAGATTTTTTGGCAGATACTCCGCTTCAACCCAATGATTGGGGAAGTCATGTGGATAAAGATAGTCCTCTGAAGGGTTTTCTTTCTGCTCATAGGTCGATTTTAAACGATTTGCCGTCCGATCTTTCAGAGCATCTGGAACTTCTCCTACTCCGTGTTGTTGAATGTGTTTTAACACCTTAAAAATAGATTTAGTGGAGTTACTCTTGGGTGCCAAGGCACAATGAATACAAGCATGACTTAAAAAGTATAGTCCTTCGGGCATCCCACACTGCTCAAAAGCTCGAACATTAGATTCCACAACCGTAATCAAATAAGGCTCTGCTAAACCTATATCCTCACTTGCAAAAATGAGTAATCTTCGAAAAATAAACATGGGGTCTTCTCCCCCTTCTAACATCGCTGCCATCCAATACAAAGACGCATCCACATCGGAACCCCTCAATGATTTGATAAAGGCAGAGGCATAGTGATAGTGCTGATCACCCGTTCGGTCATATCTTCGTTGTCGTTTTTGGATGCTTTCTTCCGCCACCCTTCTATCGATATATACTGTACCATCCTCAGATTTCGGGGTGGATAGTATAGCCATTTCAAGAGCATTCAATGCATTCCTAATGTCTCCGTTTGCAAAAGATGCCCAATGATCAAGCGCCTCCTCCTGAACCACTATACTCCAGGTACCAAACCCTCTATCTTCATCTTTTATTGCAAGATTTAATGCGTGTTTCACATGATCTACATCCAATGCATATAATTCAAATAATTGACAACGAGATAGTAGTGGCGAAACCAGTGAGTAATACGGGTTTTCAGTTGTTGCACCAATTAAAACTAACAAGCCGGATTCTATATGTGGGAGCAATGCATCCTGTTGAGATCGGTTCCAGCGATGAATCTCATCAACAAACAGTAGGGTTTGTTCGCCACTTAAATGGCGTCTTTTCTCCGCTTTTTCAACAATTAATCGTAAATCCTTTACCCCATCGAGTACGGCATTTATCTGTTCAAAAGGAATATGAAGTTCCTTGGCCATCACAAATGCTAAGGTAGTTTTACCGGATGAAGCGGGGCCATAAAATATTAATGAACTTAGTACTTTGGACTCAAGTATTCTTCGAATCATCTTGCCCTCCCCCATCAAGTGCTCTTGACCAATGAATTGATCTATACTTGTGGGTCTCATCCGGGTAGATAAGGGTTGCTTAAGAGGGGGTACGAACAGATCCATAGGTTTTCAGGTATTCTTTCAGCTTCACTTTTTTACTTGTACTGTCGCTAGACATATACCTGAGTTTACCAAAAATTGAACGTTCTTGCCACGCTCGATCAAATCGGCCAAGACACCAAAAAATTCCCGAATAGCTGTTTGGGTCTCGGCCATCTAAAGCATATCGGTTGTTCAATTCAATTAAAAAATCCAATGCCTGTCGATGGTCGGAGGTCCATTCGATGATTTTCTTACCCCACAACATACGTAAGTAATTATGCATAACTCCCGTGGTTCTCAACTGATTTTGAGCAGCATTCCATATAGGATCATGAGTGTTACCCAGAGCTAAATCTTCTAAGCTATACACATATTCCCTTGGATCGGCATCATGTTCTCGCATGGTTGTAAGTGCCCAATCCGGTAGGCTCTCAAAGCGGTCATAATCTGGCCGATGATGGGCATAATGGAAGCCTACTTCTCGCCACGTAATGAGCTCGTCCAAGAAGGATTCGATGTAACTATGACCTCTGAAAAATCCGGAATTTTTTCCTCCATTTGGCTTGCATTCCATAAGATTCCAACCCTTGGGTTGTCTCTTAAGTACCTCTAATACCATTTCAAAGGCACTTATTTTTCCAAAGTG
>CAKZLH010000335.1 GCA_937125285.1 uncultured Balneolaceae bacterium | reverse complement strand
TACCAAAGTTTATATTTTTGTGATATTGAGGACTACGACCGCTTTTCGTTGGCCGAGCCTATTCCCGGTCCATCGACGGAATACTTGAGTGAGCTCGCGGCTGAATTAGAGATTGTGATCGTTGCCTCTCTTTTTGAAAAGCGTGCCGAAGGACTTTATCATAATACCGCTGTGGTTCTAGACGCGGATGGGAGATTAGCGGGTAAATACAGGAAAATGCATATTCCTGATGACCCTGGGTATTATGAGAAATTTTACTTTACTCCAGGAGATTTAGGGTATCAAGCCATTTCAACCCGATTTGGCAAAATTGGAGTCTTAGTTTGTTGGGATCAATGGTATCCTGAAGCGGCTCGACTTACCGCGCTGAAGGGTGTTGATATGTTGGTTTATCCAACGGCTATTGGCTGGCACAATAGCCAATCAGAAGAGGTGAATGACGAGCAGTATCAAGCGTGGTATACCATTCAGCGGTCGCATGCGGTAGCGAATGGGGTGCCAGTGATTTCCGTGAATAGAATAGGTGAAGAGGGTGAGATGAAATTTTGGGGGCAATCATTCGTTACAAACGCATTTGGTAAAACTCTCAAAAAAGCCTCGGTCGATCAGCAAGAAATCCTACTACAGGAGTTAGACTACAGTGAATCAGATGCTTTTAGAACACACTGGCCATTTCTGCGAGATCGAAGAATAGACAGCTATGCCCCATTGACTAAGCGCTTTATTGATGACGAAACCCAAGCATAACTTACAAGCTAAGGGATATAGATTCCCTGGCGAGTTTGAGACTCACGAGGCCACTTGGCTAAGTTGGCCGCACAACCCCGCTACATGGCCAGGAAAACTGAAACAGATTGAACCTGTATATGCCCAGTTCGCCGCCCTAATTTCTCGGGATGAAGCTGTGCACATTAATGTCTCGAACTCGGATATGGAGGCTTATGCTAAAAAGCTCATTCTGATGCAGGGCGGTGTAGAAGAGCATCTATTTTTTCATTATTTCCCAACCAATGATGCTTGGTGTAGAGATCATGGTCCTTGTATTTTAGTATCCAACCAAAATGCTCAAGAACCCGTTGAACAATTACCTTCACGGGTACTTCTGAATTGGGAGTACAACGCTTGGGGGGGGAAGTATCCTCCCTTCGATAAGGATCAAAAAATACCCTCGTTTATTGCAGATTACTTAGGTTTAGAGATGTACAGTCCAGGTATTGTCATGGAGGGTGGCGCTATTGAAACCAATGGACAAGGTGTCATTATGACCACCACTAGTTGTCTACTGAATCCCAACCGTAATCCAGATCTTTCAAAATCTGAAATAGAGTCTTTTTTAAGGCATTATTATGGTGCAGAGCAGGTGTGGTGGCTAGGTGATGGAATAGAAGGGGATGACACGGATGGGCATATCGATGATATGACTCGATTTGTTAGTCCTTCGACTATCGTAAGTGTGTTAGAAGATAACTCCTCGGATGTCAATTATAAGCCGTTATTAGAAAATTGGGAGCTATTACAGGATTTCCGCTTCAAAGATGGTAGTACCCCCGAGATAATTGCCTTGCCAATGCCTGCGCCTGTATATTACGATGGTCAGCGATTACCTGCTTCTTATGCTAATTTTTATATCACCAATCATTCGGTACTAGTACCTGTTTTCAGCGATGATAACGATTCTAAAGCCTTGGGTATATTACAAGAACTATTCCCAACACGGAAGGTAGTAGGGATTGAATCCACTGATTTGGTTTGGGGTTTAGGAGCCTTTCACTGCTTAAGCCAGCAAATTCCTAAAGCCCCTTAATTAACCTACGTATTTACAGAGTTTTTATCCGGATTAGTCGGAACTCCACTTTATCTCCATGATCCTGAATGGAAATATGGCCTTCACCGGTTTTTGCCCAATCTGCATCATCGAACCACTTGCTTTCTAATCTTTTCTGTTCAAATTCCTCACTATTTAAATCGTAAGAAAGCACTTGTTCTCCGTTGAGATAATGCTCAACCAAGCCATTTTGATGCCGAATCCCAGCAATATTCCATTCCCCTGCTGGATGGTAGGGAGAGCTTGTTGGCGCAAACATGTCATATAGTGCAGCTACTTGTCGGTGGGGAAGGCTTTCTGATCTTGCTAGGGCATTATCTAATAGCTGATATTCAGGCCCAGTTTCATAATCATCTCGGTATTCAGCCCCTTGTTTTACATGGTACATAATCCCGCTATTTGCACCCTTAGACATACGATAATGAACCTCTAATTCAAAATTTTTGTATCGATCTTTCGTCACAATGGACTGTCCAAAGCCTGTGTTTTTATCAACATCATCCCCTTCAATGGACACCGCAAGCAGGTTTTCGATAATTTCCCACTTTGGGGAAATATCAACGCTATTAAATCCCGTCCATGCATCAAGGGTAGGATTTTTTTCTTGGTCAAATAACAGAATCCAATCATCAGCAATAATGGGCTGATCCCAAGATAGATCTGCTTCGTTGTTGGATTCAGAAGTGGTCTGTTGGTTACAACTCCAAAATGAGAGTACACTAAGTGCAATAAGTAGTGATAAAAATGAGTAATTATTACCAGGAAATTCTTGTGTCATGACGAACTATTTAGGGGCCGGTTGTGATATGGTTTCCTTTGATAAGAAATCTAAGAAACGTTTGGGTAACTCAAAAGAAGGCTCAAATGGGATGGTTCCAAAACGATAGGTAAAGTTACGATTTGGTTTTTCAGGTCGGAGTCCAGGATTCCATTGAAAGCCATCTAGACGTCTACTATCTAGACTGCTATCTTCTTCAAATACGAATCCCTGAGATGACTCGGATTTTAATTCTTCTATTTCACCATCCAAAAACTGCAGTCGCACCCGAGGAGATTGTAATTCGATTGCGCCATCATTTTCATCATTTTCATTTACAGTGAAATAGAGTATTTTAGCATTCGGGTATAACACCATTTCATGTAGATCACCCAACAAAAAAGTGGCATTGAGGCTATCCGATTTTAATTGATTTAACCTGCCTGACTGCTCGTTTTCAACCGCAGTAAAAGCATTTTGATACAAATAAAGCTCTTCTATTTCGCTGCTATCCATCTGAGCTATAATCGTGTTGGCAGATAATTCAGCCCGGTCATACCAAACCTTAGGTTCTCCTGTCAACAAGAATTGCTCGGATTCAGATTCATAGTAGAGACTGTCGGAACGGGTTGAAAAATCAGCACTCCAGCTCTCAGTGGTAGTTACCGTGCGGAAACTAAAACTGCTATCTTGATCATGGATTAAGATGGTATTGGATAAGACAAATGAGGTATCCGTTTCATCAATTGTTCGTATGGCAGAATGGCCCATTAGCCTACGAAAGCCTAGTGAATCAGCATATACACTATCGGAAAGAATAATCTGTTGCTCACTCAAATTTTCAATGAGTACCTGCCCGTATAGGTAACTCCGTTTCTCTTTTCTTTGAATATTCATACGGTCACTCTCGGCATATTCCTCTTCAGAGCTAAGTTGTACATTGCCAATGAAAACGGCACTATCAACTTCTTCAAAATAGCTTCCTTGATTAGCAATAAGCACTCCTGTGCTATCTTCTAATCGAATACCTTTATTAAAATGGGCTATTTTATTTTCGAAATCGTAATCTACTGCTTTTCCAAATAGTCTGACCTCATCCTGATCGATGATGACTCTGCCTCTCAAAAGGCTCAAATCTTCTTTGGTGAAATAGCGTAAGGAGTCGGCCCAAATGATGGCATCTTCTGTTTCAATTTGAAGATTACCTATGGCCAAAAGTTCGCTCTTCTCAATATACCGGTAGGCTGTGTCGCAGACCATGGCTACATCGTCTACAATGAGTTGTGCATTGATGAGTCTTTGAACAGGTTCATTATTATAGTTGGTTCTTTGGGCAGATTCAAACCGAATAAGATCAACGATGTTTTGTGCGTGAAGGTTCGTCATTGGCACTATGCTCAACATTAGAATAATCCCTATAAAGAAGTGCTTAGTGTGATTAGTCGATAACAACTTTACCTCCGCCTTCATTAAGGGTGTATTCAGTTAAATCTGAATTACCTTCAAAACCCATAGCAGCAATACTGTCTGGAGGGGAGATAAACGTCACAAATTCTGGTGTACTTACCCGATCTTGTTTGCGTTGCCATTTTAAATACTCTGAACGAAGTATTTTCTCTTCAACCGTGATGATCTCTACTGATCCATACATTTCAAATACTCCAACACTTGATTTATATAACGCACTATCACAGGTAATGGTGCTGCTTAGTTCGCCGGTTAATTGATCGAACAAATGAATGGTAATTGGACCTGAGATTTCAGTGAAGCTTTCTTCGTTATTTTCGGTGAATACCGCATAATCGCCCATCAAATCCAACACATTTCTACCTTCATCAATCAATTGTAATTCAAAACCCCAACTCTCCGAAGATTGTAGTCTATCTGGGTTCAGTGCCTCAGAAATTTGCTGGTTGTCAAACTCACTTAAATTCTCACAATTTATGCTCACTAACAACAGCAGGGCAACCATGAGATAAAAGGAGTATTGAATCCTAACCATGATGTATACATTAGATTGGTTAGGTTCCAAAATATCGATCACCCGCATCACCAAGACCAGGCAGTATGTAGGCCTGATCATTGAGTTCTCGATCTAATTTTGTGGTAATAATCGGAATATCCGGGTGCTGATCATGTACCTTTTCAACCCCTTCTGGGGCAGCTATTACACAGGCAAAGACAATGTTTTTTGCACCATTTTCTTTTAAATAGTGCAAAGCATGTGAGGCACTGCCTCCAGTTGCCAGCATTGGATCTACCACAATACATAAACCACGGTCAATGTCTTTGGGAAGATTGTCGTAATAGTTAACAGGCTCATGGGTCGAATGATCGCGATAAACCCCTACGTGACCTACTCGAGCATC
>CAKZLH010000334.1 GCA_937125285.1 uncultured Balneolaceae bacterium | reverse complement strand
CCACCAGGTACATAATAATTACTCGCATTGGGATAGCAAATAGCAGGAGCACCGAATATAAAAGGTGTATCCAACGAGCTTGCCTGGGCTGTAATCATGAGTTGCTCATCCAAAAAACGATAAAAAGCGGGGTTCGAGATGCCTAGTCTGCCGGCCACATTAGCTACAGACCGAAGCATATAGGGCAGTATAAGCAGATCAGATGGTGAATTGGTAAAAGGTAGCTTCAGCCACTCGATCATATTCTTGGGTGGAAATGTTCTGTTTTTCAACGATATCTGCCAAACTCGATCATTCACCATAAAAGCTTTTTGCCAAAACTTCGCTTGCGCTTGCGCCTCACCAAAACGGTTGATGCATTCGTTAACCCACTCCTTTCGGTCTTTCATTCGAATAAGCGGCCGGTCACTATCCGGTTCCCACACACTCATGGAAGGCTCTATTTCCTGGCGAGGAATTTGAAGACCAGTAGCCTGCTCCAAATACCACAGGGGTTGATGCTCATCAAATCCAACCAAGGTGGTAGCCCCTGATTCATAGACAACACCTTTGCGAGAATACGAAGAACTACATCCACCGGGATGTAGCGCCGCCTCGAGAATCAAGACACTTCGACCATCCTTGCTTAACATACTTGCCGCAGCAACTCCTCCCATACCCGATCCAATAACAATAGCATCCCAATGCTTGGGTAGGTTATTCGTGGGTACTTTCGGGCTTTTTCGCATGATTTTGGTTAATGTAGCGTTGGATAGCGGCAGCATACTCAGTGGCTGCATCAGGTGAAAATCGAAACCAAAGCTCGGGTTCGATTAGTTCCACTTCTGAAACCATCCAATCCCCCGCATCGTTTCTCAAAAGATCCACCCTCGCGTATACCGGTTGTGGCTGGATCTGAGCAACCACCTGCTCCGCCAAATTCTGCTCTTCCTTACTTGCCTGATAAGCTTCGACGGTACCCCCGAAATCATCTTGAACTCTAAAATCACCCCTTTTTACTTGTTTGCGAACTCCATGGGTATACTCTCCACCCATCACCATTAGAGACAACTCACCAAATGAAATTACATTGGCAACAAAAGGTTGAATAATAAAATCCTCATGCGCCAAGAATTCCTTAAGTTTAGGCTCAAAAGAGGTTAATTCATCTCTTTTTAGCCGATAGGTAAGACGAGCCGCTCCTGCAATGGTTGGTTTGATGATGAATTCAGAAGCATCCCATTCCGCTACCCTCTCGAGTAGATTAGCTACGCTCCCTTTAGGAATGATTTTAGTGGGCACTACGGAGAGATTCTTTTTAGCCAAATCATTCAAATAGTGCTTATCGATGTTCCACTGAAGTAATGTGAAGGGATTGATGATCTTGGGCTTTGGGATACGGTTCAACCAGAGCTTAAATTCAGGAAGTCGATCAAAGTAATCCCACGTTGTGCGAATGACTATCCAATCGGCTTCATCCCACTTTACCGTCGCATCTGACCAGCTGACTCTCTTCGTGCGATATCCTAAGGTGTGAAGAGCATCTGTAACGAGCGTTTCTTCCCTGAAAATATTAACCACATACGGCTTATCAGGCTTGGGCTGAATGTAACGATCCTCGGTAACCAGATAGATGGTCTCAGAATGCTTCATAGGTTGAGGAACCCGTTTACTCTTCGTAGAAAAATTCAATCATGTTTCCATCAGGATCGGTCACAAACAAAAATCGACCTTTTTTTCGGTTTGCTGGGCCACTCACAATGGCTACCTCATGTTTTCTGAAGTACTCTGCCAATTCATCGACTTGTTTTGGCTCCTCCACATAAAATCCAAAATGGTCAACTCGGAAATCCCGAGAACTTGGATCATAGCTAGTTTCAGCTTCTACGATCACCAGGGTATCTCCATTGCCAAGATCGTACACCGCCATACTTTGGCCCATGGTTTTTACTAATTCTAAGCCGAGAATTGTTTCGTAGAAGTGCTTAGAATCCTGAATTCGATTTACGCGAATGGTTATGTGATTGAGTCCTTTTGGCTTAAACATATCGAAAGTGTACTTTTAAGATGAACATCAAAATAAGTATTTTTCAAGCAAATACACTTCTGGTTTTACATATTTAATCCCTTGTATTGTGTCTATTTTATACGTTGTAGCAACTCCTATCGGCAATCTCTCGGATATCTCTTCCAGAGCTATCGAAACTCTGTCTTCGGTATCCGTAATAGCGTGTGAAGACACTCGAACCTCTTCTAAGTTGTTGAAACATTTTGGCGTTCAAACCCCTACTAGCTCTCTTCATCAGCATAATGAACACCATAAGTATAGCTACTTTATTGACCAGCTAGACGGCGGGAATAATGTGGCTATGATTACCGATGCCGGCATGCCTGGTATTTCCGATCCGGGTTTTTTGATGATACGCGCCGCTCATCAATCTGGACACCAAGTTAGGGTAATTCCTGGACCCGACGCTGTAACTTCGGCGCTGGTAAGTAGTGGTTTACCAAGCGATTCTTACTACTTCCATGGTTTTCTGCCTCATAAAAAAGGGCGTCAAAAACAGTGGGAATTTCTATCTACGCTTGATTGCACAATCATTATCTACGAAAGTCCACATCGCTTACTCAAATGCCTTAAAGAGTCTGGCCAATATCTCGGTGAAGAGCGAATGGTGGCCGTTTGCAGAGAATTAACAAAAGCGTTTGAAGAAACCGTACGCGGTACTATTCTAGACGTTCGTTCGGTATTCGAACAAAGACCTTCAATTAAAGGGGAAATCTGTATCGTTTTTGCCCCTAAAAGCTACCAAGAAACCTCTTTACAAGGCCAAGATAATGAGCACGTTTAAGGTAATTTTTAGCTGGAAAGGGTCACCTATTAACCCGTGGCTTATCTCCCTGGGTTCAGGAGTGCTGTTAAGCCTTAGTTTTCCTCCAGTAAATGCTTCTTTTCTGAGTTTTATTGGTTTTTTAGGGCTATATCACCTAGTGGTGGTTAGCCATAACTGGCGTCATCTTGCTATGCTGTCCTATCCTGCTTTTTTGGTTTGGAATCTGGGTACCACCTACTGGTTAATGATGGCAAGCATTCCCGCAGGGGTGGCCGCCATAGTAGCCAATAGTGCCTTGATGATCATACCCCTTGCAATCATTCGCTTCCTACATCATCGCTATCATTGGTTTGGATGGACCGCCCTAGCGCAAGCAGCTACTTGGGTGTTGTATGAATATCTGCACCATCATTGGGATTTGGCCTGGCCTTGGCTTGCCCTTGGGAATGCCTGGTCGAACCAAATCACTATGATTCAATATGTTTCCTGGACGGGGCATTTAGGTATTAGTTTTTGGGTAACCTTCAGTAGTTTCCTGATGGCTCATTGGTTACTATTAGCAAGAAAATCTCAAAAACATCATCTTTTACTCTACCTTAGCTTCTTGGGTATTCCGGCTGGGTCTATGATTTTTTATTACTCAACTGCCAAAAACTTACAACTGCCAAGCTCCCCTTCAACCGGTGTATTGGTTACGCAGCCTAACCATGACTCATACCAAGATTACGGAGGCATGAGCGGGCCAGATGAAGTACTTGATAGCTTGTTCACATTGAGTAGCCAGCTTTATGATTCCACCATTTCTCTAATTGTTTGGCCAGAAAATGCCATTGATAAGCCTATCCAAATGAATTCTAGGCATGCCTTTAGAATTGCTGATACCGCTCGGAGCTGGAACACCAATTTCATCATAGGTACGGGTCTTTATACCTTGTACCCCGATCAAAAACCCAGTCTCTATCGAACTACGAGCAATGGTATGGCTTATAATGCGTACAATGCTACCCTCTTTGCAGATTCAACCGGTCATCTAAGTCGCTACGATAAGGCTAATTTGGTTCCCTTTGTAGAACGCTTTCCATTTGTAGATGCTTTAAACACCCTTGATGTGGGAAATTGGATTGATTGGGGGAAACATGCTGGTTTTGGGAAGGGAACCGAAGCCAATATGCTAAGTACACCAAGCTTTTCGACCCCTGGGCTGGTCTGCTATGACTCCGTATTTCCCTCATGGAATCGAGAATTTGTTCTAAATGGAGCCCAGTTTCTCACCATTATTACCAATGATGGTTGGTGGGGAGAGTCGAGTGGGCATCTTCAGCACTTTGCTTATGCCCGCTTACGAGCCATTGAATTTCGTCGATGGGTCGTACGCAGTGCCAATAATGGAACCTCCGGAATCATACGCCCCGATGGAAGCATTGAACAAAAAACGGAGTACTGGACTCGAACCTCTTTCACTTCTCGAATTCCACTTCGAAATGATGTAACCATTTATGCTCAATGGGGAGATTGGTTAGCTATGTTTTCTTTCTTTATGGTACTTCTCTCGGTCGGTTACGGGAGATTAAACAAGGGTTAGCCAAAGATTAACGAGAACGAATAGCTATTCTAAAATTGAATCGTATATCGTGATTGGTTCTGGTAGGGATATTGTTGGATTCTATTCTAGAGTAGGTGTATTCGAAATTAGAGGAGATGGTAGAGGAGATTTTATATCCCAAGGTAAAGCTACCGTTAATTCTTCGTTGCCCCGTCTCACGAGCACTCAAGGTCTCAGCAGAAGCTATTTGATCCATGGTAATTCCATCTGTTAAAGCATTATCTAGATCCGTATCCAACTTATAGGAAACCTCTGTGTCATTTTTATAACTCCCTCTAATGCTCATATCAATGTTATTTCGAACTTTGGGCAGGAAGGAGATCCTCACATTTCTAAATACATAATTCACCGAAGCATCAATACCCTGAGTCAGAGTTTCGGTTACCCTTTTCGAACTAACTGCAAAAGTTGAAATGGTTCCTCGGTCGTATCCTAAATCTGTTTTTAATCCCGACTGCCAAGTCATATTGAGTTTTACAAAGGGTGAAAATCGACGTTCAGCCCGAATAGATGTAGGCTCATAAATTCCCCTAACATCGATAATTGAAAAGTCTCCAATATTTTGCCCAGCCTGCTCACCCACCAAGGCATTCAAGCTCCAATCTACTTTATAAGTACCTCTGTAGGCATGGTTAAGTGAGGCATTGGTCATGTATTTTCCAATGAATGGGATATACTTTTCAAGCCGGTTCCAAGTGACCCTCCACCCGGGCTTAGGAAAGGCCATGAATCCTTTATCTCCCAGTCCACTAGAGCCTTCACCTAAGTAAGCTTTCATATAATCTTCCTGCAGTGTAGTGCGGTTTAATACACTTCGCCCGTCAGCATTTCCAAGTGAATCCACCACGTTACGCTCACCTGCTCGAATGTCTAAGACCGCCGTTTCTAACTGCCTTCTAAATAAATCATCATAACCACTACCAAAGGCCCATACCGATGAACTAAACGACCCCGATTCGGTGGCAATCGATGTGATTTCATTGGTGGGTGTTAAGGTGATGGTCTCTGTGCTTTTTTGCGATATACTGGCATCCCAATCTAGATTTACGGTAACATTTTCAAATGGACTAATTCGGGTACTTGCCGTAAAATTATCTCCCTGTGTATTGTTAGCGGGCAGCTGGATATTATTATTCCCATTCAAGTTCCCAATGAGTTGCTCTTTTGGGATTCGGTCTTTTAGCCCTAAACGATACGCCAATGGCGGAGAATAATCTCCAGTACCTGCCTCATTAAAGGATTTAAAAAACTCAGAGGATCCCGAATAACCAGGCTGGCTACCACTCTTTTGACGTTTGTACCCCATGGAAATATCCTCGAGGCTCAGAAGAGTTAGTATCATTTTTCTAGATAGGTATTTCACATCTTTGACCAAGTCTGGCGCAGGCGCTGGCGTACGCAAACTATCAGGAGTACCCTTTTCTATTTCTTCCTTACGTTTTTCCTTTGCATCACTTCGTTCTTTAGTCTCTGCCTTATTTGCATCCTCTAACGTCCCATACCATCCAAACTTGTCCAAGATTTTACTGGTACTCACCTTAAAAGTATTATCCAGTTGAAAGGAATTCGAAACATTGGCCCCAAGATTCGAACCACTTGGACTGTTGGTCCATTGATACCCTCCTCCGTATGAACTCGAGTAGGTTAGCCAATTCAAGGCATCAATAGTATTGAGTTTAGGCCTCCAGCTTGCCGAATAGGTCTCTTGATAAGATGACCTACGAGGACTAAGGGTATCTTGAATAGCCCCTTTAATAACATCAAAACTAGGCTTTATGGAATAGGATAAGCTATCTACATCGTCTTTATTTGTTGGTTGTATACCTAAACTAGAAAAATCGAAATTCGATGAACTGGTAAAGGTTATTGGAATGGATGGCATGAAATTATAACTGAAAGAAAACCGGTTCTGCTGGGTAAAGGCATGCGATTGCTGCAACGCTTGTAACTCATCCGGATTGCTTAAGTTCCTCCTTCTGGATTCATCATACCTTCGTGTTAAGGTAGAAGAAGCGGTAATTGACGAGGGTAAATAGCCCAATCTAAGTTCGGATAAGGCCCCTAAAACAGGTATTCCTTCCGTGAATTTAAAGGGTTGAAGCAACTTGATTCTGCGCAACGATAGATTGTATTGAATAGAGGCTTTGTAGTCCCATTTGTTTTGAAAGACCAGCTGAGGATTCTTTGAATATCCCTCGTTGTAAACATAGCTCAGCTTGGTATTATCGAGGGTAAGCTGCGCCCATTTCGGTTTAGAATTCTTTTTGGTGATGTTGGATACATTAAATGAAAATGTCTCGTTAACGGTCTCAATTTCGTTGATTCGGGCATTAATCACCTGATCTTTTTGGTTGGCAGGCACGCTTTCGTCTGCGTTCACCTTATCAATAAAATCCGTCAACCGAATATCTCCTTGTGAGGGTAAGTACTTAGGCGTCTGAGTATTTACACGGGATGAAATAGTGACTGGAAAATTCCAACCAAAACGATCGGGAATTAACTTATGTAAGTTGACCGTAGATGATATTCCATAGGCGGTTTGATCGGAAACACTACGATCACCCAATCGGGATTCCAATCCTCCAAATCCATTGGTTCTACGGGTTAAATTCGCATTTACAGTGGCAAAATCAGCAAATTTAATAGAAGACTTAGCATTGGCAGCCCAACCTTTTTCATTATCAAATCCACTCAATCGTAACTCGTTTAGCCACATTTCAGCATCTAGCAATGGAGAGCCTTTTGAATTCATATTTTGGGGATCGTAGGGATTGCGAATTCCCAACCCGATTTCAGTAACACGGTCAAGAGATGGATTCCCTTTAATCGATACAACTGCTCCATCCACGGCCACATCAGGATCTAATAAACCACGCTGCTCAAATACTTCTGTAGGATCTGCTCCCGCATCATCTCGAAGCTGTTTTAGCACGTTAAAAGCTGAAATAATAATATTCATATTATTTTCATCGTACCGCCATATCTCAGCCGCTTCTACTTCCAATTGTCCCGCATCCGAAGGGTTATAGTTAAAGGGCATGGGTTCCGATGGGGTTACGGGTTGGCGATATTCGTAATAGTTATTTTCCAAATCGGTCCCCATTC
This sequence comes from uncultured Balneolaceae bacterium, assembly GCA_937125285.1. GTDB lineage: Bacteria > Bacteroidota > Rhodothermia > Balneolales > Balneolaceae > UBA1275. Next base: position 12,376 of record CAKZLH010000334.1, on the reverse strand, counting down.
GCACCACCAACTCGGCATCTCCCCTTTTATCGTAGCCTTCCCCATGAACAAACATGCGCATATTTGAGTAATTCAACAGGTTTAATTTCCCTGGATAGACCCTTTTTACCATTTGAACCTTTCCAGCTTCTAGGTCCTGAACACTTAACACCAACGATTGTTCATTTTCCAAGGCCTGAATCTGCGCACTTCTATTGAGTGCACGAATCGCACCATCGGGCTGACGATATGGAAAAGGTTCTCGGTTGGCATTTTCTTCAATGTTAATGGTCGAAAGCTTAAAATCGCCTGGAGTTACGGGGCTGTCGCTGAGGCCCGTTACTTTTCTCCACTGAGAACCTACAAACTCAAGAGTTGCAAAACGCATGGTAAAGGGTTTCTGATATCCCGACATCCACATTCGGATGTATGAAATGTTTTGAAAACTCTCGATATCACCAAATTTACGCTTGAAGTCACTTAAGGGTACACGTACCAAATACCAGGTTTTATACTGTGGGTTTTTAGAAATTTTATCCACAATGTAGGTTCCAGGAGCACCTATGCTCAATTGAGCTACATCGGCAGGATTAAAATCTATTTCATACTGATAATAGGAATTGGTTTGCTGAATCGATGAAGCACTCACCAAACCCTCGGTATCCGGCTTCAAGGTAACCGCTGTTTTATTATCACTACCTCCACTCTCAGGAGTGTTTCCATCATGGTATCCCAGCATGCGGAAAAAGCGCTCGTGTAACTTATAGTCAATGACCTTGTTCTCTCCATAATACACGTAATCATCGTTGGATGGGTCTTCTTGAATGAGCGAGAACTCGGCACTTCCCTCGCCATATTGCGATCGCATTTGCTCTATAAAATCAGCAAAAAGCACTCCTTCATCTCGGTTTTCCGCGCCTGGAGTATTTGGATTTGGGGCTCCATCTAAACCTACGTCTTCTAACGATCGTTTGTCATTGGAAAACTGTCCTAAGGGAACGGGTGGTGAAGGTGGAATGTAGGAACGAGGCTGAGACTCCGCATCATCCTCTTGTAAGTTATTTAACACCGTAGATAACCCATCTTCGGTATTCAAACGCACGTTTGGTATCACGTCCTCAGAAATAATTCCAAGATCTAAATAGATTTTTCCATCGTAAAAAGCCTCCTCACCCGTAGGATCCTGCCCTCCTGGAAGAATCGCTTGTACCCAAAATTCCAAAAACTCAATATTGTTTTGAACCAAATCCTCCTGACCTGATGGAATCACATAGGTCATGCCCCCCCAAGTAGTGGCAGACTCGTTCTCGAGCACATTCTTTAGATCCATATTGTAATTATATGGCCCCCTTTTGGTAGGGTCATAGTGGATATCCAAAGAAGTAATCACATCTTCTTGCCGGTTATTGGTTTCTCGTCCTTGAAAAACATCTTTAAGTAAGATCGTCTCGGATTCCGGAGTCACAATGGCATTCCTAATAGAACTAATATTTCGAGGGATGGCATACCAAGAAAACTGCGAACGAAGGTCAGATCTAGCCTTACGATCAAATACACTTTGAGGCGTGGTAAAATCAGGATTGTCAAAATAAGTCTGATCGGCTGGATATCCGGGCAAAGCAGCTGGAGCCGAAGCTAAATTCCATCGGGTTGGATTGGTGAGGCTAATGGTGTATTCGGCTCCTTCAAAATCATCTATAAATACCAGCCCATTCTCTTCATCCCGATACAATTCGTTATTATCGATGGCTTCTTGCACCGCATTGGTCTGCGCTACACCGGGACGTAACTGAGCAAACTCGCCCGAAAAGGTAATGCTCGACGGTGTTTTGGTTTGAAGAAGAGGGATTTTGTCAATAGCCTGAGTTAACCAAGGGGCATCAAAATTAGCCGAGGCATCAAGTCCCAGCACTGTATTGTTGATAGGCTCATTACCTATTCGAATTTTATCGGAAAGGGGTTGCTCCTTGAGTTTAAAGAAGGTACTACCAATCTGAATGTCATCATTCACTCGATATTCGGCACGTAATCCCGTAAAATTTTTCTGACCAATTATTGAAAACTGGTTGCTTTCATATTCTACTTCTATCTCCTGCCCAGGCGCTAAATACCGATCATTCATAATGGTCAAGGACCCGAAAGAATAATCCACTTCATAATCGGTTCCCTCAATGAGTTCCACATTATTAGCAAAAACTTTCACCGAGCCCTCAATTAATCCAAAACCCAAATAAAATGAGCCCGATACCCCACCCTTGGAATTTCCAGAAATGGTGTAATTTCTGTTTTTAGAGACATCTCGAGCGTCACTTTGCTTTAGATCATAGAGTTCAGTAAAGCTGAGCGCCTGCCGCACCGAATCGGTAACTGAATTACCCAATAAATCCTGTATTCGCTCTCCAAATGGTTCCAGATAGGGGAACATAATACGTCCTGCTCCAGCATCCAAAGTGATCCCCGTAAAATCTATCTGATTATCCGGAATCGTAGCCCCTTCAGAGTTCAAACGATCGAGCCCTAAATCCTGAAGTAAAGTGGCCGAACGACCCGGTAAATTAACCTCGGGTATGTTGCCTCGAGTATCCGCTATTTCAAGTTCAAATCCCTCAGGATTAATCCCAGAAACTCCTAAGGAATAGATATTCCGCATGGTTAAATCCCATGCCTTGTCGGCTGTAGTCATCCCTCCTGGCCGAAGCAATTTGAGGTAAATACGGTCATTCCCCGAAGCATTCAATTCACCTACAGCGACTGGGGCGCCGCCTTGCTCAGGATCATTGTACACATAGGCCACAGCAATAGCATCACCTGTATTGATATAACTCTTCATGCTTATGAAACCAAGAGCCCGGTTGAAGGTATAATCAATCCCTTCTTGAAGTAATTCGAAAGGAGCATCTACATATTCTTGTGCAGTAGCTCCAAAATCATCGTTGGTGGCATTCGAATTGGTCGCTCGTAACTCATTTAGGGTAGCATCATCGTACCGATCTCGATCATTCCCTGGCAATCCATAAAGTTGATCGTTGAACCGGTTAACCCCTAAATCCAGAAGTGCAATGGCTTGAACAGCGGACTCACCGGGAATCTGCTCTGCCCTACGCAGGTACACATAAAGCTCTGAAACCTGATACGGTTGTAGAATATTTTGAGGATCACTTAGGGCCGTTTCGAATTGCTGACGATTGTAAAAATCCAAGAAGAAGTGTCTACCATCCTCATAATCGGCTGGAGTAATATCAATGGCCTGTTCCTGTGATCCACCCGAAATTTTCTGCGAATTAGACTTCCCCTTCTGCTGCGATACCACCGAAGTTAACTTAAGCGGACCAAGTTCAGAAATGGCTTTAATCCCAAACAATGACTTTCCCCCAGAAACCAGTGAATTACCTGTTTCCATGGACACATTACCCATCTCAATACTCTTGATAATCTCATCTTCATAGCCCTCATACACAATGCTCAGGCGATTTTGAAAATCAAACTGACGCTCGGTATCCCAGTCAGTGGCTATGGTCAATTTATCCCCAATATTACCCTGAATATTAAGTTGAAGGTTCTGGTTGAAGGTGGGGTCTACCCTAGTTCTTAAGTCTTCTGGCAGTGTTCCATCATCCAGTTTTTGGATGGAAGCCCCTACGTTCATATTGGCCGAACCGTTCACCCTCAAACTCACTTCATCGGTTCCAAATATGGTGGTGAAGGCCGAATTCTCCCCGCCAGGAACCGAAATTCTAAAATCCAACAAGCCTCTACTTTCTTCTTGTTGAGCTTTGGCCTCACGAATCAATTGCGTACGTATGCTGCGTTCGTTCTCCTGCAATTTCAACCCGATAAAATCTTCAAAATCCACTATGGTTGGAGGCACCAAATCAGTTCCATTCCAACTATTTTCGATGGTGTAAGTGGCAACGCTATCCCATCGCACATCAATATCCCATTGACTGCTAGGGCTTGAATAAAGCGCACCAACTTTGGGTTGAAATAACTGCGAGGCCCCTATTCTAGGGGTATACCGATATAATTTTACCCCTTTAAGCAAACTATCGGGGATTTGAACCGCTAGTAAGGAATCTAGCTTCTCTTCCGCGCTAAGTTCATTACTCTCACTTTCACCATTATTGGCCACATTTGTTCGATCATTGGCACGCGTCCTCTCTTGAGCTTGCAGACGCATCTCTCCCGTGGCGGCAATAAGACACAATACTATTGCCCAGAATCGTGAAAAACTTCTGATATATACTGTAGGCACCTATTAAGTACTAATGAATAGAACAGTAACGGTAGATTATAGGCACTAAATTTAGATGGCTGATTATCTGCAAATGGATTCTAATAATACCATATATTTGCCTATGTTGAAAGCGTTTATCAGCCATAATTATGTCTAATCAAAGCATTTAAGCATCCATGAGACTCAACCCACTGCAAATCGATTTGCTCAAAAAGCACTTGGGGCCATTCCTCTTTTGTTTTTTCAGTGTGATGTTCGTTTTGTTGATGCAGTTTTTGGTGCTACATATCGACAAGCTTATTGGTAAGGATATTCCCTTCTCGGTCATCTTCGAATTAATCGTGACCAACCTAGCCTACATGGTTGTATTGGCCGCACCAATGGCCGTTTTGGTGGCCAGTTTAATGGCATTTGGGAAGTTTTCGGAACAAAATGAACTCACCGCACTTCGCGCTTCGGGGGTACATACCTTTCAAATCATACTACCCGTCGTAATCGCCGCCGTACTCCTTAGCATCGCTCTAAGCTGGTTCTCTAATGCCATCCTACCGGAAGCCAACAGCAAAGCGCGGTCACTGTTCATAGATATTCGCTTAAAAAAACCGGGCTTTGAACTCGAGCCGAATGTGTTTTATGATGGCATAGAAGGCTATACTTTTCTGGTTGAACGGATTGATCCTGTCAACGATACCCTATACAACATCACGCTTTTTCAAGAACCCACAAAAGATCAAAATCGAGCCTATATAAAAGCCGAGAAAGGATTTTTGACCAGCGAAGGCACCGAGGCATTAACCCTTCATCTATTTGATGGAGATATACTAAGATATCCCAGTAAACGAACCGTGTCTGCTGATCGAAATATGGAGCAGATTAGTTTTATTAAACACAGAAAGACCTTCGATTTATCCGACCTAGCATTTAATCGAAGCACGGCCAATGGTTCTAGCAGAAGTGATCGCACGATGAGCATTCAAGCAATGAAAGTCGTGGTAGACACCTTAAAACAAGAAATTGCGGATTTACAACGATCGCTCGTCGATGACTCTCTGACTCATCTTCATCCAGCCACATTTAATCAAAGCTCTTTTGGTACGGCTAGTAGTGTCTCCGACTCCCAAAATGATTCACTTGTGGTCTCCACCCTAGCCGTTTTAAATAAAGTAGGTAACACCACCCAAAAAATTCGGCTCGCCAATTTAGGGTATAGCAAAGCAGAGAACATGCAGTCTCAAATAGAGCGTGCCATTAGCAATGAATTATGGCGCGTAAAAAGAATCCAACGCTATTGGGTCGAAATTCACAAGAAATTTTCTATTCCCTTTGCCTGCATCATATTTGTCTTACTCGGAGCCCCCATAGGTATTCTCACGCGAAAAGGGAACGTAGGCTACGCCGCCATCATAGCTTCGATTCTGCTTACCCTCTATTGGATTTCGGTGATTCAAGGGGAAAAATTAGCCGACCGACTATTCATCTCTCCTTTCTGGGGAATGTGGTCCTTTAATTTGTTTTATCTACTCATCGGGTTGACCCTACTCTTCCATTTGAGTTATGATCTACGCTCACTCTTACCAAATTCCAAAGAAACGGAAGCCTCTTAAGATGAAAGCCTTTGACCGCTATATCATTCAAAAACTTTTCTCCATCACCTCGCTGGTCTTAGTGGTCCTCATTTTTATATTCGTAATCATAGATTTTTCGGAAAATAGTGACGATTTCACCGATCGAGGGGCTACCATGGCCGAAATTTGGGGTGATTATTATGCCAATTATGTCCCTGAAATGACCCGCTTAGTACTCCCCTTAGCTATTTTTTCCGCCTGTTTGTTTTTGGTAGGTCAATTATCAGAACGACTAGAAATCACCTCTCTGAAGGCTGCAGGTATTAGCCTATACCGCCTCTTCCTTCCCTTTCTCGCATTCGGCATACTGATGACAGCAGCATTAAGCACCCTCGATGCCTGGGTAATTCCGGAATCCAACAAAGAGCGAATTGCCTTCGAAGATGAATATATCCGCCAAAAAAATGAAGACTTAGATCGGAGTGATATCTACCGCGAATTAAGTCCTGAAAGTTATTTGCAGGTCAACTATTTCGATAAAGATCAACAAACGGCTTACCGAATACGAATGGTCGAATTCGATGAGGAAGGCGTTCAAAAAATACTCACCGCCACCAATATGGCCTGGCTAGACGACAAAGAACAATGGCGCTTAACCACCGTTCAAGAACGCGTATTTAGTGATTCAGGCTTTGTAGAACGAAATGTTGCCGGATTCGACACCCTACTCAGCATTCTCCCCCAAGACTTAGCAAGAAGTAGTTCGGACATCTATCAGCTTAGTTATGTAGAAGCCTTTCAATACATCGATGGCATCAAGCGCAGTGGGGCAAGTGGCATTGAAATCCCCCAAGTACAGCTATTTGCTCGCATGGCCTATCCCTTTTCTATTCTGGTCGTACTCATGATTGGTTTTGCTGTTGCCGCTGTTCGGCGAAGCGGTGGAAAAGGCTTCTATATTGCCTCGGGTCTGGTGATAAGCTTCATGTATTTGGTAATCATGAAAATTATGGAACCATTCGGCGCACTTGGAATTTTGCCCCCACTTTGGGCAGCAATCATCCCACATTTGCTTTTCTTTTTGGTGGGTGTAATAGGACTGAAGCAGGTTCAGAAGTAGCTTTTTTTCGGGTTGAAACTATCCTAGGTCGACTTCCATAACCAAGGATGGCCTCTAAATTTCATCAAGCCTCTGCTTGCGGACCTCTGTACAGTGGAATATCCTTAGTTCTATTCTGAATCACCCCATGTTCACTCTCATAACGATTCACATTATCCTGGAGTGCGTTCAATAAACGCTTAGCATGATCTGGGGTTAAAATCATTCGCTTAGCGACTTTTGCCTTTGGAACACCCGGCATAACCGCAATAAAATCTAAGATAAATTCAGAGGGGGAATGCGTAATCATAACCAAATTAGAATAGGTCCCCATAGATTCGGATTCACTTAGTTCTATTTCCATCGTTCCTGCTTTCGGGGTCGTTTTATTATCGCTCATCGTTACAGCTGAGTTAAATTTGGGTTATTAGAAGTGAATTCGAAAAAATCATAATTCAAATACATTCAAGTTCACAATATGCCATGAAAATACACAATCCGACCAAAACAACTAAATGAAACTGAAATGCCAAAAAAATCTCCTAACTAAAAATTGGTATCAACAATCCCGACGGCTAATTCATATACATTCGTATTTCGAATCGTCTATTTCTTGCTTGATTTTCCTCAATTGGGTTACCTAAAGAATCGACATTAGGCACCATTGGTTGAGCATCGGCATAGCCCGATGCTCGAATTCTATTTGGGGTAAACCCATTTTCTAGCAATACTTCCACTACATTGGACGATCGAGCCGTAGAAAGATCCCAGTTAGAACCATAACGTCCACTGGTCACGGGTCTATTATCGGTATGACCTTCTACATCCACAAAAAAATTCTCGTCTTCAACTAAGGCAATTCGGGAGGCAATCCGCTCCAATACTTCCATTCCCTGTGGATATAAATCAGCAGATCCTACTTCATAGAGAAATTCATTACTCAAAGTCAGTTTAACCTCGTTATTGTTTAAGGTAATATTCAAATCCTCACTTTGGATAACATCTTCTAAAAGGAAACTAAGCTCCAAATATAAGCTATTGATAGAACGCTGCTGAATACTAACGGCGTCTTCGGCATCACTAGATTCGGTAACTATCACCTCGGTATTTCTTGGAACGGCTAAATTAAAGCTTTCAAATTTGGAAACTCCTACGATGATGATAAAAAATGACATTAATAGAATGATGATATCCAGAAAAGATGACTGCCAACTTCCTTTCTTAGCTTCTCTTTTAAGATTTTTAATTATTTCGTGGCTATCTATCATTTCCAAAAACCTAGTATATCTAAAAGCGCGTGGTAAAAAGCTTTCTTAGCTCAGATGACTCAATAGATCATCCGTTATCCGAATTCCATTTCATTGAGCTCATTATCGAATAAATAGCCTTCTCGATCCGCACATAAATGATCAAAAACCACCAATGGCTCTTCTCCTTTAATAATCATGATGATACCGTTTAACAAGAATAAATCTCGTTTGAAGGTTTTATCCGCGTATAGAGCCGCTTTTTTGGCTAAAGGATTAAACAAAGCATAGGCCAATATTAGACCATAAAATGTGGTCATCAAGGCAAATGCTAACCCCTCTCCTAAGTCTCTTACATTTTCAAAACGTTGCAGCATAAAAATAAGACCGACCAAGGTCCCCAACATTCCATAAGCAGGTGACGTATCGGCTAATTGCTCAAAAAATGAGGCGGTATCTCGCTTTTTTGAATAGTGTTCCTTTGCTTTGATAAGACCTAATTCTTCGATCTTTTCAACGGAATAATTTGAATTAGCTAGCGTGAATATATAGCCTTCAAAGGTATTATTTAATTCATGCGTAAGTTCTGAACGAGCCTTGCTTTCATTGGACTTTAATGTCTTTTTCCAATGAAAAATATCCTGAATATCTCTACGCTCTAAATGGGAGCCAAAATTCGGATGTAACAATAAGTACTTTGCAAAGTTCATGGCTTCCATGATATCGTCCTTTGAATAAGCAAGAGCGGCACTAAGTAAAACTCCTCCTAATATCACTCCTAAACTTGGGAAGTTAAGCGTACCAGCGAGACCATCTCCAAATGTGAAATTGATGATACCTGTAATTTCAAGCACTGATAAAATCAATAATAAAAGGGCTACCGTAATTAAACCCAGGGAAAAGAGGCTTATTCTCATCATCTGGTTAATCATTTTCACTACTTGCCGAGAAACCTATGAGCACCTCTAATGGTCGCAACAAATCTTCTCCCATGGCATCATTCAGAGCTTGAGCTCGTTCATATGCCTGAAGATATTTCTCTCTATCTCCTATTTCAGCATAAATAATAACTTGCAATAAATACGCCTGAATGGTTGGCACTAGAGCAATAGACCGATCTAATAAGCTTAATGCATTGTAATACCTCATATTCCTGAACTGATATTGCGCTTCAACATATAACTCGAATACAGTCTGAGCCTGGGAATTATAGTAGTCCAAAATATCTACATCCGTAATCATCGAATTCATTGCATTGGTATTGGTATTCGCTAATAAGTCACCATTAGATGTGGTGTCTACATCGGTTACGAAGTCACTAGCACGAGAAGCTTCCAAAGTCAATTGTTCAGTTGAAGAGCATGCTAATCCAAAAAACATGACGATTATAACGATATAAAAAGAACCTAATTTCATGCATGTACCTCCTCTTTCTTTTTTAAAGCTTTCTTTAAACGATCTAATAATTCGTATTGAGCTATCTTTATCTGTTTAAGACTTACTTGCGAATTATTCATGGTATTCTCTATAAATACCTGCTCTCTTTCAGGCCTCATACCAATAATTTTTTTCTGTAGTTCCGATCCAAAACTCCTAATTGCATAGGCTAATGTCTCAAGTTTGATTGGAGATATCAGCTCCATAATTTCTTCATCTTCTAAATCAAGAATAGCATCTAGGGTAATTACCCTTTCAATGATTCCCTTGGTATAGGAGTGTTCATCATTGGACAGATAACGCACAATTTCTTGCTGTTTTTCGATGTTTAACCCCTCAATAATACTTGCCACATCACTTACAAGCGATTCAGGAACAAAATCTGGATTTTGATTCAGATGTATTTCCTTAAAAATGTAATTGGAACGTGCTCTATACTCCGACAAAGGTATTTTTTGGATTTGATAGGTCTGCTTTATCACTTCGTTCAAATATTCAGTCTCGAGCATTTCACCTATTCGCTGTACCATTTCTTGAGAGCAGTGACTCATTACAAGGGCTGTATCTTCGAGTTCCAATAGTTCAATTAGTTCCTTTAGCTCTTCTAATTTCATGAGTTGAATGAAATTAAAATCTTTCACCGGCTGATATTTGAAGATAAACGAGTTGGGTTGTTCAAAACCTTTTATTTCTCTAGCCAACTCTTCAAGGGTATACGCTTGCTCAAAATCTTGTTTCTCATAATACGTATTCATCACGCCAACCAGTTCTTTGTAGACCTCTTTGGTGATATAGGGTCGGAGCATAATCATAATTTTGATATCCACAGAGAGAATAACCTGAATGGTTTTATTCTTATCGCTTCCAAACCAGTATTCCAATATCCTGGCCATATCGGTTGGTCTCTCGCTCGTGAGCTTCATAATAAAACGAAGACTTTCAAGTTCTCTATCTTCTTTTGAATCGGTTTGACTGATCGCGTATTCTATAAGACCTTCATTTTTAATCGTATGGCTTAGATTCCGAACCATATTAGTTGAAACGGCTATATCTTCACGCATTCCATCCCTAAGACCTGGATTAATCACATAAGAAGAACCTCCAGCAATATCATTACCTTTGGTTGAACGAGAACTCACGACATAAGCAATACCACCTCCAAAAAGCAGCGCTATAGCAATAAACAACAAATTCATTCGGTTCTGTAAACTGGCCGTCATTGCCATCAATTCACCATTGCCCGAACTATTGAAACCCGAGAATGCTCGAAGAGAATCGGCAAATGATAACATTCGTTGGTCCATCTCATTATTTCCTAGATTCACATTGTCAAATGATGTGGCTATGGGCTGAGGGAAAAGCCTGTTCTGTATAAGAATTTGATCCCCTCTTTCAGGGTTAAATTTTATAATGGATTCAATAGCAAAACGAATGAATGCTTCATCTTGGATGCTAAAATTGAATGACTGGGATAAATTAGTTCGAACCACGATATTCGTAAGGTATACACCCAAGCTTCGCACGATATCTTCGCCAGCTGTGAGATTGGGTTCGTCTAATTCGGTTAATAAAAATTGTGGCACAGCCGTATACAGACGAGTATCGTCATTATTTTCATCCGGATTAATCTGATTGCTTAACGACTCTTCATCTTTAAACATATTTAGTTCGACCGTGACAATAAAACTTGAGGAGGGAAAGTACTGCGTTAAACGCTCATTAATTCTATACTCTAAAAGAGTTTCATACTGACTCGATAGCATATACAAACCCATATTGCTTTCCGAACCGTCTGAACTCTCATTGGATTGAAACGCAAATAATTGCGTTGGCAGTAAGCAAATGCTTAGCCAAAACAATGAAAATAAAAAGCGTGTATGTGTGTACCCTTTCATTGATATTGTGTGTTGTGTGTACCCAGTAAGTTATCGTTTATGGGCATGTAATCTTTAATTTTGATTACCTATTGTGTGTACCCAAAACAGTACCATAAACGATTGTGTGTGTGATTGTATTATACGTTTAAATTGTGAATTTTCCGAACATTGTCTTAGTCATTTAAGAGTGTTTGAGAAGCGTTTGGAAGTAATATATCAGGATCCATTCGCTCAGCCTCTCTCCAGGCTTGAGCCGCCCCATTTTGATCTCCCATAGAGTAAAGAATGGACCCTTTTATTGAAAGTGCATGCGGGGTTACGAACAAGGCCAAAGAATTCTCAATGTAATCCAACGCTCGTTCATATCGCTGCAAATAATAGGAGTTTTGAGCACTAGTAAAATAAGTAAGCGCCCTTGCCATGTCGAAGCGTAATTCTTCTTCAAACACCTGCTGCCTTTGGGTCAAGGCATCACTGTTACCATTGTATCGTACCCCTTCGTCTGGATCAATACTGGGTATGAGTACGATTTCTATCCCCTGAACAAAATCCCCATTCGCTACTTTTCTAACCTCAACCTCAAATGCGCCACTTTCTTGTATATATCCTAGCATATCGAGTTGAAGTGGATCGGCAGATAAAGCATACTTACCTGGAGGAATATCCATAGCATAAAAACTTCCCCCTCGGTAGGTTCTTAGGGTCGTACTAAAATTATCTTGTAAACTATTAAGGGTCAGTCTCAAACCTCCCACACCTTCTTTAACATTATTCTCCATTGCGACTACCATCCCTTCGATAACACCTGCTTGATAAAAGGGTATCTCGATACGTTTAAATTGATTAGGATCCGCAACAAATGAAAATTCTTTAAACTTTGAATCGGGAACCAATAGTGGATTTGGAATTGCCTTACGATCGATACTTAGATTATACCG
>CAKZLH010000333.1 GCA_937125285.1 uncultured Balneolaceae bacterium | reverse complement strand
TAAGCCGGTGAAGTTCCATTACATTTTGGGTTAATTGCTCGATTAATTCAACATTGATATGAATGACATAAATGTGTTCATATTTACTACCCTTAGAGCCATACTGAGCATCTTTTTGCCATTGATGCGGAATGTTAGAACCAATGACTACCAGGTCATCCGGGCCATAAGACTCTATATGGTCTCCTATGATTCGAAGCCCACTACTATTACAAACATAGGTGATTTCAATCTCGGGATGATAGTGATAGGGAAAATCAGGGCCTTTGTATTGATACTCCTGAATTTGAAATAATTGCTTTTTATCGATGGGTACATGTACAAAATTGCTCAAAATTGTAAGATTTACCAGAAATTAAATAGGATTATTTCAATAAAGTATCATTGTTTAAAACAAAAAGGTAGTGCACAGAGTATAGATTCATCATTTTCACATGATAAACGCCAACGATACATTTTGGATAATTATGATGGTAAAAAAACTGTACAAATGTCCCGGTATTGAACATACCATCGAATTGGGAATGGGGTTTAATTGGTTCGATCATTTGGGTAGTGGCGGTCATTATGCGCGGTGGGAAAACTATCCGCTCTCTGAAAAAGTTTATCCCGATCTTGAGAATGAAGAGGCTTGGTTAGAAATCGAAAAGGGTTTGAATGAATTAGGGTTGAATTGGATACGTTTTGGACTTCCCCCTAACCCTCATGTATCTGAGACTGGGGAATTTATTGGTAATACGGTACATATAGAGCGTTTAATTTGGCTCAATGGCTGGGCAGAGGAATTCAATAAAACGATTCTAATCGACCCCTTTCTCATGCCTGAATACTATGAATTTCCAACTCCTGAGGGCACTCAAAATCCTGGCTCATCCATCGTAAATATGGCAGCTATTGACAATAGATCCTATGCTCAACATTTTGTTAAGCCTTTATTTAATCTGTTAATTAACGAGTTGGGTTTAGATTCTGTCCGATACTTTAATCCAATTAATGAACCCATGGAATATGGGGTTTTCCAAACTCCAGTGGAAAGCACCCCCGAAATTATCCACTATGTTGAGATGTATAGAGAAATCCGAATGGCCTTAGATGAAATTGGTATTGATCGCAATCGCGTTGGCCTTATTGGTTTGGATGGTAGTTTTCCTGAACAAATTTTACGACAACAACTCATACATAAGGTGGATATGAATGATCTAATTGATGCCTATTCTGTTCATCATTATGACCTAAAGTTAGATTATTTACCCACCAAATATTTTCCTGAAAAACCAGCCGGGTATTTCACAGGGGGTACACGATTAGCCATCGAGTATAGAGATGCCGAATTACTTGCTTATTGCCGGGAAAGGGGCAAGACACTTTGGGCTCTTGAAATGGGAACTTTTTATTATGGTAAATTTGAAAAACCTGAGGGTGTGGCTAGTCTTGAGGCTTGTTTTACCGTTTCAGAAGCCATTATAAGAGCTTTGAATGTTGGAATAACAACATTTTGTATTTGGTCTCTTATGAATCCGAATACCGTAGATGGTCATTGGGCCGTAATTGGACTCGAAGACGACAAATTGCATAAATTCACTTACCCTTTTGCTTTTTATAGTCTACTATCGCGCCATATCATTTCGGGTGGTACCGCATATCCTCTTGACTACCCATGGGACTCTGAATTACGAAGTATTTATGGCACTCTAATTCAATCAGAAAAAGAACTCACAATACTTCTTTCGAACAATCATCCCACTACTTCAGAAACCATTGAAATCAGTCTGCCTGATGGTATGGGTATTTCTGACAAATTTATGGTGACCAAGAGTTCGGAAAATACTTTAGCAGAAGAGACAGAAATTATAGCGGCTGAAAATGGGGTAATCAACATAGAAGTACCATCCCTTACCCTTTTAGGACTTCGCAGACTATCTACTCTCTAATCGTTGATAGTTCATTTTCAAATACTATCCGATCGGTTTGATAGAATTTAACAAAGTCATTGGCACTGACCTGACCTGGATATGGGGCATAATAATGATCTCTTTTTTCTTGCACCTTAGTGGCATTGCGCCAAACCTGCAAGTAGGTTACGCGTTTTGTCCAATCGTTTGCTTCGATTCCTTTTAATAATTTCTGTGTCCAAAATGTACTATCAGGAATGGCTTCTAAACCTGTTTCTGTTAATGCAAATGGTTTGTTTTTGGAATAGGCTAGTTTCGAAACCTCGGTTAGACTTAATACAAATTCCTCTTCCTGCTGAATAGGAGTGGTTTCATTTGCCGGATGACCTACATCCCAGTAGTTATCAAATCCTATGATATCCACATAATCATCACCTGGATACCCATACATATAATCCGCCGCTATACTATCGATTCGCATTCGACTTCTATCGGGTGAAAATGCCCATATGATATTTGAGTTCTGAAGGCTGTCTCTTAAAAACTCTACAGTGAATCTCCAAAGTTGGATATACTCGTCTTCGGATGCAATTCCTTTACCCCACCAAAACCAATCTCCATTATGCTCATGATAAGGTCTAAAAATTACCGGATCAGGTGACAGCTGGTGGAAGAAATCCGATACCCTTGTTAACGTTTTTTTGAACTCTCTGTGTAACTTGCCACCGGGTATAAGAGCATAAACAGCATTAGTGGTATCGTAAAAATTTTCTTGGGTTACTGGATTGGCCATATGCCATGAGTACGTTAGAATTCCACCTCTTTCTAAACCTGATCTGGCATAGTTTAAATAAGCATCCCAACGCGAATCATCGTCTAGTGGACTCAACTCTAGGTTATCATCGATGAAACCAGCAAGATCCCACCCATATAATGCCGGATAAGAACCTGTAACATCTTTAACATCGGACCTATCTTCATCACCATACCACTGGTAACCGTAGGCTAAGGTATTTTGGTGACCAAATAAGGTATAACTACCAGACCATTCAAAAAGTTGGTTGTAGAGTTCTTTTGTTTCGGTAGTGGGGGTGTTATCAATAAGTCTATG
>CAKZLH010000332.1 GCA_937125285.1 uncultured Balneolaceae bacterium | reverse complement strand
GTTAAAAAGAGAGCTGTTATTTGCTCACTCAACAGCATCCAACAAAGGATTCCAATGACGCCTAATGAGCTTCCCAAAAAAGTATGAAATCGTCTAAAGGTCACAAGATAAGAGGCCAGATCAATAGCCTCTCGTTGCTCTTGAGTCATCGTATTGTAACCGGCTAGTAGATATTTGGCATTGTCTTCGGTCACTATATATCCAATACCGATAAATAGCAGACTTACCCCAACTAAAACAAAAACCATACGCTTTCAATGATTAAAAATTAGCTTCCAGCGCCACACCGGCAGCATCTATCTTAATATACAGAGGCTCTAAATAACAGTCACTAGACACGTTTGGTGTAGAGCATTGTTGTTTTTGACCTTCGATGATGTACCCTTTGTGCTCGTCTGATGGTGTTATGGTGCGCCCATAATCATTAAAAAAAGCACCGTATGTGTTGAACCATTGCTCTTTGCCATTACGATCTAACTTTGTTAAGTATACGTCTAAGTTTCCATTCCCATAAGAGCTAGTATTTCCTAGGACCAAGAACCCGTCTTCGATTTCTAACACAGACTCAATGTAATCCCAAGAATTGCCGCCAATGATGGATTTCCATTCCAAATCATTGCCCTTTGTAAATTTTTCGATCACAATATCACAAGACGACCCGTCTGCAGGTAAACACCCTTCATTGTAATAGTGTAATACCCCACCGTCGCTGGTTTCAATAGAGGTAGTCGGATTGTTAAGTCCGGTGAAGAACAAACTGATGATAAATAAGACGGAAAGGTTCATAATGGATTTGATGGATTTGTTAAGCAGAACGTAATGCTTACTTTCGATTTCTGCGATAGGAATGTATTAATAAGCATAAAGGAGTGAATTTCATTCCTTTAAAAGCATTAACGTGAGCTGTGGGTTTAGTGGTATAAAAAAACCCTGAGAGCCAGAACAAATTGACTAACAGGGTTTTAAAATGGCGGGACCGGCAGAATTGAACCTTTGGAAAACGAAATATAGCTATTTTAGTGTCTCTTCCAGCCACTTGTAGAACTCACCATGCCAGATCATGGCGTTCTGACCGTTCAAGACCCAGTGATTTTCGTCTGGGAAGTACACCAGCTTCGATTTGATGCCCTGTAGTTGTAATGCCTGAAAGGCCTGAAGGCTTTGTCCGATAGGTACGCGATAATCCTTCCCTCCCTGATAGATCAACATAGGTGTATCCCAGTATTGTACCCTATTTATAGGGTTGAACTCTTCATAGCTTTTCATTGCCGCTTTGTTTGAGGAATCCCAATAAGGGCCCCCAATATCCCAATTCACAAAAAAGAGCTCTTCGGTAGTTCCATACATACTTCTCAGATCAAACACTCCATCATGAGAGATGAATGTCTTAAACCGGCCTTCATGGATTCCGGCCAGATAGAATACCGAATAGCCTCCATAACTAGCCCCCACAGCTCCAAGGCGGCTCTTATCCACGAATGGCTCCTTAGCCATCTCATCAATGGCGGTCAGATAATCATCCATCACCTGTCCACCCCAATCCTTAGAGATTTCCTCATTCCATTCCACCCCATGACCGGGCATTCCGCGGCGGTTGGGGGCAACTACAATGTACCCATTGGCGGCCATCAATTGGAAGTTCCATCGGAATGAATAGAATTGTGATAAAGCGCCCTGGGGACCACCCTGCGCATAAAGGAGTGTCGGATATTTCTTATTTGGATCAAAATTCGGGGGATAGATTACCCAAGTCAGCATTTCCTTACCGTCGGTGGTAGGCATCATCCGTTTTTCGATCTTACTTAGCGCGATCGAATTATAGATCTCATCGTTCACTTTACTCAGTGGAATAAAACTCTCGTTGGAAAGGTTGTAAGAAAAAATCTCCGTAGCATGATTCATATCTCCTCTGGTCACGATTAGGTGATTCCCAAGATCTGCGACCACACCGGTCACATCAAACATACCTTCAGTAACTTGTTCCACCACTCCCGGTTCAGACAATTCCACCTTAAAAATCTGAACTGTGCCATCGACCGGAGCGCTGAAATAAATCTTTGATCCATCTTCTGCCCAGCTAAAGCTGTTCACGGTACCATCCCACGGTGCTGTTAAATTGGTTTTCTTACCATCTTGAAGTACAATCAGATCATTTTTATCGGCCTCATAGCCATCCCGTTTCATACTCAGGTAAGCTAAGGTAGTACCATCGGGCCCATATACCGGATGGGTATCGTATCCTTCATTCTCATCGGTTAGATTCACCGTCTCACCGGTTGCGATTTCATACTGAAACAAATCCGTATTGGTACTGGTGGCATATTCTGTACCGGTTTTTTGCTTGGTCACATAGACCACATACTTACCGTCGGGACGGATGATGTAGTCTTCCGGACCACCAAAAGGAACCGTTGGAGTGTAATAACGTTGCCCTTCCATGATGTCGGTACCTTTATCCCAACCGGAATCTGTTTTCCTTTGAACAAAAACATGATGGTAAGTTCCGTCCATCCATTGATCCCAATGCCGGTAATGCAGAGAGGTATAGATGTAGGCATTCGACTCTTCAAAAGCAGGGTACAAGTCCGTTCCACGAATATCGTCGATCTTAACGGATTTGTGCGTCACCTTCAACATCCCGTTTTCGGACACCTTTGAATCTTTCAGCAGTCCATCCACCGACTCCAGTTGAATAGGATCTCCGCCTGTTACGGGTACCGAGTAATACAAGCGCTTCGAGCTATTATTTGGAACATCCGGGTAAGAGACTGAAAAGATGAGATCCGATCTATCCTCGGTGATACCCATGGGACTTACCCGTCCAAGCTTCCATAGTAGTTCAGGGCTCATACGATCCTGAGCGAAGGAACTAACTGGGATGATGATTACAAAAAGAAAGAGGAATAACTTTTTCACGACTTTTGGGATTTAATTGATTGGCTGTCTCAGAAAAGTACATAAATGAATGAGAAAATAAAGGGTCATTTGTGGGGTTTGTTGGAATCGCTCGGGTAGGTATTTCTCTTCTCTTAGGTCATACTTCTTTGACCTTTTACCAATAGACTTACGACCAATACCTGTTGCTTGTGAGACTTCGGTGGCGGTGAACAGGGGGTAGGTAGTCTAATGTTTCTAGTACACTTGGTTGTTTCTCCCTATTTATATCCTTTTTAGTATAAATATGTGGGAGAGTGAGTTTTTTTGTATTTATTTGAATAGACATTAATTTATTTGTGAACTATGAAATGGTATCGTTATGGTAAATCTAAAGAGAATATTTCTATCCTTATTAGGATTAGGTGTATTAATCAGTTGTGGTACTGAACCAACACCTACGTACCAATTAACCACCTCAGTAGTCGGCAATGGTTCTGTAAATCCATCAAGTGGTCAATTTGATGAAGGTGAATTAGTTAATATTACCTCAACTCCTGATTCAGGTTGGGTCTTTTCTAATTGGGAAGGAGATTGGACATCGTCTCAGACTCCTGCTACCATCACAATGGACGGGGATAAAACTATCATCGGAGTATTTGAGAGAAAAGATTATCCATTGAATATCACCATCATTGGCGAAGGTTCTGTATCAGAGAGGGTTTTATTACAACCCAAAGTGACAGACTATCCTTTTGAGACAGTTGTTGAACTCACCCCTGTACCTGCAAATGAATGGTGGAGTTTTTCAAGTTGGGGTGGGGATATAGTATCAGAACAAAATATCATTCTTATAAAAATCAATGATAAGACAAACGTATCAAGTCGTTTTTCATTTTTAGGTAGAATCTATATCTCTTCATATGTGTATGACACCAATAATAATATAATTGAACGTATAGACTTGAAAACCGATGGTACTTTATTAACTAAGGAAAATTACAGTTACGATTCCAATAACTACAGAATTGAACAGATAGCAACAGACTCAGATGGTTTGATTAAATATAGATATTCTTGGGATTATGATTCTTATGGTAACAAGGTTGAGGAGTTGAGATATGATTCAGAAAATAAACTTCGTTTAACATTATCATATGAATACGACTCAAAAAATAACAGGATATTATCTCAAGTCTTTAATTCAAGTGGAGAATTAGATAGGTATTCAAAATACCATTACGATAATAAGAATAATGTAATTGAGTTACTAGATTATGAAAGTGATAGTACTCTTGCTCATAGGACGACTTATATATATGATTCTAACAACAATGAAATAGAGACTTCATCATATAACCTAGACCTAAATACACCTTATAGGGTTACAACAAGAGATTATGATTTTAATAACAACCCAATAACAATTAGAACTAAGTATACTAACTTAGCAGACGGTAAAAATAGTGTTAGAAGTTATAATTACACATATGATTCTATGAATAATATCTTAGAGAGAATCAGATATGATGATGAAAAATTTATAAGAAGAGATTCATACAACTATGATGAAATTGGTAATCTAACTAAGTGGGAAGATTATGATTCATTCAACAATATCTCAACTAAAGTTGTTTACAAATATAATTCAAATAGTAACCTAATTGAACAAAAAAGATACGAATATCAAAAAGGTAAAATAGTATCCAACCAAACAGACAATGACCCACTTAACGAACTGTGTAATCAACTAAACTTACCTGAGCAACAGATGATATCTATATTTTGTGAGGATTGATATTATGGTAAATCTAAAAAACAGAACACTATCACTTTTATTATTAATTTTTCTTATCAGTTGTAGTACTGAATCTACTGTAACCAATTCAAATGATGAAACTGCATTATTGGGTCAAGATTATCCCAAATTAAGGGTTAGCAACTCAAATCACTGTTCTACAAATATTAAAATTAAGTCTATATCATTAGTTGGGTACTCATTTAACGACTTAAGTATAAATGATGGTGAGTCGCAGTCTTTCTCGTTGAGTAATGGAATGAATGGTGGTCTAACTGACATAAATATAAATGTCTCTTATCAGTATGGATACAATACTTGGACTAACAGTCTAAAAGTTAATTTTACTAATGGAAAAGAAACTTTAATAGTGTTGAAAATGGGTAATGGGTGTGGTAGTAGAGACGGTTATTTAGAATTAGGGTAGTATCAAATAAGGATATAAAATCAGGGTCGAACTTCAAACATAGGAAATAGCCAAGTTCTTAATAATTATATCAACTTACTTTAATTTCATTCAAGCTCCTTACCTTCTCCAGTAGATAATCAATGACTTTTGGGTTATTATCAAACACCCCATCTAAGCCATCTTCATCAATAAAGTCGAAGGGAGGTTCATAGAGGTTAGCTACATCCAGATGGCCTTTTTCAGTGTAGAATTCAATCATTTGCTCGATGAATTGAATCTGATTTGAGCTGAGGCGGTTATTCTGTAAAAACTGACCGAACTCTTTTAAAACCGTTTCTCGGTCCAGACCGGAGACTTCCCGTACAAACTCCACAATTTTTAGGTTTTTACCTACCAGCTCGTGAAATTCATCCAGACTTATACTTGGGTCTGAATCCAACAGAAACTCTTCCAGGGTTTCAAGGTCTTTATCCGTTAGTGGTTTTGCTTTCCGGATCTTCTCAATGATCAAATGGTTGCTATGCTCTTCAATAAACTTTCTGATTTTTCTTAGATATCGGTCTTTATTTACTCCCGAATCAGAAACATAGCCCTCATCGATTTCAACCTCACTGAATTCATCCTCAAAATCAGTGTAAACCGGAGCTCGACTGTTACGTTCAATGAGGTGCATCAAGTCTCGAAGCTGCTGACGAATTTCTTCAAGATTTGTGACTTTCGGTGAGCTCCAAAATTCTTCACTGATGGCTTTCTCAACAGAAGGAAGTACTTTTTTTACTGCAGGAATATGCTTTTTTGAGTAGAGGTGCTCTCCCAACTCTATCACCACTTCTTTGGTCTTTTTCTGCTGAAGTACGCCATCCAGCTCTTCGTGCTGTAGAGTAAGCATAAGCAGATCAAATCTGCGCGACATCTCGTCTTCATCGATGTTAGCAGAAATAAGTTCAGCAAACTCCCGTACAATTTCTTTACGTTCACTCGATTCCAGATGATTCCATACCGCCCGTTCACTGAGTTTATCAACCAGCTTCAACTTTGGGCGGACTTGAACACTTTGCCTTTCGAGATTGGAAACCTGTTGATGCAGCATATCAAGTAAATCCGTTCTGTATTTCTGGAGCTCTTCATCACGGTTATAGGGCTCATTCTTCAGTTTAGCTGTTAAAAGCAACCTTTTTTCAAAGATCTTGGCTGTAATAGATGCCGATGAAGTCGTTTCGAAGCCTTCCGGATTTTGTTCAAAGAACTCAAAGTTTCCACAATAGTCGAAAATGAGGAAATGCTGTTTGTCACTTCCCGGACCAAAAAGGTCTTCCCGAAGCCGCGTACCCCGTCCGATCATCTGGTTAAATTTCGCTTTAGAACGTACCGGTTTAAAAAACACCAGATTTACACAGTCAGGCGCATCAATTCCAGTATCCATCATATCTACGGAGATGGCTATCACCGGCTTCTCTTCGGGCAGACAAAATTTCTCGACCAAATCTTGTGCATACTCTACTTTGTTATCTATAACCTGCGCAAACTTACCGGCGTACTGAGGGAAGTTCTTATCAAATACCTCCTTTATGAATACCGCATGTTTGTGATTTTTAGCAAACATGATGGTATCTCCCAGACGATCACCGCCTTCCACCTTGATGCCATGCTCCATGAGCTGCTTCAATACTTTCTCTACCGTATCCTCATTAAATAACCAAGCATTGAGTTTACCGGGATCGATATGATCGGGAACAGCTCCGGTTTCATCATCGGCAAGCAGATCGTCATACTGCTTTTTCTCTTCTTCGGAAAGCTCGGAGTATTTGATTCCTTCTCTTAAGAACTTACCCAGAACTGAAATCGTCTTAGGCGGGACTAAATAGCCATCACTTACCGCTTCTTCTAATCCATATGCATAGGTGGGATTGCCTTGCTCAGCATTGAACAAGTTGTAGGTATCGTGATCTACATCTTCCTTTGGCGTTGCCGTGAGCCCAAGCAGCAGGGAATCAAAATAGTCGAAGATGGCCTGGTACTTATTATAAACACTTCGGTGCGCCTCATCGATGATCACCAGGTCAAAATGCCCCGGATCGAATTTTCGCTTTCCTTCTTCCAGGTTTTCTATTTGATTCAGCATGGTAGGGTAGGTACTGAAGACCACCCGCGCTGCATCATCATTCTTTTCTTCTACCAGATTCACAATTGGAACTTCAGGGAGATGTTCAGCATAATTCTTGTAGGCCTGCTTCACCAAGGCATTTCGATCTGCCAAAAACAATACGCGTTTGGCCCATTTCTTTTTGAGCACCATGTCCGTGATGGAAATAGCGGTTCTGGTCTTACCCGTACCAGTGGCCATGACCAACAATGCTCGTCGGTGACCTTCCTGAAAGCGTTCTCCGACTCTTCGAATGGCCGCTACCTGATAGTATCGCCCCGTAATTTTTTTATTAACCTCCGCCAGCTTCAATGACTCTTTATTTGCTCGCTGAAAGAAAAGCTTCTGAAGGCTATCCTTGGTATAAAACCCTAATACTTTTCGTGCCGGATATTGCTCATCATCCCAGATCCAGATCTCATATCCGTTTGATACAAAGATGACGGGGCGTACTCCAAACTCTTTATCTAAACAATCAGCGTATAAGGTTGCCTGATGTATTCCTTCATAATAGCTGCGAGTGGTTCGCTTGGCCTCCACCAAGGCTAGTGGTTTTCCGCTATCATCCCAGAGTACATAATCCACATAACCGGTTCCGGATTTGTTGGGCATCCCCGAAACTTCATATTCTCGCACATTCCGTTCTGAGGGATCCCAGCCCGACTCCCGCAGCATGACATCAATCAGTAGTTCACGGGTTTCAGCTTCATTATAATCGTGATTGTCTGCATACTTGCGGGTTTGCAGGCGCATCTGCTTGATCTCGCGATTGCGCTGCTCCAAAGCTTTGTCTTTTTCTTCCAGTGACTGCTGCAGCTCCCTCAACCGATCTGCACGTTCTTCCATTTGGGTTTCGAGCTCTTGCAGTCGCTCCAGAGATTCTTTGGAAGCCGATTCTAACTTGGGGACTTTGTTCGGATCAAAAGAAAGTTCAGTCTTAGGTTCTTCATCAGTCGTATAGGTGCTATACAGCCAAAACATCACATGAAAAACTTCCCGACAAACGCGCAAAGCATCGTCTTCTGTGACTCGTTTATTGTCGTGAAGGGCAATATTGCCGACCTTTCGAATCACTTTGATCTTCTCATACACCGTATATCCAATGATCTTTTTAAATCCCATCTCATTGGTGATATTATACAAACCGGTGTCATAGGGAAGCTCTAAATCCTCATCGTTTTCATACATCCACAGAACTACAGCTTCAATCAGGTGTCGTGCCCGGGCACAGGCCGACCGCGGATCAAAATGCACGAGTTTCTCCACGGCATGGGCATCTTCGATGAACTCGGGCCAGTCAGGATCTAGAAAGTCAAAATTTGACATAGCATTGAAAAACCGTCTTTTGTTTGCCCCTTAATGTAATGATTTCAATTTCTTTTACCCCATCCTTTTTGTGGCTGCCAAATTGAATCAAATTCTTCTTCCTTATTCAGATGCTCATTTATTGGCCATAAAAATCCGGAAATGTCTTTTACGACTTCTTCTAATGTTTCCGATACATCAGTGAGACCTGCTTTTCTTTTAAAAGCTTTCCATTGATTCTTTTTGCCCTCATCAGAATAAAAGGTTTCTGTTAGTGCCGTGGGAGGCTCATTCGGTAACTTGGTTTTTCTTCTTTGAAAGGTAAGCTCAATGGCTTTTTGCAGTGCTGAGCCTTTAAAACTTTGGTTATGCATTAAATACCAAATGTCATAAAAATCTTTCATTCGGCTGTTAGCCATATCCATGTACACCATCGCCTGATACTTCTCAGCTATCGCACTTTCAAGCGTGTAGGCTAACAACTCCGGGGAATCACCATCGAGTAGTACCGGATATTCTACCCATAAGGGAGAAGGGGAGACCACATCGCCAAAGCCGATATCTATCTGCATGGGAATTTGTGCTTTACCCAATTTACCCAGGAATTTGATGCGAACTCCTTTATAAGCCTGATCTTCGCGAATCTCTTCTCCGGCTACAGTATCCGGTTCAAATATCAGTCCATCTTCCTTTACTGTGACTTCACAGCAATCTTTGGCCATTTGCTCTAACTGTGCAATACTTTGGGCCTTTTCTCTCGATAAATCAATATCTCGGGTGGGACGAATTTCACTTATACCGGTTGAGCGAAGCAATAAGGCTCCTTTAAGAATGAACTCCTCAGCATATTCCGACTGACTCATCCTTAGCAAAAACTTCTCCATTCCGTAATATTGAAGCAATTCCATGAAAGGGCGACCCGACTCCTTCGCTTTATTTAACAGTCGGGCGTGAACCGATTTAGCCATGCGTGTTTTATCATCCATGACCGATGGCCTCCAGATAGGGCTTAATAACTCGTTCTACTTTGCACAGCTTCGCATACTTCACGATATCACCATAAGTAGCCTTACCTTCATTAATTCCTCGTTTCAGTGTTTCAATTGCCACATCCAGGCCGATTTGATTCCTGAATTTGAAACAGTCAGCGATGGTCTTGGCCGGGTTGAATACTTTTACAGAGATCCCATCGAACTGTTTTGTTTCTACTCCTGCGCTTAGGGTCTTGTCAGAGAATCGATATACGTTCACAGGTGGATAATCGAGTGTGGGGTTACGACTTGTTCGTGGAAGAGCTATATATACTTTATGAGGTATCTCGTCAGTCATATCATGGAGATCAAGGGCGGATATAAGGCATACGACGGCCTCCGGTATTTTTCGGGCTACAATAACCATATCGGGATTACTAAGAGGCTCTTTATTCTGAAGCTGATACACGCCTCTCTCAAGTTGACTTAGATATCCCTCATCTCTCATATAGTATAGGGTACGGGGGGATATGCCCGCATTCAGTGCCTCTGCGGTACGCATTACTCCCTGATGTTCTTTAAAAATCCGGATAGCGTCTTCTATTTTATCGTTTGATACGTACATTATGTATAAATATGCATACAGTTTTTAATAAGTGTATGCGTTTTTATACACATTTGCAATTACTGGTTATCTTAATACTTAGTCATTCCCAATCATTTCGAGAAACCTGTCTCCAAGCTCTGTAGTCAGTTTTTGTATTTTATGTTTGGTATGTCTGCCTATCGTAATATCATTACCTACCATTAACCCTAACCGCTGCAACTCCCGCCAGTATTGAGAAATCATCTCCTTCTTTTTTCCCAATTCCGGGTATAAATATGCAATAACCTGCCAGCTGTTCAGTGTAGGAGTTCCCGGTATTTTACTTTTCAAATCATTTACTTTCGGCTCTGGGTTATGAAACAGTTTGAGTAGAAACATCTGAACCGGATTTATTTCCTCCAGAATATTCAGAAAATATTCTGTTTCATCATAGTTCTTCAAAAGTTTCGGCAATTCTTCAGCTGATTTGATCACCACATTTCTCAACGCTTCATGCTTCTCCTTTTGGTGTGTTTGCTGCGCAAGCAGGGTGGCTTTGGTAATAATCGTATTAAACTCTTCCTTTTGGGAAAGCTCCTCTAAGTTGATCCTTTCACTGGTTTCCAGTTGATGCAGCCGTATCGTCACCTCTCGCACCCACTCCTCTCTTCTATTTACATGCAGTGGTGTAACAATAGCCGTAAACAGTTCATACACACTCGCCCCGCCGGGAACCAGTCCTGAAATGATCTTAGCCGTTTTATCCAAAGCTTCGCTTTGAGCTATTTCTCTTTTTTTTATTGGGTCAGTCAATATAAAGTTGTAGTAACTGGTTATTAATCATATTGAAAATACCTTATATGGTAGACATTAGAAGAATCCTTTATTATAGATCACTTTATTCTATTGTGTATGTATCTTCTTTCCAACAGACCTAAACCAGTGTTCCTATTTCTAAAAGCATCTATCTTTTCATACTGTTTATGAGACAAATATAAACTTTCATCTTTATGGAAAGCATAGCAGTAATCATATTTTGAACCAGTAGAACTTTTGTATTTGTCAACTGTACCAGTGATTAATCGCTTTACTTCTTGAAATGATTTTTCAAAAGCTTTTCTCAATTCCACATGAAATTTTGATAAATCAGCCATGCATACTCTGATTGGATATCTAAGATCTATATATCCATTTTTTTCTGGAATATCTTCAAGAGCTTTATTCTTGAAATGTTTATCACTCCTAAGTCTTTCAACCTTACTCATTGGAGTTATAAATTGACCCAATTTGTCTTCATCTTCTCCTTTTATTTGCTCCCACGCGCCTCCAAAAGAGAAATTGTGAAGTGGCACGTCATTATGCATTGAAAAATTTCTCAACTCTTTTATGAACTTGAATGAGGGAGACTTTTTAATACTACTCAAGCTTTTTTTGATCAGGTCAAATTTCTCTTTGCTTAATCCCAATTCTTTAATATGTCTATTCTCAGTTTGCTCTACATACAATCCAATACTCATTAATAAATTAATTACCATTCTTGAAATGGATAAGGATGATATGCCATCATGCATTTTCTCAGATGATCGAATTGCATATTCCAATGCCTCAGCCAATAACTTTTCTTCAAATTGAATATAGTTCCCAACTAGAACATCATATTTCTGTTCAATGGTGTGATAGTGAACCTCGACTTCCTTCTTCTCTTTTAGTTGCGTCCATTGTTGCTCGTTAATCTTAATAGGTGTTCCAGCTTTTTGGTATAGCTGTAAATAAAATTCATGTTCATTTTTTTTCATCATCCAAATTCCCCCTGCACCAACGACGAAAACAACTCTTCTGATTTTTTGATCTGTTGCCTTAATTTCTTTTTGTCTGCACTGATTTCATTAGCAATTTCTTCAAAACGAATCTGATTATCGATAGAGGGTTTGATTACCTTAAATCGATCAAAGAAATGTGTAGGGACGCGTTTTTGCCCAGCACTGCCGGTCATGAACGATTCAGCAATTTTCCTGAATTTATCGGAATGACTTAAATGATAAATCCAAGTGGCTCTACTTACTCCTTCAATCGGTCGTAGTACATGAAATTCGGTAGATCCAAAGCCCAACCCATTTCTTAATCCTTTAGCTATTGCGCCTTTTCCATTCTCCATACAAGGTGTGATTTTAGCAAAAAGAACATCACCTTCTTTGAAATAAGTATATCCAGACCAAGACTCTTCAACAGTTTGAACTTCAGATAAGTCTAAGCTTCCATTTTCACCAACATCAGCCATACCTAAAAATGAAGCTTCTATTGATTTGTCTATATCAGAAATTTCAGACTTTCTGGGATTTAGTTTAACCAGTTTAGATAAAGAAACTTTTTCACCATCACCTTCCCCAAACATTTCCAAAAACACGCTTTGGATGAGTTCGTCGTATTTGGCGAGCATTTCCTGGTCGATGTCGATGAGCCGCTGCGCCCGGTCCAGCTTCGCTACAATGGCTTTCTGCTCGGAGAGGCTGGGGAGGGGGATTTCAAATTTCGCAAGTTCCTTTGTACTTATGTTTGGCTGAGCAACACCTTGGGCCTTATTTAAAATATCATCAGTAATTTTTGAAACGTAATAACTGAGATATTTTTGTTCAGCTTGACCATCTTTTGCTCTTACTAAACCTACCCGTTGATTTAAAAGTGATTTACTGTCAAGATTATAAACTCCGGTCTTTCCTGTGGTAGCACCAGATAATGCAACAAGAATGTCTCCTCGTCTTATTTGATAATTTTCATAATCATCTAAGTAATTTTCAGGTAGATACTCTTTGAGTGTTTTTTTTGAAACTTCACCATCCTGAATATTGGATATCTTAATAACTGGAACACCTGAGGTTTCATTAAAATCTTTGCTTTTGAAAGCATAACCACCAAAAACTTCTGCAATTTCACCTAATTCAACTTCTCTCAAACCATCCCCTCCAGTTCATCCAAAATCTTCAGGCGTTCTTCGGCGAGCTGTCGCAGGCCGGGCTGACCATCTTTCCCGTTGATGATGGTTTTGGGATCGTCATATTCTACCTCTTCGTATTCAATCTCTTTGTGGCGGTTAATGGAGAGGTCGTAATTTTGCTCCACGATTTCTTCTTTGGGCACGAGGAAACTACGGTCGGTGCGTTTGCGGTCGGTTTCATCGTCCAGGTTATGGTATCGCTCAATGATGTCGGGGATGTCGTCATCGTCAATTTGGTCGCGCTTGTCATCCAGGGAATAGCCGTCGGCTTTCATATCGTAAAACCAGACGGTATCGGTTCCGCCCGAGTTGGTTTTGGTGAAGATGATCACCGCCGTACTCACTCCGGCATAGGGTTTAAACACCCCGCTCGGCATGGAGATCACCGCATTTAGCTGCTGCTCTTCCACCAATATCCGTCGGATTTCCTTATGCGCTTTGGAACTCCCAAACAGCACGCCATCCGGCACCACCACCGCCGCCCGCCCACCGGTTTTCAGCGCCCGCAGGAACAGGGCATTAAACAGCAATTCGGTCTTTTTGGTCTTTACGGTTTGGAGCAGATCGGCCGCCACGCTGTCATAATCTAGTGAGCCCTTGAAGGGTGGATTGGCGAGGATCAAGTCAAACTGTTCGCAGAGGTCGTCATCATCCGAAGAAGAAAGAGAATCCTTGTAATCAATCGTCGCGCCGTCAAAACCATGCATCACCATATTCATATTCCCGATGCGAAGCATGGAGTTGTCAAAATCGTAGCCGGTAAACATCTCCGACTGAAAATGCTTGCGGGTTTTATCATCCACCATGGCCTTGGCGTGATTGTCGCGAATGTACTCTCCGGCGGCCACCAAAAATCCGGCCGTACCGCACGCAGGATCAGCAATATTCTCCAGCGGCTTGGGCTGCGTCAGCTCCACCATCATCTTGATGATATGTCGCGGCGTACGAAACTGCCCGTTTTGTCCCGCCACGCTGAGTTTGGAAAGCATGTACTCATACATATCGCCCTTGGTATCGCGGTCCTTCAGCTCCAGCTGATCCATCAGTTCCACCACCCGCGCCAGCGTAGAAGGCTTGGGAAACAAAAACATCGCGCCCTCCATATGCTTGCGATAGGTGCTGCCATTTTTCCCGCCCAGCTCTTTGATAAACGGAAACACCTCATCCCGAATCGTATCAAACATCGCCTCCGGATCCAGCTGTTTCAAATTCTTCCACCGCAGATGATCCTGGTCTTCCGAAAAGGTCGGATTCTTGATGTCTTTACCTGTCCGTTCGGCTTTCTTCTCCTCCCTCGTTTGCTGGTCATCCAGTCCTTTGATAAAGAGGAGGTAGGTCAACTGTTCGATGACGGTAAGCGGATTGGAGATCCCGGCCGTCCACAGCGTTTCCCAAATTTTATCAACTTTATTTTTTAATTCGCCTGTGAGCATGGATAAATAATTTAAATTCTTATTGATTCAATGTGTGTTTTATTTCCATCAGGACTTGGTTTCGTCACAACATCAATCTTTTGATATTCTTCAATGGAATGATCCCTTACCATATTAGGAGGAATGCTGATTGATTCTGTGCTACCATTTGGAATAAATGTACCCCAGCCATTTTCAGCAATTCTTGTTACAGTTCCTTGAATCCAGTCTTGGTCAGCACTTACTGCAGCTTCGGGGGCCACAGTTGTATCTACCCAAAGTGATTTATTTAACTCAATGTTATTGTTCTCTTTAATGTATTCAGAAAACCACAGAAGTACATCCATCAATTTGAATGTGAGAGAATATAAAAGGTAAGGGGTGTTTAGCATCTTCCGGTAGTCTTTCAAGTTGGCTTCACTTTGTTCTTTGCCTTCCGGTTCAGCATGTGAGCCAATATTTGTTATATCCAAAATTTCCCGAACATGGTTTGATATTAGCTTTGGGAAATGCTCTTTTTTACAAGCTATATCAAGAGTCTTTACTTCAATGCCAGATAAAAATAAGCTAGAAAGAGTTAGCTTCACTTCTCCTTTTCTAGAGATGCATTTTTCGTGGAGTATTCCAACCTCAGATGCTTTCCTAAATACTCCTTCAATTATTTGCCTTAGTTGGTTGAAATAAACTTCATCATCAAACGCAAAATCTTCCTCATTAATACTTCGGAGGATTTTAAGCAGATGCTTTTCATACTGTTGGTCAATAAAACAATTTTTAAATAACTCGAATACCTTTGGATACAGCGCTCGGATTTTTGCATTGGGTCTATCCTTTACGGCAGCTTTGATATGATCGAAGAGCTTCTCATTGTCTGTAGCTTTTTTATATGGTTCCCCATAGCTCTCTACAAACATATCGCTTCCCATATAGTCAGGTTGACCAGTAAAAATAAAATAAGGTGGTCTAACATCTACCGGTAAAGAATTAATATAATCTCTCGACTTTCTAAGGCCTTCCAAATTTGTCGTCTCATCATCCTTTTTATCCTTTACTTTTGCATCAAGGATAATTGCGTCAATGCTGCTTAAGTTAGCTTCTAAATATTGAATCCCCTCTTCGTGAGATTCAAATGGAATAATATTTATTCCACTCAGTTCCGCATCTGATATTACAGCATCCTGCTTCTTGTACTCGTCATCTATCCATAAAACTTCACACATTAGTCTAAATCCTCGAATTTTATTGGAAATTGAATCTTATATGTCACAGGGAATTCACTGTCTCTATCAAATGCCATGGTAAATGTCCCATCATACATTTTCGTTATTTGATCAATATCAGCCCCGCCATTCCCAGTAGATTTTGAGCTAACAGATTTCTCACCTCGAATTTTAAGCCGTTCTTCAGTGAATTTTGGATCAAATGGTTTACCGTTGTTTGATATCTCCAGTGACACATCTTTTCCATCATTAATAGAAGTCACCTCGATTCTGATAATATTATTGACGTCATTATCGAAACCATGATGACATGCGTTGTCAACAATATTTTGTATCAGTTTACTGTAATCATCCTTATTGATTTCAATGATTGGTTTTAACTTCTGATCATCCCCTTGTGAAAAAGACTCTTCATCAATGTTGAACTTGTATTCAAACTCTTTACTGCCATGAATTTTCTTAATCACCTGCTTAGTTAAATCTATTATGTTAAAATCTTTTTTGGAGCGATTTAGAAAGGGCGTTTCCAGCTTATCTAAAAGCTCAGAAGCCGCTGCTGTATCCTCAATTAATCTTTCAAGATGTTCAGCGAGGCTTTTACTTAAATTCTTAGAGTAAACGTCTGTAAGACTAATTTCTTGGCCGTCATTTTTAGTGATGTACTTTTGTAATCCATTTACTCCTCCTCTTATACTATTTAAATATTGTTTAACAGAATGCCTGGTTGATGAGAACTCTCTAAACATCTCAGTCCTCATCTCACTTAATTCCTTTGAGTACTTATTTAGCTCATTTTTGGCTCTATCGTTGATTGCGTCAAGTAAATCTTGACGTTGCTGATCTTTCGAAGGAAGTTTGATTTTAATTTTAAATAAGTCTTCTACTGATAAATAAGGCATTGTAGAACCTGACTGATACTTGATGACTTGTTCTTGTACATAATCTTTCCTTAGCTCAAATACTAAATACCCTAAGTCCACCTTATCTGTGTCAACACTAAAAGCCTTTATATCATTAGAAATAACTAGGTCAGCAGGATATTGATCTAAAATTGTGGGTTTTAAATTCTTAAATCTAATGGCAAGTAAAAGCACGGATTCATTTGGTCTAAACCCACCTCTTTTGATGCTTCTTTTTTCAATCTCACTAGTATCTGAATAAACCCCCATCTCATTATCGTTTAAGTCACCAATCTTCATATATGGAACCTTATCCTCACTCTTAACTTTCTCAACCTTGGCTTCCTTAAGAACTTCCCCAAGTTCTACGCCTTCAAATTCCTTGGTAATGTTCTTTACAAAATATCTTGATACACTAAGATCATAATCATTGGCGATTATTTCTGAATTTGGTACTAAGCGAACATTAACAGAATCTTTTTGCGAATGGTAAATGGTTGTGATTTGATCAGCATTTAATTTATTCGCTCTGCCCTTTGTTTCACTAAACAATGAAGATGCATCCAAAAACTTTACTATACCCTTCCTATCTTTCTTATTACTAAGAACAATTATGCTGGTTTGTATTGACGTATTGGTCAATAAGTTTTTAGGCAGAGAAATAATTGCTTCAATTAAATCTTTATCAATTAACTCTTTTCTTAATTCAGCTTCTTTACCAGACCTAAATAGTACACCGTTAGCCATCAAAACAATTGATTTGCCAGCTTCTTTCAACATTTCTATTGATTTACTTAGATAGAAATGCTCAACTCTAAGGGAATCTATCCCCTCATAATTTTTTAATGTTTTTAGCCCAAGTGGTGGTGATGATATTATTAAATCAAATTTTCTATCCTCTTGCCATTTTGCAATAGAATCTTCCAACCTGTAATCAACTTCATTTAATTTATCATATGCTAATAGCCTTAATTTAGCCTTCACATAAGTTTGCTCATTTAACTCCTGAGCCAAACATGATATGTTATCTTCTAGTTTTACACCAAAAGAGGCAAACCCAGCAAAAGGATTATAAACTGCATCACCTTGCTTTATCTCCGCAAGGTTTAACATGAGATTAGTGATTTCTTCAGGTTGTATATATCCACCAGAAGACTTCCCCATTATTTCTTCTAGCTTATATAGTAACTCATCAAAGATTTTGTAGAAATCTTCATCATACTCACTAAGGATTTGATTTAATTCATAAAGCTCTCTTGTGTTAAATTTTTGCAGATCATTCTCAAAAAATCTTAATCCGTCGTATAGCAAATCTCTTTCTAATTCTGAAAACTCATTGATAGATTTGTGAAGCGTGTCGAGAAAGTTCTTAGAATCCGAGTTGATAAACTTTTTCAGAACATCTTTTTTATAAAGAATCAGAATTATCAGTAGTACTTGGTAGTCAATCCCTGTATCTCTGATACTTGAGATAAAACGCCAAAACTTTTCACCGATTCTCTTACTGTCCATAAATACTTTATTAAAATTATACGATTAATTCTTGTCTGCGCATCAAAAGTATAACTATACTATGCACTCAATCTGCACAAGAAAATATATTATGCCAAAAACAAAGAATGCACAAATAAGATATCAAGTATTAGATCGATGTTTTAGAAATTCAGGTCGCAAGTTTTTTTGGGAAGACTTACTCAAAGAAGTTAATATAGCCTTGGAAGAGTTTAATGGCCCTGGAAGTAAAATAAAAAGGCGTCAGCTTTATGATGACATAAGATTTATGGAGAGTGAAGAGGGATTCAAGATTCCATTAAAAAAATACAGCGATGGAAAAAGAAAGTACTATAGATATACAAATACTGAATTCTCCATTTCTAATCAGCCACTAAATGAAGACGAAAAAAGCCAGATACAATCAGCAATTTCTGTGCTATCACGTTTTTCCGGGGCTCCACAATTTGAGTGGGTTCAAGAGATAATCCCGGTAATTCAGGATCGGTTAGGGCTCAAGCAAAACTCTAGAGAAGTCATAAGTATCGAATCTAATATTGATCTCAAGGGAATTGAGCATCTTGGGACATTATATGATGCTATCGTTAATGAGTTGGTGCTAAAAGTAGAATACCAAGACTTCAAGTCTGACGAGAGCTTTGAGCTTACCTTTCATCCACACTTCTTGAAACAATACAACAATCGTTGGTTTGCATTCGGCTTAAATGAATTGTTGGAAATCCCAACCTGGAACCTTGCCTTAGATCGGATTCAAAAGATAGATCAGACTCAAGGAGAATATATACAACCAGAGATAGACTGGAATGAGTACTTTTTTGATATCATCGGTGTTACCCGACCTGATGAAGAAGAAGTTGAAAAGGTTGTTTTAGAATTTACCAAAGAACAAGCCCCTTACATTATTACAAAACCACTACATCCAACACAGAAATACGAATGGGTAGGAGAAAAGCTTAGAATAGAAATTGAGGTCGTACTTAATTACGAATTGGAGTCCCTGTTACTCAGTTTTGGAGACAAAGTGAAAATAATTCAGCCTTATGCTTTAAAGGAAAAAATTGCTGAACGGATATCAAAAGCAGCAATCATTTATTCATAGCGTAAACCTTCATAATATTTCACACCATTACTACCCTAAGCACCACCAAACTAGTTACCCTCAGCAAATATCATTAGGGAAAATAAGTTCACAAACAAAAAACCCCGAACCAAATAATTGGCACGGGGCTTAATGGTGGGACCGGGCGGAATTGAACCGCCGACACACGGATTTTCAGTCCGTTGCTCTACCAACTGAGCTACAGTCCCAACCGAAAGGATGGCAAATATACACCCTTTAGCGAGGAGAAACAATACACAAGCCTAAGTTTCCTGAATATCTCGCAAATGAAGTTGAAGTGCCGTGTTCCCGTTCCAGGTATTTTCTTCTAATTCATAAGCAATATTAAACAGCTTTCCATCTCGAACTTTGGGCATAAATTCATGCATATTGAAACCTATAGCATCAAAAACGGGCGAATCCTCTTGTCGAACTCTAAGCTTTAGGTGACCATTTCCTACAATACTAGGCACACCTACTACCTTCAACCCGTTAGATACAAAAATAGGCTTGGTATTGGCGGGACCAAATGGCTGAAACTGATGGAGTAACTTCCAGAACTTCCCGTCTATTTCGGCGAGCTGAATTTCGGTATCTACCAATAACTCGGCTTCAAAGGAGTTTCCCGAGAGTTCTTCAATCGCCTTGCTGTTCATTCGCTTTCGAAATTCTTTTAGGGCACCGTCTTTTAAGGTAAGCCCTGCGGCATATTCATGCCCTCCAAATTGCTCGAGCAAATCCTCACATTCTCGGATAGCTTCATAGATATTGAACCCCCGAATGCTACGCGCCGAACCTTTAATCTTACCATCAACTTCACTAAGCATGATCGCTGGCCGATGATATTGATCCACCAATCGGGAGGCTACAATTCCAATCACTCCAAGATGCCAATTGGCGTCAAAAAGTACCAAAGCAGAGATACGATCCATATTTAACTGCTCTTCGATCTGCTGAACCGCTTCGTTCATAGTAGTGGTGTCGGTATCTCTGCGCTTAGCATTGATGCCTTCCAACTCGCGGGCCATTAACTTGGCTTCTAGCTCATCGTTGGCAATTAATAACCGAACCGCGGTTGAAGCATCCCCCATACGACCTGCGGCATTAATTCGGGGTCCTATAGAAAAGACAATTTTTTTGGTATCCAATTCGGCCTGTGGAAGGCGAATTAGATTCATGAGCGCTTGAACCCCCACTCTGGGCTCGGTGCGTAATCGCTCTAAACCCGCCCACATCAAAATTCGATTTTCGTCAATAATAGGCACGATGTCCGATGCAATTGAAATAGCCAACAAGTCCAAATATTTATAGGCTACTTGGGCGGGTAGTCCCAAGCGCGCCAAGGTGGCTTGCACAAGTTTAAAACCCACGCCCGCACCCGAAAGACCATCAAATGGATACTCACAGTCTTCTCGCTTAGGATCTAAAACGGCAAATGCATCGGGTAAATGCTCACCAACGGTGTGATGGTCACAGATTATTAAATCCATGCCCAATGATTTAATTTCCAAGGCTTCTTCAACCGCGGTAATTCCACAATCCACAGACACGATCACATGCGCCCCAATCTCGTGAGCATATTGTATGCCCTCAGGATTTATACCGTATCCCTCTTTAAACCGATGAGGAATATAGTAATCGACTTCCACCCCAAATTCCTTCAAAAAGGAGTACATGATTGCCGTGGCCGTAGTGCCATCTACATCATAGTCTCCATACACGAGCACTTTTTCATTCGAGCGAATGGCCAATGAAAGACGTTCCGACGCGCGGTCCATATCCTTCATCAAAAAGGGATCGTGTAATTCGTTTAGAGTTGGTCTGAAAAATTGTTTTGCATCTTCAAAGCTTGAGATACCGCGAATTGCCAATAGTCGAGCTATGGACTCCGGAACATTGAGGACTTCCATTAAATTGGAGATGGCCTCGGCCTGTTCCGGCTGTGTAAACACCCAGCGGAATGACATAGTTATGGTTTCCTATATTTTTATTTTTATACATAAGAGGCCCAAAGGCTGTCACACCCATTAACCAGTTCAAACTATATTTGTTGTATTATACTTTTTTCCGCACTTAGAAACTAAGTAAACCTCCTCGCTTTTTGGTATATTTACAATTGCGAAAATTTCGAAATCACTCCCCTCATCACCACGTCGATTTCAACCCAATTATGTTCATCTATGAGCGAAGTCTCTAATACAGCACATCATTCTACTAACGATCTTTCCATTCTGCAGGCTATGGCTGCCCACGGTCATGAAAACGTTCAGTTTTTTCACGACGAAGAAACCGGGCTTAAGGCCATTATTGCCGTGCACGATACCACGCTTGGGCCCTCGCTCGGGGGTACCCGCATGTGGCCTTATGCAACGGAAGCTGAAGCGTTGCACGACGTACTTAGACTTTCGCGTGGAATGACCTATAAAGCTGCGATTTCGGGTCTTGCTCAAGGTGGTGGAAAAGCGGTGATCATAGGAAACTCTCGGACCGACAAATCGGAAGCCTTGTTTCGCGCTTTTGGTCGCTGCGTAAATCGAATGGGCGGGAGTTATATCACCGCAGAAGATGTGGGTATGGACGAGGAGAATATGGCTTGGATTCGGCAAGAAACCTCCTATGTTACCGGGCTTCCTCAAGCCATGGGAGGCAGTGGAGACCCCTCTCCGTTTACGGCTCTTGGTGTTTATATGAGCATGAAAGCCAGCATGAAATACCGGACGGGTTCGGATAGCCTCGAGGGGAAAAAAATTGCCATTCAAGGGGCTGGCCATGTGGCTAGTTACTTGGCAAAACACCTACAAAAAGAGGGCGCTAAACTATTTATATCGGATATTTATGACGAAAAAGCCCAAAAATTAGCGGGCGATGTGGGGGCAGAAGTGGTTCAACCCGAAAAAATTCTGTCCTTAGCGGTTGATATCCTAAG
>CAKZLH010000331.1 GCA_937125285.1 uncultured Balneolaceae bacterium | reverse complement strand
TTCGACGATAAAAAAGGTGTTTTTAGCTTTACGGATGACGACCTAAGCAAGGTAATTTACCCAATGGCCGAAAGCGGCAAAGAGCCCATTGGATCTATGGGAGATACCGCGCGATTAGCCGTTTTATCTACAGAAGTACGGTCATTCTTCGACTTCTTTTATCAACATTTTTCTCAGGTTACCAATCCACCTTTGGATTATATCCGAGAGCAAGTGGTAACAGATCTCAAGGTATATCTAGGTAAAAAACCCAATATATTTGAGCCAAAAGAGCTTATCCCCCCTGCACCCGCCTATGAATTGGATAGTCCTTTTCTAAGCCTTGCACAGATGGAGTTTATCTACTCCTGCATCGACAATGCCACCGAAATGGATCGTGTAATTCCCTACGTGATTGACACTACCTTCGACATAAACCACGGGACCGTTGGATTTAAATCAAAGTTGAATAAAATAGGGGAAGAAGCTGTCAAGGCTGTACTGAATAAGCATGCCATTTTGATCTTAAGCGATCGAAAGGCTTCAAAGGGTCGAGTTGCACTCCCTAGTTTACTAGCCTTACGTAGAGTTGTAAACGCACTCAATGACGAAGGGCTCAAATTAAATGCCGCCGTTGTGGTGGATACGGGAGAAGTAAAAAGTACCCATCAAGCCTCTTGCCTCATCGGCTTCGGCGCTCAAGCCGTATGTCCTTATGTTGCATTGGATGCGGTCCGCAATGATGAACATCGTTCTTTGAAAAACCTAGATGCGGATGTAAAAGAAAAGAACTACCTGAAAGCACTCAACAATGGGTTGCTTAAAATTATGGCGAAATCTGGAATTTCTGTTGTAAGATCGTATCAGAGCGCCAAACTTTACTCGGCATTAGGTCTAGGTAAAGGAGTTATAGAAGAGTATTTCCCAGGCATCCAAAGCCCTATAGGGGGTTTAGAAATTGACCAAATTGCAAATAAAATTCTAGAAACAGCTGAAGCCTTTGCCTCTGATGAAGAAAGTTACTCCCCCATTAAAAATTTCCAATATAAGGAACATGCCCGTGGCACGGTTGGAGAAAAACACTCTATGACCAACACCCGGTCTAAAGTGATTCATGATTTGGTTCAAAATCATGACTTAGACTTAACCGATATGGCGCTCTGGGATGAGTATCTAAAATTAGGCTTAGAAGATGAACCTGTGGCCATTCGCCATCTGTTCAACCCGAAAAAATCAGAGTCTCCTATCGAACTTAGTCAGGTTAAAGGAGTGGATCATATTTTGCCCACCTTTGGGTCTGGTGCAATGTCTTTCGGGGCCATTAGCGCCGAATCTCAGCGAGATATTTTCTTAGCTATGAAGGAAATTGGAGGACGATGTAACAGTGGTGAAGGCGGTGAAAATCCCTATTATTTCAAGGAAGGCATTGGAGCCACGATTAAACAGATAGCTTCTGGGCGTTTTGGAGTAACCGCTGAGTACTTAGTATCCGGAGAAGAAATTCAAATTAAGGTATGCCAAGGAGCCAAGCCTGGTGAGGGTGGGCAGTTGATGGGCATAAAAGTAGATGCAGATATTGCGAAAGCACGCTATGCTAACCCTGGTTTTGATTTAATTTCGCCCCCACCGCTTCATGATATTTACAGCATTGAGGATTTAAAGCAGCTTATAAATGACCTAAAACAAGTGCATCCCAATGGTAAAGTAAGTGTAAAACTGGTTTCAGGAGTCAACATTGGTACGATTGCAGTAGGTGT
>CAKZLH010000330.1 GCA_937125285.1 uncultured Balneolaceae bacterium | reverse complement strand
GGGCTTGAGCGTTTGTTTCAACCCGAAAAAGAAAGAGAAGTAGGAGTAGTGATGTAAGGAATCGCATGCTGGGTGCTCTAGTATTTTGCAGGGGTGCCTGCAGGTGCGAGGCTTTTCTGGATGAAGGTGCGGATATCATCATTGGCGTTTTTGAGGTCTTCACGTCGTAAGTACATCATATGGCCGCTACGATAGCCTTTGAATTCTAGGCGTTCTTTCATTTTTCCGGAAGGATCAAGGTGCCACATAGTGTATTTAGCATCATAATAGGTGGTCGCGCCATCATAATAGCCGCTTTGTATCAGTACATGCATGTAGGGATTTTGAGCCATAGCACCCCGTAATTGTTCCCCAGTTCGATCGCCGCTGCGGTCCCAAGGACTTACGGGTCCAAACATGTTGTATTTCACATCGGTATCATACTTTAGATTCTGTTTGAAATACATGTTAATGGCTGGGGTGAAGGAATGTAGCCAAGAGGTAAGCTCGGAGTTAAAGTCGGGGCGTGTACCAGCATCGGAGCGATCAAGGCCCTTGTAGCGGGAATCGAGACGCCCGACGGTATGACCTTCGTGCCGGAGCAAGTCTTTCCAGAAAAACGAGGTAGGAACATCTAGATTATGCTGACGAATTACCTCTTCTGATAGGCCTGAAAAACGAGCAAATTGGGTGATGGCGTGTTCCTTTTCTTCCGAACTCATCCATGCGCCTTTAGCGAGGATGGGAATGAGTTCATTTTGAGTAAACTCTTCAGATGCTTCGAGTGCATCAAGTAAGTCCATAGACTGAAGATCTTCTGGAAGCTGCTCATGATACCAAGCCGCTGCCGTATAATAGGGGAGTCGGTTGGCCTGATTAACAGGGCCAGATCGGTCGATACCTAAACCCGTAGGTGAGACTAAGATAACGCCATTGATATACATCCAGTGACTATTCTGAAGTTCATTAGCCAAGCCTGAAACACGGGTCGTTCCATAGCTTTCTCCTATGAGGTATTTGGGAGAGGCCCAACGATCGACCCGACTAACAAAAGTATTAATCCATTCAGCTAGATACTCAATATCCTGATTGACCCCGAAAAATTGCTTACGGTCGGCCTCGGGATGTAAAATTCGGGAATAGCCAGTATTTACTGGATTCACGAATACAATATCCGCAACGTCTAAAATAGAGTAGGGGTTATCCTGAAAACCATAGGGTTGAATAGGGTAGCCTTCCTCATCGATGTTCAGCACTTTAGGCCCGGTGTATGCCAAATGCATCCAAACAGAAGCCGAACCGGGTCCTCCATTAAAGGAAATCACCAAGGGTCTTCGTTCGGTGGATTCTACATCAGTACGCTCATAAAAGGTGTAAAACAGCGCAGCTTGCACGACGCCATGATCGTCCCATACCGGTTGCGTACCAGCGGTTGCCCGGTAAGGCACTTTTTTCCCGTTAATGGTGACGGTATGCTCGGTGACCGAGGCCGACTCGGCCGGAAGAATTCGAGAGGGGGTGATTTGTGGAGCATGGGTACCCTCGTAGGTTTCATCTTGCCAAACGGACGCTTCGGTGCTCTGCTGAGCTTGACCTTGTTGAGGG
>CAKZLH010000329.1 GCA_937125285.1 uncultured Balneolaceae bacterium | reverse complement strand
TTTTGGTGGAGTGATTTTATTTTTTGTGCTTTTTCAACTACTTTGATTTAAGTATGTGTAAAAAAATGAGGTTATGGGCTTTGATGTGGCTACTTTTGGGGGCCATTTCACAGGTGGCACTTGGTCAAGAGCTGCCTGTACCGAACCGCTATGAAATCATTCCTCAAGATCTATGGAAAGAAAAGTTAATCGATCGGCATCGGATTACCATTGATACCGTTCATGATGTGGCCTACAGCTATTTTCCAGATGATGGCTGGTTGGTTCGTTTCGATTTAGATCATACCATTGAGATTATCGATACCCTGGATCGGGAGCTTTTACATTTAAGCAACCTGGTATATCTCGCCCAAGAACATGCGCTCTTACTTTGGGATGCGGGTTTGGGGCGGGTGTTTCGTTACGATTTTAACACCCGTGAGCTCGAGCGCATGGATGAATCGTATAATTTCAGAGGGTTTTACGGGCATGCTGAGCAGTTTATTGATGATGAATATTCCATCTATGCCTTTGGGGGGTATGGAGAGTTCACCCGAAAAAATGTGCTCATGCTCTACAATGATCGTGAAAAAGAGTGGTTGGATATTCCTGCCTACGGAGACATTCCATCCAAACATTACATAGGGGA
This sequence comes from uncultured Balneolaceae bacterium, assembly GCA_937125285.1. Lineage (GTDB taxonomy): Bacteria > Bacteroidota > Rhodothermia > Balneolales > Balneolaceae > UBA1275. The sequence goes on along the minus strand of CAKZLH010000329.1, from coordinate 956 downwards.
TTTAGACTATGATTCGATAGGGGGAGCTTTTTACTATACACAATACGTCGATGGGCGAGTTTTGGTGTATAAACTCTTAGTCAATAATTGGAAGTGGGTTCTGATGGGCACCTTCGAATTGGGTTTATTATTTAGTTCTCATACCGAATCCGGGATGCAGCGCATCGATCCGGCTTCTAGACTCATGTACCTGTATGGCGGATTTTTTTATGATATCGAGAAGAATGTGGTGCGTAAGTATGTGACCAACGACGAGTATTTGACTCCTATACTTCATTTACGCCTGGGTAGTTATGACCCTAGTCATGATCGCTGGTTATTTATAGGGGATACCAAAGTAGATGGTATTGATGAGTATTTATATTCCTTCTCCTTAACCCTACCCAATGGCGCAGAGCGTTTCTATACCACCATTCAGCAGGAGCGAAATCTAAGTGAACCCACTCGGATGTTGGGATATTATGCCCTAGGAGCTTTGGCAGTTCTTCTGATATTTTTTGGTTTTAGGTACAAGCCGTGGGAAAGTTTTGCGGGGCTAAAATCTAGAGCGAACTCATCGGTGATGCTCCGGTCCGATCAGGTATTGGTGGATGTTGGGGGTGAAACGATCCGGTTTACCGAGTCTACAGATTTGAGTTTTTGGAATTATGTGATGGATTTGAAATCCAAAAACATTCATACCTGTGAGCTCAAGGATTTTGATGAACAGGTCCTGCCCAGTTTATCCAATGAATCGCAATATTCGGTTTCTCGTAAGCGCTTTATCAGTCATGTCAATGAAAAACTGGGCCTGGAGTTTATTGAAGTGCAACGCAGCGAACTCGATAAACGCTACCGTAAGGTTGTGTTTCGCCACGATTTGCTTTAAAGACCTACGACTAGGGTACAGACCGCTCGATGCGGCGCGCGGTTCGGTTCCCCGATCCGTCCACTACTTCATATTCGATGAGGAGTGG
>CAKZLH010000328.1 GCA_937125285.1 uncultured Balneolaceae bacterium | reverse complement strand
TCATACTCACACTCAATCGACTTAAATTAGGATACTAGGCATGCAGGCTACTAAAGAAAACTTTAGTTATAGAAAAGATAGTCTACTAAAAGCTCATCAGGAGTTAATTACACGTATAAACAAACCCTTAGCTTTTTCAAATGGGCAATTTCAGAGATACCATCACCCGGTTCTTACGGCTAATCATGTACCCATAGAGTGGCGGTATGATTTAAATTTCCAGACGAATCCATTCTTTATGGAGCGTATTGGGATTAATGCGGTATTCAACGCTGGGGCTATAAAATGGGAAGGAAGTTATTATCTAGTTGCAAGGGTAGAGGCCAATGATAGAAAATCATTTTTCGGTTTAGCGAAAAGTTCATCCCCCATAGATGGATTTCAGTTTCTTTCCGAACCCTTAATTATAGATGAAACCGATGATCCGGATGTAAATGTCTATGATATGAGGCTCACGCAACATGAAGATGGTTGGATCTATGGAATTTTTTGCACTGAACGTAAAGATCCTAATGCCGCAGCTGGCGATACCAGTAGTGCCATTGCTCAAGCAGGTATCGTGCGAACGAAAGATCTTACCAGCTGGGAACGATTGCCAGATCTTAGTACGCCCTCTGATCAACAGCGAAACGTAGTCTTGCATCCGGAATTTGTAGCGGGTAAGTATGCACTATATACTCGTCCCCAAGATGGGTTTATTGAAACTGGAAAGGGGGGCGGTATTGGCTGGGCACTTTGTGAAGACATGACTCAACCGATTATCCATCATGAAGAAGTCATGGAACCTAAGGTATATCATACCATTAAAGAGGTGAAAAACGGACAAGGTCCAGCACCAATAAAAACCAAGGATGGTTGGTTACATCTCGCGCATGGGGTTCGAAATACGGCAGCTGGCTTACGCTACGTACTATACCTATTCCTGACCGATTTGAAGGAGCCTTGGAAGGTGACGAAACGCCCCGGTGGGTACTTTATAGCCCCGGAAGGAGAGGAGCGAGTTGGAGATGTTTCTAATGTAGTGTTTTCAAATGGTTGGATTCATGATGAAGATGATACGATATACCTTTACTACGCTTCTTCTGACACTAGAATGCATGTTGCTAAGACTACGGTTGCTCAACTCCTAGATTATGTACATCACACCCCAGAAGATGGTCTTACCTCACGAAGTACGGTGTTAAGTATTCAAGAACTTATAAAGAATAACAGAGGGGCTTGATTTGAATAAGTACCACTCTATTATTTCTAGTTTACGAGATGAATTAAAAGATGAATTTCATTTCAACATACTGCCATATTGGAAAACCTATGCTCTAGATGAAATTAATGGTGGGTTTGTGGGTAGAGTTAGCTCAACAAACCAAAAAATTTATGAAGCAGATAAGGGGATCATACTAAATGCTCGGTTACTTTGGACTTTTTCAGCTGGTTTTAGATGCTTTGAAAATGAAGATTTAAAAACATTAGCCCTTCGCTCATTTACCGAGTTACGAGATAGATTTTGGGATTCTGGTAAAGGTGGTTTTTACTGGCTAATTGCATCTGATGCCAAGGTATTAGACGATAAAAAACATCTCTATGCGCAAGCTTTTGGTATGTATGCACTCTCAGAAGCCTATGCGGTATTTGGCTGGAAGGAAGCGAAAGAAATGGCCATTGAATTATTTGATTTAGTGCATAAGAACGCTTTAGATACCGTAAATGGTGGCTATTATGAGGCATGTGATCGATTCTGGAATCCTCAGAATGATATTCAATTAAGTACGAAAGATATTCCAGCAGTAAAAACGATGAATACCCATCTCCACTTGATGGAAGCATTCACTAACCTATACAAATTTGTTCCACTTCAACGGGTCAAAAAGAGTCTCGAGGCAACTATTGATTTATTTTTAAACCACATCATCAACACCGATCACTACCTTAATAACTATATGGATGCTCAATGGAGTCCAATATCCGACAGCATTTCCTATGGTCATAACATCGAAGCTAGTTGGTTACTTCTAGAGGCTGCTGAGGTAGTAGGGAATCCTACACTGATTGAAAAGGTGCGTGAAGCAGCCTTACTCTTAGCAGACCACGTCTTGAAAAATGGTTTAGATCCTTTGCATGGAGGCATTTTTAATGAAGGTACTACACTAAATTTTGAAGCAGATACCCATAAGGATTGGTGGCCTCAAGCCGAGGCCGTAATTGGCTTTATCAATGCCTTTGAATTAACTCAAAAACAAGAGTATTTAGTAGCCGCCATCGATACGTGGGCTTTCATCAAACAATATCTGATTGATGATTCAAATGGGGAGTGGTTTGAATGTGTAACACGATCAGGTAAAGCTTTTGAAGAAATGGACAAAATTAGGATGTGGAAAGCTCCATATCATAACTCCAGAATGGTTTTTGAGGGTATACTTCGTTGCGATAAATTATTAGAAGAAAGATTTGTAGAAGCTTTAAATCTGAGTGATGAACATGCTTTTATTCCTAACAGATAAATGATTCAGTACGGATGATGCGTCAGTTTTTCTTCTTATTGTATATAATTCTGATATGTATTTCTATGCCATTTTGGGAAGTGCAAGCCCAGCAAAATAGAGATGAATATGATGCTCTTCCCGTAGCAGTAACTAATAAGCCCATCAATAATTCTCCTGGAATATTTCGATTTGCAATCATGAGTGATCGGACGGGTGGTATGCAACCAGGGGTATTTAAAGATGCCGCCATTAAGGTCAATTGGCTACAACCAGAATTTGTTTTATCTGTAGGCGATTTAATTGACGGTTATACCGAGTCTCCCCAAGTATGGGAAGAACAGTGGTCTGAATTTGATGAGATTGTAAATCAAATGAGCATGCCTTTTTATTATGTGCCTGGTAATCATGACACCTCTAATGAAACATTAACCAAAGTTTGGCGAGAGCGACACGGGAAAGACTTTTACACCTTTAGATATCAGGATGTTTTATTTGTAGTAGTGAATACCGATGAAATAGAAGGTGGAGGAATCAGTTCGTATCAAAGTGATTATCTAGTAGATAAAATCTCTAAGGCTCAGAATGTCCGCTGGATTATGGTGTTTATGCACAGACCTGTATGGTCATACGGAGATGATATGGGTTATGCAAAAATAGAGAGTGCCCTAGAGGGCAAAAATTACACTGTTTTTAGCGGGCATCACCATCACTATCGCTATGCTATTAAGAACGGCCAGGAACATTTTACTTTGGCAACTACTGGAGGAGGGAGCTACTTACGTGGAGTAGAGCTGGGTGAATTCAATCATATTACTTGGGTAACGATGAAAGAAACAGGTCCCGAAGTAGCCCATATTGGCCTTGACCAAATTTATCCGAAAGATGTACTACCCATAGAGGATTATAATGATGTACAGGTATTACGACAAGGGAGTTTCTTTAGCATTCAAGATATAGATATGACAGCCATTAAGGATCAGAATGTTAAAGGTGAAATCACGTTAGTAAATAATTTAACCAAAGAACTACATATAAAAGGAAAATTCCCCCTCGATTCTCGTTATAAATTTAGTATTCCTGAAATAGCAGTGACCTTAGATCCGGGTCAAACAAAAAAATTTACTTTTGGAGTAGAGCTATTAGTAAATCCTGACTCATTGAGTATAGATAACTTTAATCAATTTCCCATTGCATTAAGTTTAGAGGCTTCATTTCAACGCTCCGATAATACAAAAGTAGGTCTTACAAGTACGAAACCTTTCATTTGGAAGCAGTTTCATACCTATCAAGATTTGGTAAGCAATCCCAAAATAGATGCCCAAGCAAATGATTGGGCAGCTCTCAGATATGACGTTCAAAATCCATTATACATAAAAGAAGATTGGGATTGGAGTGGTATAGATGATGGTTTATTGTCCTTTGATGTAAGCTTTAAGGATGAAGATTTGTATTTATTTGCGGAATTCAAGGATGATATATTAATCCACTACTCAGATAGTTTACACGAGCTTCAAGATAAATTTTTGGTGCAGCTCCAAGGATTTGATCAAGATAGTAACCTGGTTTATACCACGCAGAAACCAATAGAATATTTTCAATCTATTGAGGGGGCTCAACTGACAAGTGCCGAAGCCGGTATAAATCAAAAATTCGCACTTGAAATCAAGGACCAAAACTATCGATTAGAACTAATGTATAGCATAGCTAATGATTTAGCACCGCAAATAAGCTATTGGAAAATAAACCTTGGTTTTATGGATCATGATCGTATCGAAAATACCAAACCATCGGTACTCTGGTGGAAGCCTTTTAGCCCAATGGATTCTACTATGCATGGTTATGGACTATTCAAAAA
>CAKZLH010000327.1 GCA_937125285.1 uncultured Balneolaceae bacterium | reverse complement strand
GATTACCTTTCTGAAAAAGGGTACGACTATTTATCAGAGAAAAATTACTTACGAAATATTAATGGTAATCTAAGATATAGAATCGATATTGACGTTGTAGATAAAGGGCTCTACATATATGACCATAGAGATGGAGTTTTGTATTCAAAGTATGATTCTACGGTTACCGTTCTTGATTCTCTCGACAGAATGTACATCGATGAGACTATCTTATATTTTGATCATACAAAAAATCGTTTACTATTTATTGATGAAGGTGGAGGTAGAGTCTTTGACTATAACCTTCAGAATAAAGAGCTAAATAGACTAGATAAATCGTATAGATTTCGAAGTTTTTACGGGAGTAGACTATTTTATGGAGGCAATGATAAGATTTATGATTACGGCGGAGCTGGAGAATTTTCTATACGTCATAGATTAATAATGTTTAATCATATGTCGAATCAAGAATGGTTGGATGAGCAAATTACTGGACCTACATTTTCCAATAAAATAAGAACACTATTTTTGGATTTGGTTAGTCAATCATTCAAACTTTTTGTGTTATCTCCCGATTTGAATCATCTAGAAATATATAATGCTAGATTACCTATAACTGAACAGGACCGCTCAGTGTGGACGTTAGAGAATAAGTACCTAATTGAAAAAACTACCGGTTTAGCATCTAAGGAAAACTATTTTTCAAATAAAAACTTAATAAATGATAAACTAAACATTCTTGGTAATTACTTCTACGACCTTAGATTGAAGGAGCTACACAAGTGGGAAATGGAGGACATTAAGTATGGGATATTTAAAAGTGTTAACGAAGACTCACTAATAGTTGTTAACACGCCCGTAGTTCCAAATGGTGATCCAGTATTACACAATCCGTTCAACTTTACTTTGACCACTTTTCATATCGATGATTTTTTCAACTCCCAATCTTTCGAAACTATCCCATCTATTCGACAACAAAGAACCAAATTTGCAGTAGTCTTTTTTGCCCTATTAACAGTTTTATTGGCAGGAGTTTTACTTTATAGAAGACAACTAGCTAAAATCTCTAATACAATAGCGCCTGATTCACCTTTTGATCTGCGAATCTTTGATAACCATATCTTGGTAAACTACAACAATGAGAATTATTACTTTTACGAGGAAATCGAAATAAGGACCTTCAAAGTATTAAATGAAATTTTACTACAGGGTGTAGATTTTATTGAATTGGATTCCTTTGACGAAAGAGTATTTAACGGTATAGGTCATAAATCTCACATAACCACGAAACGAAATAAAATATTTCAGCAAATTAACGACAAACTAGGCTTTGAGTTTATTAGGAAAGTAAAAAGTCAAGAAGATAAAAGACGTAGGTTTATCAAGATTTCAATTTAGGTTGACTTATTATAGCTGTTTAAATGCTTGAATTTTCATGTAACTATCTCAAAATCATCTTGTAGGTATCGATAAAAATTAATTTTTCATTTTATGTGAAACTTAAATTTTTATTCGAATAATGAAATCAACCATATTTTTACTATTAGTTCTTTTAATCTCACCTCTCAAAGCACAGAATGTGCCCACTTTTATTCCAACCGATGGCTTAATAGCTTGGTATCCATTTAATGGTAATGCTAATGATGAGTCCGGTAATGGGAATACAATCACAAATAACACTGCTTCTTTGGTAGCTGATAGAAATAGTGTCGAGAAAAGTGCTTATGGGTTTGATGGATCACAGTATATGTCATTTGAGACATCTGATTCTTATTCAAATCTAGTAAACGGTTTTTCTGTGTCCTTATGGTTTTACCTCAATTCTGGTTACAACAATAATCCGAGAATGTTTTATATCGGTCAAACCGACCAAAATAGGAAAGGTATACACCTATTAATTGAACGAAATGGTAATATCGGTTATTCTGTGCAACCTGGAGGTGTTTCTCCTTGTTGTCTCGGTTCTTGGAGTGGTGTGGAATCAGCTACAGCTTCAACAGATAGTTGGCATCATGTTCTGTTTTCTACTGATTTCAATTCAGGAGAAGCAAGACTATATTTGGATGGTTTGTTGGTACATGATATGGATACCTCCAAAGTAACTGCCGAGGTATTAAATGCATTAAAAGGTATAAGTTACAATTCACTAAGTGGAAATATTGGTCAAAAAACAGGAGGAAATGATAAATATAATGGTAAGTTGGACGATATTGCCATTTGGAAGCGAGCGTTGACCCAAGATGAAGTCTTAAAAATATATAATCAAAGCGGACCTGAGTCTATTTATGCAGGTAAAGTTAAAAACAATACAGATTCTGGTGAATCATTGTTCTTTTCTGAATTTATAACTGGTACAGGGTTAAATAAGGCCTTTGAGATATTTAATCCATTTGATGACCCAGTAGACTTAAGCAATTATCTAGTACTTGGTAACACAAATGGTGGAGCTTTTAATGATACTCTTTCGTTTCCGTCTGGCACTATACTTGATCCACAGGAGGTTTATGTAGTTGCTCATTCTGAGTCTATGCCTGAAATACTAACCGTAGCGGATACCTTACTCAATACAAATATGATATCCTTTGATGGAAATGATACTCGAGTACTAGTAAGGATTGATGAGGGAGATTTAATATTATTGGATGTCTTTGGTTCCGTTTATGACAGCCCAGAGATAGGATGGACAACATATGGGGTTGAAAATGCAACAGCGACTCATACAATATTTAGAAAAAACTTTGTCGGTCGAGGGAATCCCAATGGATTAGACGCATTTGGAGCCGAAGAACCATGGATACCTTATATCACAGGTGAATGGTACGTTTCTGCGCCAAATGATATTGGATCTATAGGTTTCCATAACTATCTCAACATCCCTTCGCCCGAAGAAAACATTTTATTGAATGGAAATTTCGAATTATCAGATAGCATAAGATCAACTGGATCTGACTCATTCACCTACCCATTGTCGGGTATTGGAAATACAGTTAGTGGTACAGTAGATCTGAATCCATGGTTTAGTGAACATGCTCAGGATCGCAGCATTGTATCTACCATAAGTATTCAAAATGGAGAGTTAGCTTTTAAGGATTTAGATGGATCTAGACATCCTTATGACACCCAAGCTGGCCAGTACATTAATTCAAGTCAGTTGACTAAGGGAAAAAAATATGAAATATCTTTTGATGCTTACTCTAGCGAAGAACAGCATGGTATTCATGTATTTCTGGGGCAAGTAGGCAAAGGATGGACAAGATATATGGAATCTGCTTTTCCAAGTTATAATGCAACAGGAGATAATATTGGTTCAGGAGATGTTTTTTTGAATACATTAAAACAAAATTACTCATTGGTCTTTCAAGCAGATACGGTATGGTCTGTCATGCGATTATCTTTTGAAGTGGATACTAAGCCAGGAGATGTGTACATAGATAATGTGATTCTAAAACAAGTCTCAGATGATACCCCTATTACCATGGCAAATCCAATTAGAATCAATCCTCCACTTGTACGCATCGATACCATTCATACTATTGGGCCAGAATTTACTCTATCTGTAAGTACAGATGGGATAGCCTCAGATTTAAACGTAGAGTCATTTAATTTTACTCTAAATTATCCAAAAGAATTAAGTTTTGAGGATTATATAACAAGTGAAACATTAGCTAATAATGGTATAATTGAAGTCAATAGTAATGAAACGAGTTTGCATGTAGGTTTTGCTTCTAATAATCTAATTAGTGGGAATGATCCATTGATTAAACTAAAATTTAGTTCTATGACTGGAGCAGATTATCCAATTAGTTTAACCGATGTAGTATTTAATAACGTTGTTACCAATAATTATAAAAATGGATTAATTGGTGTTATTGGTTCTTTAGGCGACGTAGACAATGATGGCAGTGTATTTGCATTCGATGCTGCTAAGGTTCTTAAATACTCTACAGGTTTAGACCCAATCCCTGACGAAGACCCATTACCTTGGGATTTTTGGAGACTAGGAGCTGCCGATGTAGACTCTGACGGAGAAATACTTGCTTCGGATGCATCTGATATTCTTAAATATTCTGTCGGTTTAATTAATGAATTCGCACCGTCCGTTAAAGGTAAACTATCAGTCCCTCAAATCGATATGTATGCTAGTGATAAAGAGCTACGCATAGAAACAGATGGTAATGGATTGTTTGCAATGAACCTTGAATTTGCTATACAAGAAGGAATGAGCTTTGGTGAACCCACATCTACAGAAAATGTATTATTAGCTTCAAACATGCAGGATAGTTTATATAGAATAGCCGTCGCATCCTCGGCTGATTTAACGGGTAACTTCCTTACCGTCCCAATTAATAATCTAGTTGGTGATGAGGTCATAACTATCGAGTATTTCTTAAACAATATAAAAGGGCAACGAAATGTGGATATGAATAGCTGGTTAACTGCTAATGAAGGAGTGCCTAATAATCCTCAGTCCTTCGAGCTACTACAGAATTATCCAAATCCATTTAATCCCATGACTAGTATCCAATATGCGTTACCTGAAGATACTCAGGTGTCATTAGTGGTATTTAATGCACTTGGGCAGAAGGTGTTGGAATTAGTAAATGGTCAAAAGTCAGCGGGATATCATATAGCTAATTTTGATGCTTCTGGATTATCTAGTGGAGTATATCTGTACAAGTTAACAACTCCTTCTTTTACTGATACTAAGAAGATGTTACTGATCAAGTAATCCAATATTGACCCATCAATGTTAAATAGATTTACTCCTTAAAGGGCAAAATAAAGTTATGTAGAAAGTAACCCCCACCCTAATCCCAGTCACCAAAAAAGGCTATCCTCAACATAGGCTTTCTGCACTTGGGACATGGGAAATCAACATTCTCATACCAACCCATTTCATCTATTTTTGAATCTTCCAATGGTTGCCTTTCTGGCGAGGGTGAATCCTCATGATCATCCGATTTATCCCCATAGAAATCATAAAGCTCTAACTCCGTTTTACAACGCTTACATCGAACCTCTTCCTGCGCGATATTGAACGTCCTTATGGTCTTACACTTATAACAAGGCGCCGCAGACCAATCATATTCTGGGCCCATCATCCCAAAACCAACTTGTAGTTCTTTGGTCTTATAACCACAATGCTCACACCCGAATTTATATAACTCACCCATAACTGTTTAATCTCCGAATCTACGGTTTCTTGAGGAGATTTAATTAAATTCCTTATTTGATAAGCAACATCGTTTTAATTTCAGTAAATGATGAAGTAGTGAGTTTGTACAAGTACATTCCACTCGATAGTCCTGATGCCTCAAAGCTAGCCGTGTGATACCCCGCCGATTGCTGAGTATCCACCAAGGTGGCTACCTTTTGACCTAACATGCTAAAAATTTCTAGTCGAACTTGTGTTAACTCAGGTAGACTATAGTTTATTTTAGTAGTCGGGTTAAATGGATTGGGGTAATTCTGACTTAGGGCATAATCCTGCGGAAGTTCTTGCAAAGGTTCAACCGAATTAATGACACTCGCTTCACTTAAGTTACCTGATCTCCTAAAGTTACCTTGATAGGTTCCCCACTGTGGTGCTTTACTTGCCCATACGGCTTTACCTTGAATGTCTTCGTACCTCCATCCATCATATACTTTCAGCAACTCACCATCAGCGGTAGCAAAATATAAATGACCACCCGCATAGGCTGTCGCATTCCCTATTTCAGAACCAGTTTCATAGTACCAAATCGGCTCTCCAGTATCACTCATGGCATACATTGTTCCATTACTATCTCCTATATACAATACACCGTACTCGTTAATGGTTGCCGTTGTACTAATAGCAGCACCTAATTTTTTACTCCATTTCAACGAACTATTTTGGCCATTCAAGGCATAAAGGGTGGAATCAGCCCCGCCGACATATACCGTTCCATCAAAGCCAATCACAGGACTCGTATAGAACTCACTTTGTGTGTTAACTTCCCAAATGACTTGACCTTTATTGGGTAAATCATCTCTAAATTCAAATTTACGGATTGTCCCAGTAGTTGACGCCAAATACAAATACCCAGCAGCATCTAGGGCAGGTGCTGATACTATGTTTTCACCTATACTAAGGATACCCTCTGGTGCCAGTACTTGACTATTCACCTCACCGTCAAGATTGAAGTAGTATACCGTACCACCAGTAGAGACTACAATGAGATACTTATCTTCTAAGATTACTCCCGGTTGAGAAATAGGTGAATCAAGACGGCTTGACCAGACAACCGAACCAGTTGATCGGTTTACTGCAAAAAAATTACTATTACTCACTCCTACATATACTAAATCCCTTGAGACATCAATTGTAGGAGTAGCTTTCAATTCCCCTCCTAATGGTGAATCCCAAATAGGGATTCCAAATTTATTAAAGGTATATACCCTCTTATCTGTTGATGCTATATAAACCGTTTTATCCTGTGAAATTGAACTAACGCTCCTAATCTCTCCATCAACACTTAAAGTATTTATATCATTAAATCTATCATCAAGAATCTGCATGGTGCCACCCTTGATTGGAATAAATACATTATCAGTACCAACCATAGAAATACCAGCACCATCACTCATTTCAGCATCAAATGAACGATATCCAGAATTCAAATTATACTTGATTTTAAATTCAAGAATTTTGCCTGAATTTAACGTAACTGACAATCTAAAGTCATTGGTCCCCTGAGAAATTTCGGTATCCAATTGAGATTCATTGCTAAGAATATCACCTCGCGAAGTCCAAATATAATCTTCAACTGAACTACTCATACCTAAAATTAAACTATCAGGTTGAATAGATATTAATTTAGAGTCGACATCTTCCGTTATGTTAAATTCGAAATCTGTATTAAGATCCAATAAATCCAGTAAATCCAATGAATAGAAACCTTTTTGTCTGTTGAGAATAAAGATGTTGTTTAAATCTTCATCATAAATGATTTGTCCATATCCGCCTTGATGAATTTCTTCTTGAATTTGATTATTTAATCTAAATGTACTCTCTAACCTCAATTGGGTTTCATCTAGTGAAAAAAGATGAAACGTATAAAATGGTTCCACAGGTCCTATAATCAAATATTTTGTGCCAAAAAATTCAAATAAATCATTATGTACCTCACCATAACCTCTATCATCTATCGAGCTGGGAGCAATCTGATCAAGAATACTATGATATGACGAATCTACATGTGTAGTGTCTTGCAGGTCATTAATGTTTACTAGAATCGGATTACTATTATTAGGCGTAATTAACACTTTATCATCAATTATTTCACTCGAAAAACCACCATTAAATTCAAAATTTTCTAAAACTAATTTGTCTTTCACTATTATTGAATCCCCATCCCACTGTAGCTTGAAAATATCTGTGGAAATTTTTTCATTCATTGGATCATTACCATATGTATAAACAACTGGATATAGAATCATTACTTCATTAGTTGAACCATATACACCAAATGACCTCCCATTACTATAACCCGTTGTGTTGTTACTTTCAAAAGGTAATAAATCATCAAAGATTGTTTCAGGTAAACTACTCTCATTTTCCCACCGATATAATTTAAAATTCCCCTCATTAACAGTGAGGTTTGTACCAAATATTTGACCGTCTTGACTTATTGATATTCTTGCTAATGGGAAAATACCATCTACAATACCTTCCTTCTGTAAATTTCCAATGATTTGACCATTATGCTTATCTACAACAAAAGCGTTAACTCTATCTTCACCTGAATAGGATGAAACTATTAAATTACCTGAGACTGGGTTTAGATCGAAATCTAATTCTTTTAGAAATAACGAATCGGTTTCCCAGGACCAAATGGGAGTCCAAGAAATAGAATCTTGTGAATAGACAAATGAATTGAAACTAAAACCAACTAGGAAGATTAGTGATATAAAATTTTTCATTGACTTAATTTTTATCTAATTGAATAATAAAATAATGATTTAATGGCAGATTTTAATTCTAAGATAACTTACAGTTAGTAATCAAGTAATTTCTAAGCTTTGAATCATAACTCTGAATTAACAAGAATGTATAGCTTTGGATAGATTATACTGAGATTTGGTAAATCCAATATTGGTCAGTCAATTTCAACTAATTTTGCTTCTCAAGTGAATTTAGAGACATAACACGATAATGCAATACATGTGACCTTAATATGATTCGTCCCACAAACAACTGTATTCCTGAAAATAGATAGTTAGCAACTTATCCTACTCCCAACATCCTAAAACCACCCTAATCCCAATTACCAAAAAAGGCTATCCTCAACATAGGCTTTCTGCACTTGGGGCATGGGAAATCAACATTCTCATACCAACCCATTTCCTTGATTTTTGAATCTTCCAATGGTTGCCTTTCTGGCGAGGGTGAATCCTCATGATCATCCGATTTCTCCCCATAGAAATCATAAAGCTCTAACTCCGTTTTACAACGCTTACATCGAACCTCTTCCTGCGCGATATTGAACGTCCTTATGGTCTTACACTTATAACAAGGCGCCGCAGACCAATCATATTCTGGGCCCATCATCCCAAAACCAACTTGTAGTTCTTTGGTCTTATAACCACAATGCTCACACCCGAATTTATATACATCACCCATAGCTAATTAATCTCCGAATCTAC
>CAKZLH010000326.1 GCA_937125285.1 uncultured Balneolaceae bacterium | reverse complement strand
AAGAAAGTCGGATTTTAAGTTAATCATTATGGAAAGGATCCAAAAAGTACTCATTTTAGCCCCACATACCGATGACGCAGAGCTTGGCTGTGGGGGAACCATGGCGAGATTTTTAGAGGAGGGTAAGCAGATTTATGTGGCTGCTTTTTCCACGGCCAGAGCATCTTTACCCGAGGGCGCCAATCCTGATCAACTTAGAGATGAATTTCATGCCTCTATGGATATATTGGGTATCCCCAAGAATCAGTTATTTGTGTATGACTACCAAGTACGGATGCTTTCTTATCATAGACAAGAAGTTCTGGAAGAACTTATCAAATTACGTCATTCCATATCTCCGGATTTGGTGTTAATACCTTCGGGAAGTGACTTACACCAGGATCATCAGGTTGTTCATAACGAAGGTTTGCGCGCATTCAAACAGGTGAGTATTTGGGGCTATGAATTACCCTGGAATCACATCAGTTTCGACACCCAAGCGTTTATACCACTTCAGCAACGCCATATCGACATGAAATGGAAGATGATGCAGGCCTATGATTCGCAATTCGAAAAACAGCGTGCTTACTTTACCAAAGAATTTGTGGAAGGTTTAGCCCGAGTTCGCGGTGTTCAAGTAAGTGAAGATTTTGCTGAAGCTTTTGAAGTTAAACGTCTAAAATTATAATGTTTCTACCATTTGGTTCATGCATACCCGAATGGTTCTCAAAATAGCCCCATGATAACTCCTTCTTTACTTAACGATATACTTGCTTCTCTAAGCGATGAGTATGAACGAGTGGGCTCTTCTGAGAATCATCGTATTGAACAGGTTTGTTCTATTGAACAGGCCACATCCAACTCTATCGTATGGTGTCATCCTTCGCGACCAGAAAAAGCTAAAGCCATAGAAGATACCTTAGCTCAGGTGGTCATTTGTGATAGAGGAATTGAGTGGGATGGGTCGGTTCAACCCGAAAAAACACTCATTAAAGTGGAAGATCCCAAGCGGGTATTCACCCGGTTGGTGCGTCAAATGATGAGTGGAGCATATGCGCCTGGGATTCATGCCACGAGTACGGTTCATCCCGAAGCCGACATCCATGAGAGTGTACATATTGGCCCCAATTGCTTTGTGGGTAAATGTGTAATTGGAGAGGGTAGCCAAATACATGGGAATAGTTTTATTTATGACGGTGTACAGCTTGGAAAAGAGGTGGTAATAGAGGCGTCTGTAGTTCTTGGAGCAGAGGGATTTGGCCTGGCTAATACCGAAGTGGGAGGATGGGAGCGATTTCCTCATCTTGGGGGATTAGTCATAGGAGATCGGGTTGAAGTAGGCGCGGGTTCGACCATTGATCGCGGGGCCATTCAAGATACCATCATCGGTGAGGGGACAAAAATTTCGAAACAAGTGCATATCTCGCATAATGTTCAAGTGGGTAAGCACTGTCTAATTACAGGTGGAGTTTCGATTGCTGGATCAACGGTGGTAGGCGATTTCGTTTGGATAAGCCCTGGGGTAACGATTTTGAATAAGGTTCGGATCGGGAATCACGCGTTTGTTGCTATCGGCGCTACGGTTACCCAATCTATCCCCGATCATTATCAGGCCATTG
This sequence comes from uncultured Balneolaceae bacterium, assembly GCA_937125285.1. Classification (GTDB taxonomy): domain Bacteria; phylum Bacteroidota; class Rhodothermia; order Balneolales; family Balneolaceae; genus UBA1275. The sequence continues at coordinate 8,365 of CAKZLH010000326.1, read as the reverse complement.
GGCGTAAAATCATCCCTAAAACTAGTTAATATGATTACGGTTGAACAAATTATTCGAGAGGTTTTGGCACTCTCTCCAGATGTGGAACTCAGTGATGCGACGACCCCCGCCGATATTTCTGCTTGGGATTCATTGGGACACATTAATATAATTACGGCTATGGAAGAAGAGTTTGATCTGGACATTAGCCCGGAACAAATAGGCGAATTACAAAGTATAGCCGATTTCAAAGCACTCTTAGAAAACGATACCGAGTAAGCGTGCAGCATGCCGTAAATTCCATAATCAAAGGATTTGTAGAGGCTGCGGAACGGTCGCCCCAAAAGCCCGCTATTTATTATTCTGGACATACGATTAGCTACAAGGAATTGTATGAACAAGTACTTCGAACAGCCCAATCGTTGCATGAGCATTCAGTAAAAAGAGGGGACCGGGTATTATTTTATGGTGAAAAATCACCCCATTTTGTCCGGACTTATTTAGCCTGCCATCTGGTTGGTGCCATAGCCGTACCGGTAGATGTGCAAATGCCCACGGATGAGCTATCCAAGGTTTACCATAGAGTTCAACCCGCATTGGCACTGTTCCCTGCGGCCAAAACGTGGCCCTTTCCTTTTCAAGAGTGGGGCGAGGAGTTTATGTCCGATTCAAGATATCTGATAGAAAGGTTTCCCAATCCAGATGAAGTCGCCGACCTCTTATTTACTACGGGGACAACAGGCCAGAAAAAAGGGGTACTTCTTACGCATGAAAATATCTGGGCGGGGGCAACCAATTCGAACATTTTTATAGGCAACACCTCCGAGGATTCGGAGATCATCCCATTACCCCTTCATCATGCATTTGGTCTTAGAAGATTGCGAACCAACTTAATGTTAGGAGCATCCGTGCATCTGATCAATGGATTTATGTTTCCCAAACAGATCTTTGAAGCTATTGAGTTAGGAGCTTCGGGTCTGTGTATGGTGCCATCAGGATTGGAGGTAATTAAAAAACTTACCAAAAATACCTATGATGCTCAGCTAGCGAATCTATCCTATATAGAATTTGGTAGCATGCCTATGGATGCCGCAACCAAGGGTGAGCTCATGGATAAATTGCCCCATACCAAACTCTGCATGCATTATGGCCTTACAGAAGTAGCTGCCAATATTTTCATTGAGTTTCATGAGCATCATAATCACCTTCATACCTTGGGTCGCCCCAGTCCTAATGTTGAAATCGGAATTATGAATGAATCCGGGAAGCTGTTACCACAGGGCGAATTAGGAGAAATTGTGGTTAAAGGTAGCGTTCAAACTCCAGGCTATTGGCAAGACGATGAACTTAGCCAATCATCTATTAAAAACGGCTGGTTTCGAACTGGAGATTTAGCCCTCATAACTCCAGATGGATTTGTCGAGTTGAAAGGCCGTAACGATGATGTGATAAATGTTGGGGGTAAAAAGGTATTCCCTCAAGAGATTGAAGATACCATCAATCAGCATCCCGATATTAAAGATTCGGTTTGTATCGCCGTAACGGCAAGATTATTAGGGGAGCAAATTAAAGCCTATGTCGAAATGGAACCCTCTAAACGTTTCGATAAAGAAGGTATGATTGACTATTTACGCGCATTCTTAGAGCCCTACAAAATTCCAACTCAATTTGAAGTTATTGCTTCCATACCCAGGACCTCTTCTGGAAAGAAAAAACGGGATGTCCTAGGAAATGAGGGCCCGTAATTGACGGTCTAAATCAGCACTTAGCGATTCGAAGCTATATTTCTCAACGGTCTCTCCAAGGGTATTTTTTTCTTTGCTCCCATCCAAAAATGCTTGTAGCTCGTCCACTAAAAAGTGGTAGACCCCTTCGGCATCCTCTCGTTCAAAGAAAGATCCAATGGATGTATCCTGAACCACCTCGGCAGCGGCGCCTTTCGTGGGACCTATACCTAAGACCTTTGATCCGGATATCATGTACTCAAATACTTTTGTAGATAAGGCATAGAAGCTATTCTTAGTTTGCCCAATCGATAGCAAGAGGAGCTCACTTTCGGGCAATAATTCCAGCATTTCGGCATGCTTTATGAAGCCAAATTGCTCAAATTCTATTATGTTTAAGCGGGAGGTAAATTCCTGAGCTAGGGTCGCATCTAAACTGCCATAGAACTCAAAACGCATGTGTTGTGCCCATTCTGCATGATCTTGCTCTAATCTCTCTAAGGCCTGTATGAATGAAGTGGGTCGTTGATTGATTTTTAAGCTACCAAAATAACGAATGGTAAATTTTTCGTTGCTAGGAGGTTTTGTTTTTTCGGGTTGAATATGATCGGGATCAAACCCATTGGTTATTCGTGTAATTTTGGAATCTTGTTTTTCGCTCAGGTTTTTAAAAAAACCATGGTTCACCACGGATATAGAATGGGCATGTTCGAGGACACTTTCCTCCATTCGACGATTCTTTTTGTCGGCTTGTTTACCCAATGGGAAATCATCGTAGTAGTAGATATTGGTCCATGGATCTCTGAAGTCGGCATGCCAAGCTAAACCACTCCATTGAGCAAGTGCCTCGGCTATTCGATGAGTAGTAGGTGGAGGTGAGGTTGAAAATATAACATCAGGCTTTTCTTTGGTAATCACTTTTTTTCCAGCCCTCACTGCGAACCATTTCCATGTTAATTTGGCATCGGGTATTAACCAGTTACGTCTAATCCAAACGGCTAATCGGGCGATTAAATTTTTATTTTTGGAGTAGAATATGGCTGGATTATGCGTGACACTTTGGTGGCCTGCTTTTCCCTTGGAAGGACGGCCTAACCATTGCGTAGGTTCAATAATGGGTGTCCTGTACACCTTCACATCCTTTAAAAGGGGATGATCGGCTTCACTAAGTTGTGAGGATGAGGCTTTATTTGCCGTTAAAATCACCACTTCCCAACCCATTTTTTGCAAGTACTTAACAAATCGAGAAACCCTATAACTTCCAACTCCGGCGAATGGAAACCAATAGTAAGTAACAACCAATACCTTTGGTTTTGACTTCATAGCTTACGATTTCGTTCGAAACCAGCTAATACCCACCCATAATCCAATGAGTAATTGTGCTACTAGTGCCATCCAAGAAAGTTGAATGCCTCTGGTAAATGAATCGGGTCTAAAATCAAGGGTCAACGTGTGTTCACCGGCGGGCACTTGAATGCCTCTTAGGAAATAGTTCGTTTTATAAATAGGAACTTCATTTCCATTTAGAAATGCTTTCCATCCTGCTGGATAATAGATTTCATTAATCACCAAGAAACCAGGAGTACTTCTTGTTATGGTTACTTCTAATTCGGCCCCTGTATAATTGGTCACGTTTACGGTTGAGCTTGAGTCAGCATTGGAGACAATAACGGATTCGTTTGCGGATTCTTCTACTAAAGCTATGGTTGAAAAATCTATTCTACCTGGATTTTTTAAATATTCAAATGCACTTGGTCCATCGGGTACTACACGGACAGAATCTACGAAGAAGGCTTTGGGTAATACATTTTGTATCTCATACACATTGCCTTGCTCCGATGAATAGGCAAGTTGAACCCCAGGTACATTTAACCCGGGACCGTAGGTGATAAATTTAGTATTGAATAAGGCTAGTAAATCTAAATTTAGTCCATAGGGGCCGTCGAAAAGCGCGGCACTTTCCGACATAAATACGTCTTGAAAGATACTCAACTTAGCCCCACTATATCCTCCAATACTGGGATAGAAATAAGAGGGGATGGCGTTACTAAATGGGTTGTCGAGTAAGGGTAGCACTCGGTGTTCATATACGCCGTTTTCATCATAAATATTTTCTTGAATGTATCGGTCAAGTGGCCGAGCCTGTCGTTCTAAAAAAGCACCATCATAGGGATTTAGCCGGGTAAAACTAGATTCGGGCACAAAACGATTGCCAACCTGAAGGAGATCATAACTTTGGAGAGCAAAAAGTGCTAGTAAGACAACGGTGTAAGATGTTTTTCCGCTTAGATACAGGTACAGTATTCCTATCAGAAGCATGGTAAGTATTCCGTAGCGTATGAATTCATCTCGCGCTAACTCTTCCCTTTGAGGGACTAGGCGTTGTTGAATAAAGGAATTGGCTTGACTTCTAACCTGTGGATTGGATGGATTAACCTGATTTTGCGCGGCTATTTGATTGGCAATTTGGGTCGTTTCACGAGGATTTGAATATTCTAGGCTAGTGTATATTACAAAGCTAAAGGTAAATACCCCAGCGATGACCATAAGGGGAGTTCTTAGCGAAGACCATTGAAATTTCTCAGCTTTATACTCGGGTAGAGCATCCAAACCATAGGCTACGAGTACAGCAGCACTAAATGAGGTGATAACCAACCAGGTTTCTGGAGCTCTAAACTTGTCAAAGAAAGGGATGAGGTTAAAGGCCAAATTATTGAGAAAAAGAAGGTTTTCACCCCATGAAAAGAATAAGGCGAGTATTCCAACTGATAAAAAAGCAAACGGCAAGTTTGATTTTCTTCTAAGCAAACCTAAGATCACCAAAGGTATAACCAAAAAACCAAGGTAGTGGGGTCCGCTTGTGACAGACTTAGGCCCCCAATAGTCTGGTGAAGCGCCTCCAAATGCGTTGGGAAGTATTAGCGTAATGCTCTCTTTAATACCTTGTGACCAAGCAAAAGCATAGCTTTGGTCAAGACCGGTAGTTTCAGTGATATCTGAGCCACCGCGGATACTGTATTGAGCATATTCTTGTAGAGGTAATAATTTTTCGGCATTTCCCGCTACTCCGAGGATTCCACCAACCAGTAGTACTAAGGTCAGAATGCCCCATTTTTTTGCATGTCCTTCTTTGATGCCTTTGTAAAGGTCAAACAACCAAACAAAAAGCAGTACATACAAGAAGTAGTAACTAATTTGAGGGTGCCCTGCGCGAAACTCTAAGCTTACAGCCGCCGAGAATACCAAAAGCCCCAACCAAAAATTTTCTCGCCGCGTAATGAGCCAGTAACCCACCAGCATCCAAGGCGCCAAGGCTAGGGCAAAGAACTTGGAGGTGTGTCCAGCCATGATGATAATGGGGAAGTAGGTGGTTAGCCCGTAAATCACACTCCCCGTTATGGCTATCCATGGTCGAAATCCCATGAGCACCAAAAACACGTACATACCTGCCAACAATACCCAATATTCAAAGGCAGGGTACCACTTGTTAAAGATGGGTTTAATAAGGGTATCTAAATGAGGGACTTGTCGGGCCGTTGAAATAACAAAAGAAGGCATCCCGCCAAACATATTCTTAGACCAAAGCGGTTCTTCACCATAGGTCTCACGATAGTCTATTATGGATTCTGCTCCAGCCCTCCATTGTGTAATATCGTGACGTTGCATCTCTTTACCTCCAATAGTGGATGGGAAAAAGAGTATTAAAGGGATGAAAAATAGGAGCGCTAAGGCAATTATATGCTGATTACGAGTAGAAACCATCACGAATTATTCTATAACTTTTGGTACACGGAAATAATCAGAGTCAGCATCAGGTGCATTTTGGAGTGCCTTATCGTGATCAAGAGCATCACGGGCTTCATCTTTTCTGTAGTCTGTTCCTAAGGTAATGACATGCTCTAATGGCTCAACATCCGAAGTATCTAGTTCATTGAGACGCTCCATATAGCTAAGTATGCTATTCATATCTCTAGAAAGTATTTCCACTTCATCTTCATTGAGATGAAGCTTAGCTAAACCGGCCACGTATTGCACTTCTTCTTTGCTTACAGACATAGATTGGAATGTTTTGATTGGATTAACTCATTAAAAATGTACGGAAAAATTCATGAGTTAATCATTAGACATATTGTATAAAGACCCTATTAAGGTACAAAAGAATAGATAAAAGGTTGGCTTTGAATTTCAATTAATCAGATCCCACTTAAGTTGTGCTAAATTATTGAGGCCCATACTTTCATGTAGTTTATTTGCTCTATTATGCTATATTCCGTTTATGATTAGAAAAAAGGTCACTATAAAAAATTCTTCTGGGCTACATGCCCGGCCATCAGCGGCTCTGGTTAAACTAGCCAGTAGTTTTTCATCTGATTTTTACATCCATATGTATGGGTACCGAGTGAATGGAAAAAGTATTTTAGGTGTCATGACCTTGGCCGCTGAATGCGGCGCCGAAATGGAGCTTGAGGTCGATGGTTCGGACGAAAAAGAATGCTTAGCCGCCATTGAACAGCTTATAGAGGATAAATTTGGAATGAAGGATGAATAAATATGAAGGACTTACAGCATCAGAAGGTTCAGCGGTTGGTCCCATTCATATCATCCAAAGCCATTCGCCTGAACTAGAACAGGCTAAAATATCACAAGAGCAGGTTCAACAGGAGATTTCTCGTTATACACGTGCCGTACAAGACTATGAGCTAGAATTACTAGCTTTACTGAAAAAACTAAAAGGCACCGCTTCGGAAATTATTCAGTCTCAAGCGCTCATTCTTCAAGATGAGCAGATTAAGGCGGAGATTATTTCTCGAATCAGACAAGAACAAGAGAGTGCTGCCCGGGCGGTTCAATCCATTTATGGGAAGTATATCGAAAGGTTAAGAGATAGTGCGTCAAATATGTTTAAGCAACGTATTATTGATCTTATCACGATACAAGATCGATTGGTCGAATGGGTATTGGGAGAGTCTACAACTAAACAAGTTCCTATTGGTTCTATAGTGGTTGCGAAGGAATTGTCTCCCACAGATGTGGTTACTCTAGTAGAATCCAAAGTGAAGGGCTTAGTTCTTGAGAAAGGTGGATTGACAGCCCATGCGGCTATAGTTGCGCAATCCTTGGAAATCCCCTGTTTAGTGCAGGTGGGAAGATTTATGGATTACAATACCTTGGAAGGAGTGGGTATCTTAGATGGAGCCGAAGGGGTGCTTATTACACAACCCGACGATGCCACTATTCAGCACTACGAACAAATTATTGAGGTAGCTCGCACAGAAAGACAACGAATTAAACCTTCTAAAGCCCCAAGTCAAACAAAAGATGGTACTAGAGTAAGTATTCAAGCAAATATTGAATTTATTCAAGAATTAGATCACGCTACTAAGGTAAGGGCCGAGGGTATTGGTTTGGTTCGAACCGAGGCTTTGTTATATGGGGGTATCACTCACAAAAGTGAAAAAGAACAAGACCTATACTACGGGAGATTATTAGAAGATAGCGCGGGGCCTGTTGTTATTCGATTGTTTGATGTGGGAGGTGATAAATTACATGTACTCACGCCGGATGAATCTAATCCATTTTTGGGATGGCGAGGTATCCGAATGTTGTTGGATGAGCATGATATGTTGCATAGTCAGCTTCGTTCTATCTTAAAATGTGCAGGGAAATTTCCATCTCGCATTCGAATATTGGCTCCCATGGTTACCAATATAGAGGAGGTAAAGCGCTTAAAGACCGAAGTCGCTAAGGTGCAAGAAGAGCTAGCGAATGCGGGGCATCCTATAGATCGGGAAGTCCCCGTTGGGATAATGGTGGAAGTACCGGCCGTTGCAATCATGGCAGATAGCTTCGCAAAAGAGGCTGATTTTTTTAGTATCGGTACGAATGATCTCACCCAATATACCTTGGCTGTGGATCGAACCAATGATCAAGTTGGAGGGTTGTTTCAACATGATCATCCTGCGATTTGGTTGTTGATAAGAGAGGTTGTATCGGCGGCTAAGAGCAATGGAATTGAGGTATCCGTATGTGGTGAACTTGCCAGTGATCTACTAGGTGCTAGCGCATTAATTGGGTTAGGGTTTCGAGAACTAAGTATGAAGCCATCGTCTATTTTAAAGGTAAAAGGGTGGATTCGTGAATTCGATTTAGAAACTTTTGAGGCTTTTGCGAAGGATGCTTGTGGGGCAAACGATAGAAAAGGGGTGTATCAGGCCTTTCGCAAACGATTTTATCCATCATAATGGAATTAAATTTAATTAAGAGAGCCCTATCAACATCATAGAATGTTTAGGATTGAAACCGTTTTCAATTTAATTTTATAATTCTTTTTGCCGAATAAAGGTAAATTTATTTATGCAATACTGTTTTAACGAATAATAAATTTACATGAAATTGTTAAAAAGCATAAATTTATTTGTTATTTTTAAACTGCTTAATTAACCAACTAATTTCATCATAAAGATTATGCTAGCGAAGAACTATACACCCAAAAGAACAGTATGTAAGGTTACATTCACCATGCCGGCGGAAGTGGTAACCGAAAAGGTAACTTTAGCGGGAGATTTTAACGATTGGAATCCCAGCGAGTATGAACTCGAGAAAAAAGGTGAGAATTTTGAAATCGAATTACGCTTAAAGCCCGAATCTACCTACCGATTTAA
>CAKZLH010000325.1 GCA_937125285.1 uncultured Balneolaceae bacterium | reverse complement strand
GAGCCGCTGCCTCTAATTCACTCGCAATACTGTCGTACTGGGCCTGTAAGTCTAGTAAAGGGATGGGTTTGTTATCGGGCGGCGTCATAGATGCGCTCAATCATTTGCACCACTTTGAGGCCTTCAAAGGCGGTGGCGGTAATTTCGGTTTGGCCGGTAAGTACATCTACCACGTTTTGGAATACATAATGATGGTTGGCGGCGCTTCCTTTATACGGACCATAGTCGTTAGGTGGATTGGTCGGGGGAAGGGTGGGGAGTTCGTAATTCTCAACGTGGCAGTATTCTACCTCGTTCATGTACTGCCCACCGACTTTAACGGAGCCCTTGGTGCCTACCACGGTAATACTGCTTTCCATATTGGTATCCCAGCAAGAGGTCGAATAATTGATGCTGCCCATGCCACCGCGCGTAAATTCAAACTGTGCAAAACCAGAGTCGTCAAAATCTTTGAGATCGGGGTGGGTGAAGTTGCGAATAATACTTTTCGGTTGTTCAATATCGCCAAAGACCCAATACATCAGATCCACAAAATGGCTGAACTGCGTGTAGAGTGCTCCGCCGTCTTGATCTAAGGAACCTCGCCAGGGACTGGTCGAGTAGTACCGCTGATCGCGGTTCCAGTAGCAGTTGGTTTGCACCATGAGAACATCACCGAGCCGGCCTGAGGCCACCATCTCTTTGAGCCACACCGAAGGAGGAGAGTAGCGGTTCTGCTTCACCACAAATACATGCTTACCTGTTTCTTTTTCGGCAATGAGGATTTCCTCACATTCAGTGCTGTTGATACCCATGGGCTTTTCGATGACCACATGATAGCCGGCGCGAAGTAGCTTCACCGCGTAGGGGGCATGAAATCCGTTCGGTGTGGCAATGGTTACCACATCGCTACGTTGGTCACTGGTTTGTTCAGCCGAGAGAAATGCATCTAGATCGTGGAAGGTGTTCACGTCGGGAAAACCGAGTTCTTCGCAGCGGTCGAAATGCTTCGGCTCCACATCACACACCGAGCGCAGGGTACACTGCGCATGCTCGTGAATAATTTTGGCATGGCGCTGACCAATACGCCCAAAACCGACTACCGAAAAAGAAATAGATGACATAAGCTAAGTTTTTGGGAAGATACGAAAATATGCGGTTATGGCTAGTTCTGGGACGAGGCTTTTCAAATGGCTTGTGGCTTTTCGAATGTTATGCGACTAACCATCCACCTGCTGCTGGCGAAGTAGTTCAAAATACTGTTGAATCAATCGCTGATAATCAGGGGCAAAGGGGGTGAAATTAGGATCGTTTAGTCGCTGTCGAATGCGTTGCTCCAGTTCTTCTAGGCTCATCGGTGGGTTTGGACGATTTAAAGGGTCCTCGGCCGCGGTGCCTTCCCGCTGTTCTTCTTCGTCCCGCTCTTGCAGGGCGTCTTCTGCTTGGAGCATGCGCGAGAGGATGTTCTGCTGGCGCTCGATGAGAATGGGATCGACTACACCCCCGCGTAGATCGTTAATGGTGTCCTCCATATCTTCGATCATTCGCTGGAGTTCACTACCGAGTTCATCTCCGGCTTCCAGACCGCCGGATTCCTGAAGCTCTTGAAGCTGTTTACGGATTGCGTTTTGTTGGCCTGAGAGCTGCTCCAAACGCTGCATTTGATCTTGGGTGAGTCGCTCTCCTTGCAGGTCATTGATCATGTCCTGAATCTGTTGATTCATTTGTTGCTGTTGCTCGCCCATCTGCTGCATTTGTTCCATCATTTGCTGCATGGTCATCCCACTGCCACTTCCCGATCCAGACTGAGAGTTTTGAAGCTGATCCATAAGATTGGCCAGCTCGTAGCTCAGCTCGTTCAACCCGGCAAATCCTTGACGTGAAGCGAGGCTGGATTGATTTTTTTGACGCTCGGTCATCTGCCCCAGTGCGCTTTGAATTCGTTCCTCAGTTTGTGCCTTGAGTTCGTTGATGCGGTTGGCAAATTGGGGAATCTCGGTAGAAAGCGAATACAGGGAATCCGCAATTCCGGAGAAAACTTGTTCAATCTGTTGTTGCTGGCGAGCCAATTCCACGAAGGCCTGACTTTGATTCTCCAACTCCTCAGTCGTGCCAACAATCTTCTCCTGTTCAAGCGAAAGATCCAGCAGTGTTTGAAGAATGTATTCTAAAGCGGCGATATTCACATTTAACTGCTGTTGGCCCATCGATTGCATTTGCTCTCGAGTTTTTTGAGCCAGGGATTCAAATTCTTGTTGAAGATTTGGTGAGGATTCCTGCTCTAGTCGTTCTCGAATGTCTTCGAGAGTTTCCTCAGTGAATTCTTGTAATTCCTGTATAGCGTCTTCGTTCTTGGGACTACTCTGCTCCGATAAGGCCTCGGTCTGTTCTTCTAAGCGGTCAAGTTCTTCGAGCAGTGATTCTTTTTCCATGCTTTGTTCCGCGAGCTCCTCATAGGATTGCGCGAGTTTTTCCAGATCGGAATTGAGTTTTAGCTGTTTGAAAAGCTCCAAGGTGCGCTCCAAGCGCTCTTTATAGCGCTCCTCATTAAACTCTACCTCCTCCAGAGCCTGTCGCATCTGATCTGGGTCCATTTGCTGGAGGTTTTCTTGCAACTGTTCCAAGGCTTCGCGAAAGGCGGGGTCATCAATCTCGTTCATGAGTTGTTCGAGCTCTTCATAGGCCTGCAGGGTCTCTTCAGAAAGAAGGTTTTTCTCACTCAGCTCTTCCTTAATTTCTTCGAAGGCTTGATTCAGCTCTTCAATCCGCTTTTCAATTTCTTGTTGTTCTTGTTGAATTTGCTCGAGTTGTACTTGCTGCTCATAAGTCCCTTCGGGTTGATCGATCAGTGACTCCTTGAACTCATCGTAGCGTTCTTGGATGGATTCAAAGTTCTCGGAGATATCTTCCAAATCATCGGAAACCTGATCTTCTCGTTCGCCCAGTTCATCAAAATATTGGGTGAGTGAAGGCACCAATAACACTCTGGTTTCGGAGCGACCCACTTTAGAGCCGTTAAAACCGTCGTTATCGAAGACTTCAACCCGAAACCGCAATTCATCTTTGGGGCGTAAGTCCAGTTCACTAAGAGGCCAATCGTAGATATTTAGATCATTGGATTTGGCAGGCCCTAAGGGAATGATCACAGGAGCTTGTTCTGGGCGAAAAGCACGCTTGAGTTCATATACCAGTTGCGCTCGGCGTAGCCCATAATCGTCGCTAGCTCTATACATGATGGCCAATTGTTCGGGCGCCACTTCCTGCAGGTTTTGGGCGGGTTCGAGTAATTCCACTATGGGCGCGAGATCGGGAATCGGTTGAAGCACAAACTGAAGCATACTGGCCCGGTCCTCACTGCTTAGTAACCCGCTAGAATCCACTAAGTTTATGGCCAGTGTATCATGGGTGATGAGCTGAGTTGCATAGATTGAAATTAAGCGGTTGGGTGGGATCCAACCTGACTCTTCTGATTCGAATTCGAGATTGGTGGCATTTTTTTCAAAAGCAACCGAATCTCCACGATAGAATTCAATACTCGACAAAGGCTTGTTGAATGATGCCATTAGTTTGAGTTTAGCGCCTTGCGCCCCGGTAATTTGTGCAAAAGGATAGCGTAGGGTATCGGCCGGTACACCGGTGTAGGCAGGGGGTTGAACAACCGCGAATAATTCCAGTAAACGAGGTCGATTTTGTACATCGACTCGGTAGTTCGGACTGTTAAAACCGTCCATAGTGTAGTAGTAATCAATGGAATTGGACAGTTCTAGTTCAGGACTGGCATAACTGAGACCGTCATCGCTCGCGATGGGCTGACGACTCCTGTAATTACTTTCAATGTCGGTCTTGAAGTAAAACAATAGTTCGTCCGGTTGCTCAATACCTGAAAAAACAATCTCGGAGCGAAAGGTTTCGCCTTGTTCTAGGGTTAGATTTCCTGGGCTAATCTGGTATTGATAGGGATTGGGGGCCTCATATGCGGTCCAAAAGTTTAGCAACCGAGAGCTACTGTCCGAGAAATTCCACATCGTGCCCAGGACCAATACCCCAAATATGGCCACCCACTTTCTGCGATTTCGGCTTAGCTGAGCAATGGGGTGCTGAACTAAGTACTGCTCTAAAGCCTGATCTAGTTTGGGTTTGGGAACCTTGGCTAAATTCTGAAATATGGCAGCGTCCATGAGGCGTTGCTGTAACTCGGTGTTGCCTCCTTGCTGCATCAGATCTACCGCGTAGCGAAGTTCCTCGAGTTGTGATTGCTTGCTGAAATTCCGATAAAATTCCTGAAAGTTTTCTTTGGGCTGGTGGCGACTGCTCCACCACCAAAGACCTAATTTAGTACTAGCAATGGCTCCGAGGGCCAAAGTTTTTAGCCAAGGATCCAGATAAAGCAATTGCTCGATGAGTATAAGTACAATAAAAAGTGCGGCGCCAATGAGCCCGGCATTCCAAAACCCAAGTGAGGTGGATAGCTTTTGGCTTTTTTCAAAGGCTAATTCCAAGCTGTTAACCACGCCCTGTTGCTCAGGTGCCTGTTCGGCCCTATCCGAGGAAAATGAGGATCTGGGGGTGTTGGAGTTCACGAGTCTAGGGATTCAAGATCGTTTAAGGTAGCTGTTTCTATAACTTTCCAACGCCCCTCAATGTTCCCGATTCGAATGCACTCGTGATGGCGATCGTGTTCAAGCAATAGCCACCACTGCTCTGCGGCGGCTTGATGCAAAAATCGCTCTTTCTCCTCCAGCGTTTGGGTGGGAAACATATCATAGCCCATCACCCAGACCAAGGGTACATGAGCTGCGGTGGGCAAGAGATCGGCTACAAAAACCAATCGCTGGTCCCCGTGAGTGATCATGGGTAGTTGCTGCCCCAACGTATGTCCATTCATCACCAGGGATTCGAGAGCGGTTTCGTAATGGGGACGGTCGCCTTCAACCCGAATCAGTCGATCCTCGGAAGCAGCTATGGGTGCGATGTTGTCGGGAAGAAAACTAGCTTGCTCGCGGGGATTGGGCTGGGTCGCCGTGGCTAAGTGGTCGCGGTGCACATGATAGCGTGCATTTGGGAATACGTGGGTCAAGACGCCATTGGTGTAGTCGGTGGTGCCTCCACAGTGATCAAAATGAAGATGGGTGAAGATAAGATCGGTGACCTCCTCGGGGGTAACGCCTGCTCGTTTTAGGGAGGCCTCGAGGCGTTTTTCCTGCTTTGGGCCGTAGTTAAAGCCGTAAATGTGGGCCATCTTTTCGTTGAACTTATTACCGGCGCCATTGTCCACTAAGTACAGGCGATCGGTTTTTAGGGACCGAATAAGTAAGCACCGCATGGTCATTGGGATGCGGTTGTATTCGTCGGGAGGGAGTTGACGAGACCAAAGGGTTTTGGGGACCACTCCAAACATGGCTCCACCGTCGAGCCAAAGATCACCGGTTTCTATCCAGTGAAGCTCAAAAGAGCCAAATCGCACCCATCGGTGGTCCTGTATGGCGCCCGCGGAGGGCACACTGAGGTCGATGGGGCGTGGCGATTCCATCTTAGAAGGATGGAACGATATCGTCTCGGTAAAGCGTGTCGAGTAGGGTGATGCTTACCATAAGAATGAAGAAGGCAAGCGCTCCGATAAGTAGCATGGAATTAAACTTGGTATCCCAATAGAGTCCCATGAAAAAGGCTGCTACCAAAAATGCTTTGGTGAGGGCGATGGCCATGGCCGATAGGATATCGAAGGGGGAGGGAAGTCCCATGCTGGAAACAAATACCGTTAAAAAAGTAAGGATCAAGAGGGCGGTTCCGACGGCCCAAAGTTGTTTGGCTGATGCGACGTGATGTCCGTGATGTTCGCTCATATTCGTAAAATTTCGTGTGTTCTTTTGGTTCAATGAGAGTTAGTCCGAAGCGTGGGTACGCATCATTCGATGAGGTATAAAAGTGGAAATAAGAAAATCCAGATCAAATCCACCAAGTGCCAGTAGAGGCCGGTGATTTCAACCGGAGTATAGTACTCGGAGTTGAAATGTCCTTTGCGAGCGCGAAGATAAAGCCACACCATAAGGCCGATACCCACGATTACGTGCAATCCGTGAACACCGGTCATCATGTAGTAAATTCCAAAGAAGATGTTGGCTTTAGGGTGATCTAAAACTGCGGAAATCTCTTCAGTAGGGTTCCAGAAGGATCCTGGAGCAATACCTAAGTGAAGTTTGTGCTCGTATTCGAAATACTTAATCACGAGGAACACACAAGCTAAAAAGATGGTAATCAACAGGTTGATTTCGAGTCCACGCTTCTGATTGTTTTGGGCCGAACGGATCGCCATAGCTACGGTGAGTGAACTACCAATGAGTACGACGGTGTTCACCGCTCCCCAGAAGGTATTAAGCTCTAGAGCAGCTTGAGTGAAAAGTTCGGGGTACCAAGCTCGGAAAACGATGTAGGCACAAAAAAGGCCTCCAAAGAATAGGATTTCGTTCACCAAGAACACCCACATCCCTAATTTTGCTGACTCGAACTGTTGGTTGGAGTCCACAAAATGGTGCTGCACGTGTTTCGGATGGGTTGCTGAATGATTCGCCATGCGGTTAGTCGTGTGTTTTGTTGGTTAAGTTCTTATTTGGCTAGTGAGTACTTAGGCTTCTGTTTTTGCTTCGCTGCTGGCTGCTGTTGCCTGTTCAGCGTGAGCATCATCGTGACCATGCTCCACGGCTAAACCCAACTGGAATTCTTCCATTGGTTGGTGATAGTCGTAGGGACCGTGAATGACCACAGGTGTGTGTGCAAAGTTATGGAAATCTGGGGGTGATGTACTTTGCCATTCCAAGCCGCGAGAATTCCAAGGATTAGGTCCTGCCTTCTTGCCTCTGAATAACGAGTGGGCTAGGTAGCCTAAAATGATTAAGAAGCCTACGGCTAAAATATACGAGCCAATGGTAGAGGTCTGATGGAAGGGCGTAAATTGATCAATGTAATTGTAGTAGCGTCGTGGCATTCCTTGCGCACCCATGATAAACTGAGGTAAGAAGGTTACGTTGAATCCTACAAAAATGAATCCTGCAGCAATCTTCGCCAGTGGTTCGTGGTACATTTTACCAGTCATCTTAGGCCACCAGTAGTGCAGACCTGCCAAAAGTGCAATTAAGGTTCCACCCATCATCACGTAGTGGAAGTGAGCCACAACATAGTAGGTGTCATGTAAGTGGATATCTACCGAAAGAGCACCCAACATAATTCCTGTGAATCCACCAATGGAGAATAAAAAGATGAAAATAAATACATAGAGCATCGGAGTTTTCATCGAAATCGAGCCTTTGTATAAGGTGGCCGTCCAGTTGAAAATCTTAATCCCTGTAGGAATCCCTACCAAGAAGGTAAGGAACGAGAAAATGGTCGTAGCTACGGCGCTTTGACCCGAGGTGAACATGTGGTGTCCCCATACCAAGAAGCCGATGAAGGCAATGGCGAGGGAAGAAAGGGCGATGGCCCAGTAACCAAAAATGGTTTTTTTGGAGAAGGTGGTGATCACTTCCGAGATGATACCGAATCCAGGTACAATCATGATGTACACGGCAGGATGCGAGTAGAACCAGAAGAAATGCTGATAGAGTACAGGGTCACCACCTAGTGCTGGATCAAAGATCCCGATGTCCATGATGTTCTCCATAGCCAAAAGTAAAATGGTAATGGCGAGTACAGGAGTGGCCAATACCTGAATGATGGAAGTGGCGTAGAGCGCCCAAATATTAAGCGGTAGTCGATCCCATGAGATTCCAGGAGCACGTAGCTTGTGAATGGTGGTGATGAAGTTAGTTCCGGTCAGGATAGAAGAGAATCCTAAGATGAAGACCCCAAGGGTTACCCAAATAATTCCTGCGGAGTTACTGTCCGAGCTGTACGGAGTGTAAAAGGTCCAACCGGTATCAAAGCCATTGTTGGCCAGAGACAAGAAGGTGAAAATGGCACCAAACACATAGATGTAGAAACTCGCTAAGTTCAAGCGTGGAAAGGCCACATCTTTGGCTCCGAGCTGCATGGGTAGAATGAAGTTACCAAGAGCTGCTGGGATAGAGGGCACCAATACAAAGAACACCATCATCGCCCCGTGTAGGGTGAACAATTGGTTGTAGGTATCGGCTTCAATGAAGGTTTTAGCGGGCGTCCAAAGCTCGGTACGCAAGGCAATGGCTAGGAAGCCGGCGAGCGCAAAGAAAAAGGCTACGGCACCCAAGTACATGAGGCCAATTTTCTTGTGATCTACCGTGGTAAGCCAAGCCCACAGACCTTTCTCATCGGTGAGATAGGTATTGGTGGGGCTTTCAGCCGGAGCAAACCGCTTTACCTTAAGCTTAGTAGGAGTTGATGCTGCGTTTGTTGCAGAAGTTGATGCACTTGCCATACGCTTAGTCAATAGTTTTTAAATATTCAATGATGTTGGTGATCTCGTCGTCGCTAATGCGTCCCTCGTAAGGGGTCATTACATTTTGATAGCCTTCAGCAATTTTGTTACCTGGATACAAAATGGATTCCCGAATGTAATTTTCATCTACTGTAATCGTAGTTCCATCGGTGAGTGCTCGATTACGGCCCCAAATACCTTTGAAGCTCGGTCCAATAAGTTCGGTTCCGTCAACCGAATGACAGGTTTGGCAACCTTGTAGAGACACAAGTTGCTCACCTTGTTCTACAGGAGATCCGCTGGGCCCACCGCCATTAGCGTCTAGCCATGCTTCAAAATCTTCAGGTTCATGCACAATCACTTTTGCGAGCATGTCGGAGTGACTTGTACCACAATACTCGGTACAGAATACTTGGGATTCTCCCACTTCCTCGGCTTGAAACCATACATAGGTATATCGGTTCGGAAGTACGTCATGTTTTACCCGGTATTCTGGTACGAAGAAAGAGTGAAGCACGTCGCGTGATTGCATCACCAATTTAATGGGCTGTCCTTTGGGAACATGGATTTCGTTAATGGTTTGCGCCCCATTTTCATAATTCACACTCCAGTTCCACTTAAAACCTGTGACATGGATTTCGTAGGCATCATCGGGAACAGTCTTTAGATTCAACCAACCAGAATAGCCCCAACCAAATACCACAAAGGTGAGTAGCAGAGGTATGACCGACCAGGTAATTTCTAAGGTATTGTTATGTGTGATTACGGGCGTTTTATCGTCTTCGGACTTACGCTTGTATCGAATAGCGAAGTACACCATGGCGAGAATAACGCCTAAAAAGATGATTAAACTGGCTTCATTGATGAAGTGAAACAGCCCGTCGGTCGGGTCGGCCGTAAGTGGCGACTTGTTTTCCGGGAGCATGAAATCAAAAAGTCTTCCCATAGGAGAACCTAGATGTTTATTTAATTAGTAATTGATTGATTTTTGCGCAATTCACGCAGCCAATAATACCCGAGAAAGATACCAAGAAAAATGAGTGTAGCCAAACCTCCAAGACTCATAATTCGCCTGGCCACGGGGGCATAGGAATTCGAATTTGGGTCGTATTGATAACAATACATGATGAGTTTGTCTACCGTATTTCCAATGGTTCCTTCCGAAGCTTCTAAGATGGCCGTTCTGAAATCAAATGAGTCGAAACGCAACCCATAAAGATATCGAGTGATGGTTCCATCCGTGCTTAGGAGTATAATAGCGGCACTATGTGCAAAGTCTTTGGTTCCAGGGATAGGAGCAACGCCAAATCCTACGGCGGATATGAGTGAATCAATAGCCGGTTGCTTACCGGTTAGAAAGTGCCATCCTTGATTCACTTGCTCTATGGCTTGTCGATGTTGCTCGGTACCCCTCGTGCTTCCCCAGCTTCCGCTCTCAATGTAATCCCGTTTTACGCGGGCAGCTAAGGTGTCGGTTTCGCTAGGATCAATACTCAGCGAAATGATGTCAAATTCTTTTCCAGGTTGCCAAGCCAAATTTTCTACGGCGTCGAACAAGCCGTCTATGACCAACCCACAGAGTACAGGGCATTCATAATA
>CAKZLH010000324.1 GCA_937125285.1 uncultured Balneolaceae bacterium | reverse complement strand
TATCTTAGATTACCATTAATATTTCGTAAGTAATTTTTCTCTGATAAATAGTCGTACCCTTTTTCAGAAAGGTAATCGTATTCAGTAGTGTCTTGAACGGTAAAGAGAGTTAGTATTAATAGAACAAAAAGCATATAAAATATTTCGTTACGAATGTATTATAACATTCTCTAGCTCATCAAAAAATAGTTACAGAAACACCGTAATCATCTCTAAACTAATAAAATTTTAATGCCTTATAGCCAGGACGATACTTGCTGTAACAATGCAGCAATTATTAAAAACTAAATTATAAGGTATAACTATGGCAAGTTTTGGAGACTTCAATAGAATCAAAACCAATGTTGGGGCTTTGGATGCACGACATTCATTAAATAAAATAAACAGAGAACTTGGAGATAGCAGATTACGACTATCTACCGGCAGAAGAATAAATTCCTCTGAGGATAACCCAGCGGGTTATGCAATGGCTACTAAGCTTAATAGTAGACTTAAGGGATTGGAGAAATCTCTCATAAATGTTGGTGAAGCTAAGTCTATGTTGGATGTGGTTGAAAATTCATATTCCAACATTATAGATAACCTAATCAAAATGAAGACTCTGGCTACTCAGGCTGCTAGTGAAACCATTGATTCGGGTTCAAGTGAAATGTCCTATATAGTAGCTCAGATGAATGCTCTTGCAAACGAAATAAATGAAATAGCTGACTCGACTGAGTTTAATGGCAATAGTCTTATTGGTTCAGGCCAAGATGAAACCTTCAATATTCAAATTGGAGAGGGGGATTCAGACCCATTCAAAATTGCCTTATCAGAAATATCGTTAAAAACAATCTTTCCAGAAAACTCATTATTGCATTCAAACGGGTTAATGCCATTTTCGGAAAATTTTGATAATGCAGATATTTCACAATATAATCTAGAGGATGGCACCGGTGGTAATGCTGTCATTGAACCTGGTTCTCATGATGGAAGCAATATGCTAACTGTGACTAATCCTGGAACAGGTATAGACCCTAACGTGTATCCAAAATCATTTAAGACGGGTTATGGTACTTATAGTGTTAACGTTAAATCCAATACATCGGTAGCAAATACAGGTATTCGCATCATGGATACTGATTCGAACATTGATGAGGGAATTGGATTCCATGTTAATCCCATAAATAGTGATGATCCTTCAGGTAAATTAAGAGTGATGATAGATGGAGTTATGATTGAAGATTCATTCACTAACAATGTTAATTGGGGGGAATGGTTCGAAATGAAAGTTGAAGTGTCCAGAGATTCGGTAAAAGGATATATAAATGGGGTTGAAGTAGCTGAAACGATAAGTTCACCAGATTTAGAAATAGGCAGATTTAAATTAGGTGCTTTTGGGAG
>CAKZLH010000323.1 GCA_937125285.1 uncultured Balneolaceae bacterium | reverse complement strand
ATCTTAGTAAGTGTGAAAATGGTGCCCGATGTAACGGCGCCTATGCAAATAAAAAACGGTGAACTCATCATGGATGCCGATCGCGCCGTGCTCAATGCCTACGATGCATCAGCGGTAGAAGAAGCATTGGTGCTACAAGAAGCTCACGGAGGCGAAGTGGTGGTGGTAAGCGTGGGATCAGCCAGAGCCGCGGAAACCTTGAGAAAGGCCTTGGCGATGGGGGCCGATTCGGCGGTGCATATATCAACCGAGGGCGTAGAAGGTGCCGGTGGATTCGACTCGTACAGTTATGCAAAGATTTTAGCCGCCTATTATGCCGAGCAAACATACGATGCGCTATTTTTTGGCAAACAGTCTCAGGATACCGATGCCGGCTTAACGGGATCCATGGTGGCCGAGTTACTAGGGGTGCCCTATGTATCGAATGCGGTGGGCATCACCCGAGAGGCCGACGGTGGATTTTTGGTGAAACGTCAGGGGGATAGCGGCCAAGAAATGGTGGTCGTGGCCAATGGCTGTTTAATCACCTGTTCCAATGATATGAATGAACCTCGAATTCCTAAGCTTAAAGGGATTATGGCTTCTAAGAAGAAACCCTTAGAAACGCTGAGCCTAGCTGATCTTGGGGTCAGCGAGGGCGATGTGCACGCCAAAACTCAGATTACCGCCTACGGAGAAATACCCGCGCGTCAAGCAGGACAGAAATTTAGCGAGGGCGCCGCGGATGATGCGACGAAAGTAGCCGAACTTCTTGAACAAAACGATTTACTCTCATGATATTTTTACATCTACTTACGGTTCAAAGCGGCGCCATCAAAAGAGCCTCATTAGAAGTACTTGCACGAGGGAGAGCCTTAGCCGATACGCTCAACACCAACGGCCAAGAAGTCGAGCTTCATGCGGTGGTTTGTACTCCCGAGGTGGCGGATTGGACGGCGGAGAAATGGAGCGCTGAGCTAGGCGCCTATGGCGTAGATACCGTATGGTCGGCTACCGATGAATCCTTTAAAGAGCATAACAATCAAGCCTTGCTTGCGGCAGTTGAAGCCGCTCATGCCCAAGCTACCGATCAAGGAGCGAAACCCAGTATGGTGGCCATGGCCTCTACCGAAGGAGCAAAAGATATTTTAGGGGCCTTATCGATGCGGTTGGGCGCGAGTGTGATTGCGGATGTGTCGGAGTTTAGTGTGGCTGCTGGCGATGCTGCGGATTCCAACGGTGGGACGACTTCTGGGCTCACCCTAACCGCGACCCGTCCAGTAATGGCCTCCAAAGCCCAAACCCAGGTGCAAACCACGGCGAAGCATGTGATGGTGTCGGTGCGTTCGGGCTCTTATGGAATTTTGGAAGCCGCCGGAGATCAGGAAGGTGGCACAGCTTCCCTTCAACCCGTGAAAATTGCACACTTAGATGTAGACCAGACGGATTCGAAATTGCAGACGCAGATCCGAGAAATCATCACCGCGGCGGCAGATACCATCGACCTGAATGAGGCCGAAACCATTGTGGCGGCTGGCCGAGGGGTTAAAGACGAGACCGCCAAAGCCTTAATAGCGGAATTGGCGGGGGTTTTGAATGCGGGCATCGGAGCCTCTCGAGCTTTAACGGAGGCAGGAATCTATGACCCAAGCGTTCAAATCGGGCAAACCGGAAAGGTTGTCGCGCCGCAGTTATACATCGCGGTGGGTATCTCAGGGGCTATTCAACACGTGGCCGGCATCACCAATTCGAAGGTCATCGTAGCTATAAACAAAGACGCGGATGCGCCTATTTTCGAAGTGGCCGACTACGGTATTGTCGGGGATTTATACGAGGTATTACCAGCATTCATCGCCGAAATCAAACGCTTAAAAGGATAGCATGGAAGAAGAAGCTTTCGACGCGATTGTAATTGGAGGCGGAGTGGCCGGTTTGTCGGCGGCCATGACCTTGGCGCGAGCGAATATGAAGTTTTTATTGGTGGAGCGGGGCGAGTTTGCGGGTGCCAAAAATGTGTCGGGCGGCGTGCTTTGGGGTAGCGATTTGGCGAAGTTGGTTCCTCAGTATTGGGAAGAAGAAGACGGCGGCTGGGAGCGATTTGTGAATCATCGCCGGCTTAGTTTAATGGATGAGCAGTCGGCCTTCACCCTGGATTTTAAATCGAGCCACTGGAATCAGCCTCCCTACACGGGAGTCGTGGTGCTTCGTGCGCGCTTCGACAACTGGCTGGCGGGAAAGGTGCAGGAAGCTATCGATGCGAGTGATTTTGCCGAGGAATCCTTTATTGCTACTGACATTAAGGTGGATCAGGTGCTTATGGAGGGTGGTCGCGCCGTTGGGATTAAAACCGGAGATGAGGAGTTTTATGCCAAGGTGGTGATCATTGCCGAGGGGGTGAACAATTTGCTCACGCGGCAAGTGGGACTTCAAACCGAATATGTTCCCGCCGATCATATGCTCACGGGAATAAAAGAGATTATTCGCTTCGATCAACAGCGTTTAGAAGATCGCTTTCAACTTCGAGGCCGATCCGGAATGAGCAACGAATTTGTGGGATGGGCCACCGATGGTGTGGAAGGGGGTGGATTCTTATACACCAACAAAGATACCCTGTCGGTAGGCTTGGTGCTGAGCATTGCCGATTTGAGAGCGCAGAAGAAATCCCCTCATGATATTTTAAGCCATTTTAAAACCCACCCCGTAGTAGCCGATGCCATAGAAGGCGGTGAAGTGGTGGAATATTCGGCCCATGTGGTGTCTTCGGGAGATAAACGGGCGATGCCGCGTGAGGTGTATGCCGACGGGGTATTGATAATAGGCGAGGCCGCGAATTTGTTGCTGAATGCGGGCAAGGCCATTCAAGGCATGGACTATGCGATGAGGTCTGGGATTCTGGCCGCCGAAACGGTGGTGGAAGCCAAAGAAGCGGGTGATTTTTCGGTGGGGAAACTGGCCGACTATCGCAAAAAACTAGATGCCAGTTACATTATGAAAGATATAAATGGGTTTCAGGATGCCGTGCACGTATTGCATGATCCAATTATGCAGCATAAGGTGCCCAATATTTTGTGTGATTTTGGTCGGTCGTTCTTTAGTATCGACAACCAGCCCACAGCGAAATCGAAGGATATGATTTTAGACGCCGTTCGCAGGCATTCGAGCCTCTGGGAAATGGCGAAATTTGGATTTAAAGCAGGGAGGTCGTTATGAAATCACTAGCCGAACGACTAGGCTTAGTGGGTTACCGAAACCAAAGCCGCAGCGAAATAAAA
>CAKZLH010000322.1 GCA_937125285.1 uncultured Balneolaceae bacterium | reverse complement strand
AAGATCAGAGGATGATGGGCAATAATTAACTCACATTTCTTCTGTATAGCTTCTTGAACAATGGCCTCTGTTACATCTAGGCAGGTGAGAATGCGTGTAACTGCTGAATCTGGATTTCCGACTAATAACCCGACGTTATCATAATCCATTTTGACACTTGGGGGCGCCCATTGGTTCAAAAAGGTAGATATTTGTCGAATGTTTAGACTCACCTATCTTCCTTTTTTCTTTTGTTCAGAAGAGGACGGGTGGCCTGCATATAGGCGTATGTACATCGGAAATTTAAGTACCAAAAATTGGTTACCTTCAATTAATGTTTAGATTTAAAAATAAGGCTATTAACCATAAGTTAAAAATAATAACACATTTTAATCCTTCGCAATGCCATCGATTAAAGATTCATTGAAAAACTCGCTTTCCTCCATTGATGATGCTGCACGTCTTTTTGGCAAAAATACCGATGATATTTGCCTGGTTGCTGTGAGTAAAACCAAGCCGGTTGATATGATTAAAGAAGCCTATGAGGCCGGTCAGCGGCATTTTGGTGAAAATCGCATGTTAGAATTACAGGAAAAAGCCACCGCCTTAACTTATCCAGACATACAATGGCATATGATCGGCACCCTTCAAACCAATAAGATAAAGTACATAGCACCCTATGTTCACTGGATTCATTCGGTATATAAAGCGAAACAGCTAGATGAAATTGAGAAGCGAGCCGCCCAAAATAATCGCATTATCCAAGTGCTCCTTCAAGTTAATATTAGTGATGAAGATCAAAAAGGTGGGTGTTTGCCAACGCAAGTCCCTGATTTACTCGCTCATGCCGAGCCCATGGAACATGTGGTGGTTCGAGGATTGATGGGAATGGCAAAATTCACCGATAACAAGGAAGAAATCCACACCTCATTTCGACTTCTCGCAAATACATTATTCCATAATAAAGTACAGTACCCCAAGCTACGTGAATTGTCTATGGGTATGAGTAATGATTATATCATTGCTATTGAAGAAGGCGCAACTATGCTCCGAATAGGAAGTGCAATCTTTGGTGGACGATAATTGATTCATGGAATAATTGAACATAGCTATTCAACCTTTTCCGTCTTTTTTCGTATTGTGTTTGGAGTGAGAATTATTAATAAAAATGGAGTTAACTCATGTTCGGACTACCTTGGTTTGCCGTTATACCAATTGTTGCCATTGTTGGTGGACTCATCTATGCCTACAAAGAAAAAGAATTAGAAATTGAAGAAAAACGAATACTGGGGGCTCGCGAAGCCAATGAACTCCGGGGGATGATCCGTGAACTCCAGGGGCGAATTCAAAACTTAGAAACTATTGCCGCAGAAGAGAACATACGAGGTGAGCAAATCCTTAACAGAGAAAAAGAACAAGAATAATTATGAAACTTACACCGCTCGAAATTAAACAGCATCGATTCGACAAATCTCTCCGGGGATACGACGTAAATGAAGTTCATTCCTTTTTAGAATTAGTAGCTTCTGAGGTAGATCAGTTACAGCAAAAAAACAGTGATCTGAATGAACAGGTAGAGAAACTGAACAAACGAATAACCCATTACGAAAAGGTTGAAGAAGCCATACACGAAACCCTTCAAACTACTAAGGAGTCCGTGGCACAGAAAATGGAGCAAGCTAGAAGCGAGGCCAAAACAGCCATGGACCGTGCACATATGGAAGCGGAAACCATTATTAAAGAAGCACAACAACAACGGTCTTTGATTCGTCAAGACATGATTCGCTTGCTTGAAAGAAGAGAAGAAATGATTAGTAGCTTCCAACAATTTCTAGAGAATAATCAAACACTGGTTGAAAAATTCGCCGCCAACGAATTCCATATTTTTGATCCTATTGAGGAGCCAGAGGGTTCAACCCGAGAAAAAAATGCGCCTGAAAAATCGGAAGTTAGTACTGATACTGAAAAGGACGAGCTTATTGAAAGTGCTAATTTTGAAGCAGGTTCTGATTCAACTACTGAAGTTGATGATGTTGAGCCCAAAAAAGAAAAAAAGGAATCATCGAGTAGTCTGGATAACGATGATGATTTTATGAACAGTTTATTAGACGATCTGGATTAAGCCGTCCTGTTTGGTAAAAATTTTGAATGAAAAGAGCCTATTTCTAGCCCTAGTACCATGATACATAAGACGATTGAAACCGTTCGAGCCCAACGGGCCGAAGCAGCCGCTTTTATTCAGGAGCATTTTGAGACCGCCCCAGAATATCTACTCATCCTAGGAACCGGCCTGGGTCAATTAGCGGAAGAAATGACCGTAGACACGGTTTTACCTTACGATGAAATCCCGCATTTTCCGGTTTCAACGGTTGAAAGTCATGCTGGGAAATTATTGCTAGGCCGCTTGGGCGGCAAGCCGGTCATGGCCATGCAGGGTCGTTTTCATTATTATGAAGGCTACTCTATGCAGCAGATTGTATTTCCGGTTCGGGTGGCCAAGGCACTTGGTGTTCAAACGCTGTTGGTGAGTAATGCGTGTGGCGGGTTGAATCCGAATTTTCAACGTGGCGATATTATGTTGATTAATGATCACATAAATTTCTTGGGAGATAACCCTCTTATGGGGCCCAATGATCCTGACTTAGGCCCACGATTTCCTGATATGTCCGCCCCTTACACCGAAAGGCTCATGGCTACCGCTGAACAGGCGGCTTTGGATTTGGGCATAAAAATGCATCAAGGGGTATATTTGGCTGTTTCTGGTCCTATGCTTGAAACCAAAGCCGAGTATCGATACATGCGTCAACTTGGAGCCGATGTAGTGGGCATGTCAACGGTTCCAGAGGTGATTGCGGCGGTTCATATGAGCATGGAAGTGTTGGGTATTTCGGTTATTACGGACGAATGTTTTCCCGATTCACTTCAACCGGTAAGTTTAGATGACGTGCTAGAGGCTGCTGCTATGGCCGAACCTCAACTCACACGGGTAGTTGTAGAAGTTTTAAAACGTTTGTAAGGATTTTTCATCCGTTTATCCACAAAATAGCGTATTTTTCCACTTGCCCTTGATTAAGGGCTGTGAATTTTTGTTTTTATGCTAAACCAACCCAAAACCTTGCACACGCTATATGCAATTCAGTAATTCCGGTGATGAACTCTGGGACGAACATCAGTGGGACGCGCACATTTCTGAAGTAGAAAAGAAAAGCGATCAATTACGGAAGTTCATTACAGCTGATCCAAAAGGCGGTTCTACCCCTCGTTGGATTACCCTTCTTGAAGAGAGTCTAAGTGAAGACGATGCCTTTGAGGCCTATGTTGAAGAAGAATTGCTCTTGGATGAGGCGTATTTTCCAGACGATGAAGACTGGGAAGAAGACGATGATTTTGATGACGATGATGACGAATTCCCCTATCACTCTCATGATGAGTTTATAGAAGAAGAGTCTGGTTTTGAAGAAGGCGAAGAGTGGAAGGCCTTAAGTGAAGATTTTGCGTACTCTGATTACGGAAGCCTCGATAACTTGCGTATTTATTCTCGCTCCAAAAATTTGGCGGTCGATATTCTTCGATGGGCTATGCGCGTAAATCGTAAATACCATCGCCCCGAAATTGACGATTTTGTAGACGAAACCCTTAAGATTGGTGCTAAATTAGCCGGGGGCTATTCATTTGGATTCGAACACGAGTACATGGGAGCCAATATTGCGTACACCAAGCGAGCACTTTACTATGCAAATAACGGGTTGAAGCGAATGAGCCACTTAAAAGGATCTCGTCTTTTTAAAAAGGCGGAGTATCTCGATTTTAACGAGCGTTTTTTCGAATTACGCAATGATATAGGCGTATACGTGCAAGAGTTGCGCGATCGATTTCAAAAAGGACTCGATTAAGCCTAGTATTGCGATTGGAACTAAGGCGACTGTTTTATTTCCAGATGGCTACTGTTTTTTCTCCCCCCTCACTCTGAGAAGCCCGAAACATAGAACCCGTGTTCGTTTCCATAGAAATATTACCCTGTCGATCGACGGCTATAAAGCCCGCCTCACCCTCGTTTAGGATCTCATATACTAAGTGATTCATCGACTCCTGAAGACTTGCCCCTGTGTAACGAATATGACTGGCCAATCGATGCGCCGAAACATTAAGCATGATACGCTCTCCCCATCCCGTAGCTGATACGGCAACTTGTTCATCGGCGTAAGTTCCAGAGCCTATAATAGGAACGTCCCCAACTCTACCATATCGTTTATTGGTCATCCCACCCGTTGATGTACCGGCAACCAAACGCCCCGTTTTGTCGACCGCTACACAGCCGACCGTACCCATCTTCCATGCATTATTTGGTTGAGATTCCAAGTAACCTTGGGATTCGTTGGCTCGCTTCCAGGCTTCATAGCGTGCAGGCACTTTAAAATAATCAGGATCTACGCGTTCTACCGTTGTTTGGTCTGCGTACTGCTCAGCACCATCTCCAGCGAAAAGAATATGCCGAGATTCTTCCATGATAATTCTAGCCAATGAAATAGGATGTTTTACGGTGGTTAAACCTGTTGCCGCCCCCGCATTCATCTGTGAGCCGTCCATAATAGCGGCATCCAATTCATTTTTGCCTTCACTGGTAAATACAGCTCCTCTTCCCGCGTTAAATAATGGGTTGTCTTCGAGAAATCGTACCGTTTGTTCAACAGCATCTAGAGATGAGCCCCCTTGTTCTAAAATTTCAACCCCTATCGCTAGTGCAGAATCAAGCGCCGCCATGTACGCGGCCTTTCGTTCCTCTGGCATATTGGGAGATACATAACCTGCTCCTCCATGAAGTGCGATTGCCCACTTTTGATCGGAATCACCGGCCGACTGCAGGCCATTATTGTCCTGAGCCTTTAAACTCGTAGGAAGGGCAAAAAGTAAGGTTCCTAGTATGAGTAAGGATAATAGTGAGATTTGTTTTTTCATGGGGTGTTCCTTCTATGCAAAAATTAAATTTTGGGCATGTTTGTAGGCAAAATATTGAACCATTTGTTTGGCAATTGGCCCGCTATATGCCGGTATTCCGTCCATGGATTATACAAGAAATCAGTTGCTCAAAAAAATTTTTTTGCGAACGCTTAAGTTTGTCTCGGATTGTTCCGATAACTACATCACTAACGCAATTTAGAGTTATACAATAGACCCTTGATAGCTAACTTTGACCGGTAGATATCTTTTTAAAGACAATAAATATTAGACCCTAATTTTCAAAAGAACCACTTCGACAGAGTGGTTCTTTTTTT
>CAKZLH010000321.1 GCA_937125285.1 uncultured Balneolaceae bacterium | reverse complement strand
TGTCCCAATCCTCGGGCAATTTCTATTTCATTACCCAAATCAACATAAAAGTTCTGTAGGCCACCTACTTCCATCCATTTGGTCTGCTGTGCTACGGTGAGCATGGGTGCAAATAGCATGATCAGGAGGAATGTTGACAAACGATACGCAGTCATTTGATTCATGTTCTTATGGTTTCTAAGACGTTTTATAATTCTATTGTAATTCATTGCTTGGTACCCCTCTTAAAAACTAATTCTTATACCGTACCGAACAGCACGTGGATTAAAGAAAGTAAAATAGGGTTGGTTAGGCATATCGATATAAGCCTTAGTTTCTAAGACTTCTTTTACATACTCCTCATCAGCTGGATTAAATACGCCCGTTTCTTTGTCATAACGGTAATAATCCTGTGATGCAGAGTGCCAGTAAAGTGGTCGCTCATTTGGATTTGCTACGGTTTCTAGATTAACCACGCTTACAATAGGGACAAATTCCACATCGAAATCTCTATAATCCCCGGGCTGATCATTACCTGCTATCGGCGGTGCAGGGTATCCATTACCAATTTCATCTAATACCGACTGTGGTAAATGTAGAGATCTCATGTATGCTAAACGGTCGCCTGCAAGCACGAATCCGGAAGTATATGGAGAGAAATAGCGGTGATTAAGTACATTGTTAACATCCACAAATAAGCTAGCACGTACTCGATCCGCCACCTCAATATGCTTGCTCAAACGTAAATCAACATTCCAATAATCTTTCCATTGAACATTATTCACAATACCTGGTATATACCCTCCCCCTGTCCAGCTTTCGTATGAACCTGAGGTCCAACGATAGATGAAATTCACATTCCAACCTCCTACTGGATAAAAATTGGCGAAGTTAGGGCCTAATTCTTCCGGTACTAAGAACTCTAAACTAACATTAGCATAAGGCTGTGGTACGGATGGAAAAACATCATTTGCGGTGGTTGTACGCTCATA
The DNA here is from genome assembly GCA_937125285.1 of uncultured Balneolaceae bacterium. Lineage (GTDB taxonomy): Bacteria > Bacteroidota > Rhodothermia > Balneolales > Balneolaceae > UBA1275. Next base: position 948 of record CAKZLH010000321.1, on the reverse strand, counting down.
CTCTCTTTGTTGGGCAGGATTTTCATAGGATTGAGCAAAGCCAAATCTACCACTTCTGCTTACTTGGTAGGTATAGTTAGCGAACCCTCTAACATAGCGCCCTTGAGATTTTCTAAAGGTTAACTCTACCCCTCTGATGTCTGAATAACTATTTGCTTGGCTCAAGCTATAGTTTACCGATGCGTCTCGGTTAGTATAGGATACACTGAGGGGCTGATCGGTTACATCTCTATAGAATCCAGCAACCTTCACTAGATACTGATCAAATAAAGATTGCTCATATCCCAATTCATAAGCTACGGTTTTTGGTAATGCTTTATCAGGATTGGCAAGGGCTGTAACCTGTTGAGATTCAGGATATACTCTTATATAATATAGGTCGTCTGGAGTCGGTAAACGATAAAAATGACCATAGTTGAAATAGAACTTGGACACCTCCGTTATAGGAAAAGATACCCCTAAACGTGGACTTAAGCGAAGTACCCCGTCTGGTGTTATGGTTTGTAAAGTATCAATGGCTCCTGCATTACCTATACCCAGTACAGCATCATAATCACTGAATGCAAACCATTTTTGACCTTGAACATAGTCCATTCTAAGGCCTACATTCGCAATCATTCCTTCAAATTCTAACTTATCCTGTACATATGCAGATAATCTCATGGGCTTGGTATCCCATTCATTCTTCAAGTTAGAAGCCGTTAAGAATTGATCAATACGTGCATTATTGGTTTGATTATCAATGAGTTGAAAATCAATACCCGCTTTAATCAAATTCACACGATTTACTTGAGATGAAAAATCGGCGCGTACATTATATAAAGTATTTCGAGTGGTATCCCGAGCATTACTAAAACCAAGACCCATGTTCAAACCAGAACCAATGAATTGCTGTGAAAACCCATAGTATCCAAAAGGTGCTTCATTGGTAAATTGACCATCGGCAAA
>CAKZLH010000320.1 GCA_937125285.1 uncultured Balneolaceae bacterium | reverse complement strand
ATTAATTCGGCCTCCATACTACCTGGTATAGCTCGAATTTTTATGCCCACTTCATCAATACTCCTTTGTATGAAAACCCCGCCGTTTTCAGCCTCTCTTATGGCGCTAGTAGCGTAGGCTAAAATCTCATCGACATCGTAACTATCGCAAAGTATTTTAATTTTTTTTAGTGCGTCCAGCCCCCTTTCAATCGCTTCATCGGACAGATCCTTACCAATTCCTTCTTTAGCTAGCACCACCATTTCCTTCAAGTCATCAACTCGGCGAAAACTTCCGTCCGACATAATTTCAACCACTACCACATGGAATGAGTTGGTGCCGAGGTCAATGGCGGCTATGCGTTTAATAGGGCTTTGTGAAAGATGAGAGAGTCCAATCATGATGAGCTAAAACTACGAAACCAATGGCAAATCTACACTCTAGAATTTTATATCTTTCTGCGCGAACAATAGTTTAACTGTAGTAAAAACGTCATGGTGATCATAATAGGTGCCGGCCCAATTGGCTTGGCAACCGGAATAGAACTTAAAAAGCGCAACATCCCTTTTCTTATCATAGAACGAGGTTGCCTGGTTCAATCCCTCTACAATTATCCGGTAAACATGACCTTCTTCTCAACCTCGGATAAGTTAGAAATCGGGGGCATCCCATTTATATCACACGGCTTTAAACCCACTCGAAGCGAGGCATTGGAATATTATCGCCGTGCCGCTCAGCATTACGAACTCCCAGTTCGACTCTATGAATCGGTTGAACGGGTTGAAGGCGAAGATGGACAGTTCACGGTACATACAAGCAAAGGTAGCTATGAGGCTAGCAAAATAGTTATTGCCACTGGATTTTATGGCACGCCAAACAAGCTAGGTGTACCCGGGGAAGATCTACCGAAAGTGATGCATTACTATAAGGAAGCACATCCCTTCGCATGGCAAAAAGTGTTGGTTGTTGGGGCAGGTAATTCGGGCGTAGATGTAGCTTTGGAGTGTTACCGCTCAGGAGCAGAGGTCTCCATGGCTATTCGATATTCCGAGGTTAAACCCACCGTTAAGTATTGGGTGAAACCCGATATTGAAAACCGAATCAAAAACCATGAAATCACCACTTATTTCAACACAGAATTGGTTGAAATCCGGGAACATGAGGTGGACTTGAAAACCCCAGAAGGGCAAATTACTATAGAAAATGACTTTGTGCTGGCCATGACTGGATATCGACCAAACTA
>CAKZLH010000319.1 GCA_937125285.1 uncultured Balneolaceae bacterium | reverse complement strand
TTAGCCATTTTTTCTTGAAAGCTGTTAGCACTCGGGTCCTCAGCAAACACATCATCTCCAAGTAGTGCCTCTTCCATCACGCGTTTCATCGAAGAGGTAGGTAGCGTGACCGTGTCACTGCGTAAATCAATGGTAGACATATCAGTAGATTAGTGAACGATATTCGTTTGTTTTTCTTTTATAATTGAAGCATTATACAGTAGTCGATATGTAATGCCCGTATGTTAAGCGTCCCATAATCAGCATATTTCAGGAGCTATTCAAGCTTATCTATGTCAGAGTCTAAAAAATATGATCTCATCATTGCAGGGGCAGGCCTTTCTGGGCTTAGCTTAGCATGGCATTTGATTCAGGAAGATTATAAAGGACAGGTACTTCTCATTGATGAATCATTTGCACCTAATAACAGTAAAACATGGTGTTTTTGGGGAAAAAAGAGTCATCCTTTTACAGAAATTGCCCATCGCACATGGCGCCAAACTGATTTTTCAGCCCTTGATTTTTCTTCTCGCCTCGCCTTCCAAGATCACAGATACTACTGTGTAAAAGAAAGTGACTATAAAGAAAAAATCTTGCGAGCACTACAAAAAGCTCCAAATTTCGATCTTCTTGAGGAAAGTATTTTAGATTTTTCGTCCAATAGTACCAAGGCTGCACTCATCACCAAGGATAGCAATACCTATTTAGCCGATTATATTTTTCAAAGTATTTTCCTTCCATCTAATTTCGTACCTGAGCAGAGGAAGTATCCATTGATTCAGCATTTTTTAGGGTTAGAAATTAAAACCAAAGAAAAGATTTTTGATAAAACCTCTTTCACGCTCATGGATGTAGATGAGACCTTCGATCAAGGTTTTGCGTTCATGTATCTATTACCTTTCAAAAAGACTCGTGCCCTTGCGGAGTTTACAGTCTTTTCAGATACTCCATTAAAAAAGAAAGAGTATAAAAAGAAGATTAAAAGCTATCTCAAGAAAAATTTTGGGCTTGATCGGCAGGACTACCTTATCAAACGTAAGGAATATGGTGAAATACCCATGGATGACCGGCCACATACACCTACTTATGCATCCCGAATATTCAATCTAGGTACCGTTGGTGGATTCACAAAGCCAAGTACTGGGTATACCTTTAGCAGAGTTCATAAGTATTCGAAAGCCTGTGCTAAGCAATTAGCAAGAGGCAAGAAACCTCTCTCTCCCACGGCCTCTGAATATAGATTCCGATATTATGACTTGTTACTACTACGAGTACTAGCTACGGATGTACCTGCTAGTAGAAAGATATTCCGTAGTCTTTTCAAAAATAGTCCTGTAGACCGTATATTTAAATTTTTGTCGGAAGAGACTAGTTTTACCGAAGATTTAAAAATATTAAGCAGCTGCCATTATCCGCCTTTTTTAAAGGCATTAACGGTACATCCTCCTTTCTTGACTCAATTCAAGACCCAAAATATACAGACGAAACATCAATCTATCAGTTCCTTTGATGAGGAGGACATTGTTGATAAGCACAATCATTTCATGGATGTAGAAATCCAATAATGAGCTCTTGCACGAGCTTGGATTAACAAACATTCAATAGTGTTTAGCTAACAAACTTACTACCGCTGTCTCTGAGCGTAGTATCTGAGCATCATTTCCATAACCCAAAATAAATGACCTTACAGATTGATTGGAAAACTGTTCTATTTCTGAATTGCTGAAACCTCCTTCAGGGCCAATAAAATAAAGCCTAGATTCATCATTTCCCAAGCCAATAGTTTCCCACTCCGTAGAAGCCTCTTCATGAGCCACATACATAGAAAATGAGTTATTCTTCATCGTATGCCTATAATCTTCTATAACATGGGTAATACGTTTTTTAATCACTAACCGAGGGAACCAACAACGCTTTGATTGTTTGGCTGCACTAAGCATGATTTGTTGTAGTCGATCTACCTTCCATCGAGGGAATTCGGAATGTTCAGCTTCAAACAGATAAAAATTGTCGACTCCCAATTCGACTGATTTTTCTAAAGCCCATTCTAATCGATCCCTTTTATGCAGACTCGCTAGAGCAACTGATATGGATGTGTTTGACTTATACTGAAACTCCTGACTTAGAATTTTAGCTTTTACCTGTCGTTTACCCAAATGACTTATTTCCGCTGTAAATCTACCTCCTACCCCATCTGTTACGTGAATGATATCGGCTATGGACTTACGGAGAACTTGAGATATATGCTTACTCTCCTGCTCATCAAATACGATGGTATCGTTTGTTATTTGGGAGGGAGGAACATAAAATTGGATATTCATGAGGCATCAAAATGCTTGCCTAATTTTAAATCTTGGCCCTGGTAATTACTTTTGATTTCTCTGCCATACATAACTTCAGGTTGTTCTGAGTTTGGCTCAAATTGCATACTAAACAGGGTTTGACCATCTTCAATTAAAAATGGCACATCGTGAGAACGCACTTCTAGCACCGCACGAGCCCCACCATCTTCTACGCTTCCACCAAATCCACTATCAAAAAAACCTGCATAATGAGTTCTCAATTCCCCCGAACCGGTATCATAAGCCATCATCTCACATGCCAACTTAGCAGGTACTCGTATGCGTTCTTTGGATGCAAAAATATAGAAACTCTCAGGCTCTAGTATAACCATAGAATCTTTAGATGCTAATATAGGTTCCCAAAAATCCTCTACCGCATAATGACCTATTTTTTCAAAATCAATATAATTGCTATGTCTTTTGGCTTTATACCCTATAATTTGGCCCGGTTTTGCCTTAAGATGAACACTCATAAATAAACCTTTATTTACTTTTAGGGTTTCCAAAGGCATGGCTTTACCCTCTTCTGTAAATAACAAAGGTTCTTGATCATGTATCCTGAGTAAATCCTGATCAGATAGAACTTCAAATCCATGCCGGATACGAAGCTGATTGAGTCGTTGTCCTGTCTTTACTTTTATAGGAAATGATTTTGGAACAACTTCTACAAATAATGGACCTTGATAACCTGCCGAAATTTCTTCAAATCGATGTGAAAAATCAGTGATTACTCTGGTGAAAACGTCCAAACGACCCGTACTGCTTTTTGGGTTGGCTTTTGCCGTTAAGTTTTCCAGTGCATACAGACGAATAGAGTCTATCTCATCTGTACGATCTGTACTAGATCGGTGCATGGATGTAGGAGAATAATGACTTTGAGGTAAACGTAAATGCTCGAGAAGCGGAATAATATAAACCGCATTCTCTTCCAAAACCGCCCCCTCTTTTAGAGAAAATGAATACTGCTCTAGACGTTCTAGTTTCTGAGAAACCGTTTCATTTTCGGGCAAAAAACTACTCCTAACCCGATAGGCAACCTCGCCAAGACGTAAATCAATTGAATTAGGTTGATACTGATCTTCTAGAATAGGGTAATCTTTATGATGGCCAATTACGCCGAGTTCGGCCAATAATTTCAATTTTTGAACAGGTAGAACTCCTTTGGTTCTTAAATGTACTTCGTTTGGTTTTTGGGGCATGCTCTGTAATTTATCTTTCAGAGAAAATAATGACTACTGACCGTTGTTCAAAGTCAGGATATGTTCCCATTCTTCGGCACGCACCCGAGTAATCGAATACCTACCTAAACGAAATAATTCCATAGCCTCTAAGCTTTCTTCAGCCTTTAATTGATCTCGAGTAATAGGTGTAGTGAACTTTTCAATAAACTGTACATCCACATTAATCCATCTTGGGTCAGATTCAGAGCTCTTCTCATCAAAATATTTAGACTCTGGATCGAATTGTAAAGCATCAGGGTAAGCCTCACGACAAACCTCCATAATACCTACTATACTTGGAGGATTTTGGTTAGAGTGATAAAAAAAACATAAATCACCAACTTGCATATGATCTCTCATATAATTTCTGGCGCCGTAATTACGAACCCCATCCCATGGAGTGCGTTGATCTCTTTTTAAATCATCTATACTGTAGTTATCGGGTTCGGACTTACATAACCAATAATTTTTCTCTGCCATTTATCCGTTTTCTGCAATTTTTAGTGTGGATTTGTATTTATTTACATACCACAAAATCGTTTCTTCAATCATTCCATCAAAATCTGGATTAGGCTCCCAGTTTAATTCTCTCTTTATTTTTGAAGCATCTATGGCATAACGAAAATCATGGCCTAAACGATCGGTAACAAATGTAATGAGGTTTTTATAATCTCCATCGGGTCCCTTAGCTACAACTTTGTTTAGTATCTCACAAATTTTATACACCAAGTCGATATTTTTCCACTCATTATTACCACCTATATTATAGGTTTCACCCGCTTTTCCTTGCGTAAACACCGTCTCTATAGCGCTGCAATGATCTTTCACAAATAACCAGTCTCGAATATTCTCACCTTTGCCATAAATGGGAATACTTTTAGACTGCATAGCACTTCGAATTACAGTAGGAATTAATTTCTCATCGTGTTGATGAGGGCCATAATTATTGGAGCAATTTGTGGTCACTACATTCATGCCATAGGTTTGAAAGTAAGAACGTACTATGAAATCACTTCCCGCTTTCGATGCTGAATAAGGTGAGTTTGGAGCATAAGGTGTTTCTTCGGTAAAGAATCCATCATCTTCCAATTCACCATATACCTCATCCGTTGAAACGTGTAAAAATCGTGCATGAGCAAATTCTTCCGGCTCCTGAGACCATAGCTGTCTACATTCTTCTAAAATATTGAAAGTTCCAACTACATTGGATTGGATAAATGGTTCTGGTCCAGAAATTGAGTTGTCTACGTGTGATTCAGCTGCTAAATGGATAACACCATCTGGCCGGTAGCTCTTTACCACCTCCTGCACCGCCACTCGATCGACTAAATCCACCTTTTTGAAGTGATATCGTTCAGAGTTCTTGATGGGATTAAGATAATTGCGATCCGAAGCGTAGGTTAGCTTATCGATATTGTAGATGGTCCAATTTGGATATTTTTCAAATAAGTGCAGGATTAAATTTGAACCTATAAATCCCGCTCCCCCCGTGATGATGAGTTTCATATAAATATATCTTCTGCTTTAAGTGATGAAAATAATGGTAGATTTCTATCTTTATTTGATAAAATAGGCCGGCTTACTTGCCAATCAATTCGAATTAATGGATCATCCCAGCGGATACCGCGCTCAGATGCCTTGTCATAGTATTTAGAGCATTTGTAATGCACGATAGCTTGATCGGATAGCACCGAAAAGCCATGGGCAAAACCTTCAGGAATATACAATAGTTTATGGTTTTTCTCGGATAAAACTGCCGAAAAATATCTCCCAAAGGTAGGTGAAGTTTTTCTTAGATCTACTGCAACATCTAAAATTTCACCATATACACATTGAATTAATTTAGCCTGAGCTTGTTCCTTTTGATAATGCAGACCTCTAATGGTATTCTGATAAGACCTAGAGATATTATCTTGAACAAAATCGTGGGTACACCCTAGACGATCTAACCAAGTACTTCTATAGGTTTCTTTAAAGTAGCCCCTGTCATCTTCATATGCCTCGGGAGCTAATATCTTAACACCTTCTAAATTAGTTTCAACTACATTCATATTAAATGTCTTTTAAGCTAGATACTACGCGTTTACAAGATCTTTGCCAAGGCCAAACTGTGATGCCCAAGTTTTCTATTTTCGAAGTAGACAACTTAGAAAATTTTGGCCGTACTGCTTTTGATGGGAAAAAATCACTAGATACCGGTTCTAAAGGCACATTTATATCCGCTAATTCGAGTATTTCCTTTGCAAAATCGTACCAACTTATCATACCCTTAGAACCTAAATGGAATATTCCTCGTGCGTCCATCTGTAGTAATTCAAGAGTCTGTTCTATGACATCTTCGGTAAAAGTTGGAACCCCTAATTGATCATTAACTACCTTTAAATGACCATGGCTTTTAGCCCGTCTTAAAATAGTTTTTAAAAAATTATTCCCATAAGCACTACAGAGCCAAGAAACCCGAAGAATTAAAAAATCACCCTCTATTGATAGTAATTCTTGTTCGCCCATCCTCTTGGTTTCGCCATAGATGTTCACTGGGGCAGTTGGTGCCGTTTCTGGATAGCCTGAAGGGTATTTAAGTACATCCTCTTCTACACCAGGAAACACATAGTCTGTTGAATAATGTACTAGCCGAATATCCCGTTCCATACACGCCTTTCCTAATGCGTAAACACCCTTGGCATTACACTCAAAGGCTAGCTCCTGTTCATCTTCTGCTTGATCCACTTTCGTATAGGCAGCTGTATTGATTACTACATCTGGTTGAAACCGATCCAGAGTCGCATGTATACTCTCAGGCATGCAGAGATCGAATTGCTTTCGGTTTAAAGGGAGCCAATAAATGGCTTCAGAATCTGAACTTTTGTATACCTTAGCTTCATAATAGCCAGGATGAATGGTTGACGATTTAGCCTCATTATCATCCAAATCTCCTTTCAAATAGTTCTGCCAACTTAAGCCAAGTTGACCTTCAGAGCCGGAGATTGCTATTTTCATTTAATCCATAACTAGTTTATTCGCGAGCCGGTAAGATTCTGGGGTACCCGCATCGGTCCACCAACCGGTCAATGGGGCACTTTTCATTTGTCCGATAGCGATATAATGATTATTGACGTCCGTAATCTCTAGCTCACCCCGATCAGAAGGCTTAAGCGTACGTATAAACTCAAAGACCTTGGAGTCATAAAAATAAACACCGGTAACCGCAAAGTTTGTCTTTGGATTCAAGGGCTTTTCTTCAATGTGTGTAACTCGGTCGCCATCAAGTGTTGCCACCCCATAACGCTGAGGATCGTGTACCTCTTTCAATAATATCATAGCACCCTCACCGCTATAGGCATCTGCGGCACCTTGCAAATCATCTTCAAAGATGTTATCCCCTAGAATAACAACGATAGAATCATTACCAGCAAAATTCTCAGCCAGACCTAAAGCTTGGGCAATCCCACCTGCTTGATCCTGTACTTTGTACGTAAATCTACATTGATATTCGGCGCCTGAACCCAATAGGTTCACGACATCTCCCATATGTTCGGTACCGGTAACAATGAGTATGTCTTCAACACCTATTTCTCGGAGTTTATCAATAGGATGAAAAATCATCGGCTTGTTGCCAACGGGCAACAAATGCTTATTTGTCACCTTTGTTAATGGATACAAACGTGAACCTGTTCCACCCGCTAAAACAACTCCTTTAAGCATAGGCAAAAATGTAAATTGTAATCCTTAGAGTAACATTGATAAGGGATTCTCAATCAATGAACGTAGGGTATTCAAAAATTCAGCGGCCTTGGCGCCGTCTACAATTCTATGATCACTAGAAAGAGTCACCTTCATACGTTTACCTGGAACGACTGCTCCATTCTCAATTACAGGAACATCTCTTATTGCTCCAACGGCCAATATACATGCATTTGGCGGATTGATAATGGCTGTGAATTCTTCTATACCGAACATGCCTAAGTTACTAATGGTGAAGGTACTTCCTTCCATTTGCTCGGGCGTTAGTTTTCGATCTCTAGCTAAACCTGCTAATGCACGGGTTTCACTTGAGATATCTAGGAGTCCTTTTTTATCCACATGACGAATCACCGGGGTCATTAAGCCTTCGTCTATAGCAACGGCAACGGCAATATGTACATCACCATGCTCAACAATAACATCTCCCATCCAAGAACTATTAATAGCTTGGTGTCTACTTAAGGCGATAGCAGAGGCTTTCACAACTATATCATTAAAACTCACCTTAACATCGAGCTTATCTTTTAAAAGCGTTCGGGCTTCAACCGCAGCTTTCATATCGATATCGATAGTTTCGTAGAAGTGTGGATTGCTAAATTTACTTTCCGACAAACGCTTAGCAATCACTTTACGCATTTGCGATACTTTTACCTCTCTAGACTCTAAAGAGCTAAAGCTTGGCGCCGATACAGGAGCGCTTGAAGGAGCACCTGGACGTGTTAAAGATGACCCAGTAGTGCTTGTAACGTTTTCAACATCCTTCTTCACAATTCTTCCTTCGGGTCCAGACCCAGCCACCGATTGAAGATCGATTCCCTTTTCTTCGGCAATTTTTTTAGCCAAGGGACTGGCTTTGATTCTTCCATCACTTGAAGTAGAGTCATTTGCTGCCGTAGGCAATTGGGTAACTGAAACCTTTGTTTCAGTTTGCTCAACTTCCTTGGAAGGCTTAGTAGAAGCTGAGGATTCTGAAGTAGCACCTCCATCTGAATCTAGTAAGGAAGATATATCCTCACCAGCATCACCAATAATTGCTATTAATCCACCTAATGGAACAGCGTCGCCCTCTCCTGGTACAATTTTCAAAATAGTTCCACCATCAAAAACCTCTACATCCATAGTAGCTTTGTCGGTCTCTACTTCTGCAATGATATCACCAGCAGAAACGGTGTCGCCTTCTTTCACATTCCATTTAGCGATAACCCCCTCTTCCATGGTATCGCTTAGTTTCGGCATTTCAATTTTAATGGCCATAGCTTAGTTATTAGCAAAGTTATTATTTATAAGTAACCTGTTTTACTGCGTCTATAATCTGTTTTGGTCCTGGTAACCAGAGATCAAACAACGATTTCGAAAACGGAGCATTTACATCAGGTAAGGTAACACGCAAAACGGGTGCATCAAGGTAATCAAACGCTTCTCTTTGAATTAAAAAACCAACCTCAGCAGCAAAACCAGCAAAAGGATGTGCTTCATCAACAACAATACAACGGTTGGTTTTTTTCACTGAATTAAGAATGAGCTCTACATCGAGAGGTTTAACCGTTCTAGGGTCAATAATCTCACACTCAATTCCATCTTTTGCAAGCTCTTCAGCAGCTTTTACAGCTATGTGATACATTTTCCCATGAGCAACTAAGGTTACATCGGAACCTTCTCGTTTAATTTTACCCTTTCCAATAGGAATGATAAAATCTTGCTCATCGGACACTTCACCCTTAAGCCCATACATTTGTTCTGACTCCATAAAAAGGACGGGGTTGTCATCACGAATGGCAGACTTCATTAAACCTTTCGCATCGTTAGGTTCCGATACATAAATAACTTTGAGACCAGGAAATTGAGCATACATGGAGTCATAAGCCACCGAATGTGTTGCCCCTAATTGCCCAGCCGATGCATTTGGTCCGCGAAATACCACAGGACAATCGGCCTGACCGCCTGTCATATATTTAACCTTCGTAGCATGGTTAATGATTTGATCTGCCGCTAATACCGCAAAATTGAAGGTCATGAATTCTACAATTGGTCGTAAACCATTCATTGCAGCACCCACACCTAATCCCGCGAAGCCCAACTCAGAAATTGGGGTATCTATCACTCGTTTGTAACCATATTTGTCCAACAAGCCTTCGGTTACTTTATAAGCACCATTGTATTCAGCAACTTCTTCACCCATGACGAATACACGCTCGTCTCTAGACATTTCTTCATCAATTGCGTGCTTAATAGCTTCTCTAAATTGTAATACTGCCATGATAGTCTAATTTAAACGTGGAAATATGGATTTTCTTCAACGAACATGTCTTCATATAGCTCAGAATCTTCTGGGAATGGCGACTCATCAGCAAAGGTCACCGCGTCCAAAACTTCTTGCTCTATTCCGTCTTCTACTGCTTTTAAGTCGGCCTCGCTTCGAATTCCCTCTTTTAGGATATAAGCTTTTAATCGTTCAATGGGATCAATGCTCTGATACTCCTCGAGCTCTTCCTTGGTTCGGTATTTCTGAGGATCAGACATCGAATGCCCTCGATACCTGTAGGTACGAATTTCCACAAACCATGGTTCGGAATGCTCACGAACATCATCAGCAATCTCCTTCATTTTCTCATAGACTGAAAAAACGTCCATTCCGTTGATTACCGCACTCTTCATCCCGTAACCCTTTGCACGATCCACGATTTCAGCCACGGTATGACGTTTTGCTGCTGTACCCATCGAATAACCGTTGTTTTCGACTACAAATATTGCGGGCAACTTCCAAAGCTGAGCTAAGTTAAGGGTTTCATGAAGGGCCCCCTGATCAACCGCACCATCGCCAAAGAAACAGGTGGAAATGCGCCCATTTGCTTGGTATTTGTTGGCAAAAGCAAGTCCACTAGCAATAGGTATATGACCTCCAACGATTCCGTAACCACCCCAAAAATGTTCTTTTACGTTGGCAAAGTGCATAGAGCCACCCTTCCCTTTAGAACATCCCGTGGCTTTACCAAAAAGTTCTGCCATACCAGATTTGGGAGTAATACCTCTACACAATCCCCAGCCATGATCTCGATACGCGGTAATGATATCGTCATCATTTTGCAAAGCAAATACGGTTCCGGTTGAAACGGCCTCCTGCCCTATGTAAAGATGCAGAAAGCCACCAAATTTACCTTTTTGATACTGCTGCATTGCACGTTCCTCAAATCTTCTCTGTAAATACATTTGAGCATACATATCGGCAACTTGGTCGTTGGTTAATCCAAGACTTTTATGTTTTTTCTTCGTTGCTGGTGGTAGATCAACCCCTTTTTGAACCCCTCCTTTTTCCGGGCTTTGCATTCCCGTAGGGGCAAAAGAAATATCTGATTTTGCTTTCTTAGCCATGCTTTTTGGTTTTACGGTCGTGGGTAGATGTTCAATAAATTTTTTAGTGCGGTAATATACCGAATTTTCACATTAGTATGTGGAACAATTACGCAATAGAAACTTAAGCGATTGAATGGTCTGAAATCAATTGTTTAGCAGCCGTAAGTGCATGCTCAATTTCTTCAGGCTTAGAACCACCCGCCGTTGCTAAACTTGGCTGACCTCCGCCTCCGCCTCCCACTAGCTTGCCCAATTGTCCAACTAAGCTTCCTGCTTTTAACCCTTTACTGATCAAATCCGATGTAACCGCCGCCATTATAAATACTTTACCAGTCGAGCTATCATGCGAAAATAAAGTGGTAACTGTATTGTCAGGTAATTTGTTTAAAATTTTATAGCCCATATCTTTAAGGGTATCAATTTGATAATCCTTTAAGGCTCCTGAAATCCAATTTACCCCATTATCTAAGAGCTTGGAATTCTCGATAAGAGCTGCCAATTCACTATCGGCCTTAAGCTCAATAAGATGTTCTAGTTGCTTTTCTAATTGCTTCTTTTCCTTTTGAAGGCGCTCTAGATGCTCTACGATCTGATCACTCTGCCCCAAAGCCTGCCCAACCTCTTCTAGCACTTGCTGCTGCCTACTTACCCATTGCTCTGCCTGCTTTCCAGTCAGAGCTTCAATACGACGGATACCGGCTGCAACTGAACTTTCATGAACAATCTTGAAAAAACCAATTTCACCTGTTTGAGATACATGGGTACCACCACACAGTTCCATTGAGAATGATCGATCGAAACTAATGACTCTTACCCGCTCTCCATACTTCTCTCCAAAAAGCATCCTAGCGCCCAAATTCTTTGCCTCTTCAATCGGGCAGTCACGCACTTCATCCAAGGCAATATTAGTTCTAATACGCTCATTTACTATACGTTCAACCTGATAAATCTCCTCTTTTGTCATGGCTTCAAAATGAGTGAAGTCAAACCGAAGGTGGTGATCGTCCACTAAAGACCCTTTCTGCGCCACATGGGAGCCCAATACCTGTGTTAGGGCCGCTTGTAACAAATGTGTGGCCGTATGATTCGAACAGGTTGCTGCTCGTATACCTGAGTGTACTTTTGCCACTATAGGCTGGCCAATTTCTGGCAAAGCATCAAGGGTGTGCACCGAACCTTGGGGAATTTTCTGAACAGCCTTCACTTCAAAAGCTTGATCATTTTGCATCAAAACACCACGGTCGCTTACCTGCCCCCCACTTTCGGCATAAAATGGTGTGCTATCCAGCAATACTTGAACGCCTTCTTGCACCTTTCTGTACGCCAAGATGTGAGATTCCGATTCTAAACGATCATAGCCAACGAATTCTGAGCTTTGCTGAGCGTCATTAATCCAAATCCACTCCTGCTTATCTCCATGATCAACTGAAAAAGACCCAGCAGCACGCGCACGATCTTTTTGCTGCTGCATTAGCGCTTCAAAACCCTTTTCATCGACCCCTAGGCCTTTTTCACGAGCCATTAATTGGGTTAAATCGATGGGAAAGCCGTAGGTATCATGCAATTTGAAGGCATCCTCTCCGGATAGGGTATCTACATTTTTCGTCATTTCTTCAAAAAGCTCTATACCTTGACCCAAGGTGCGAATAAAACTTTTCTCCTCGGATTGAATAACCTTTTCCACATAGGCCTGCTGAGCCAATAATTCGGGGAAAACATCTTGAAACTGCTTTCCAAGGACCTCAACCAAGTCGTATAAAAAAGGCTCCTTAATTTGCAAGCGATCCCAAGCATAGCGAATAGCACGGCGTAAAATTCTACGTACCACATATCCTCGCCCATCATTACCGGGAGAAGCACCATCGGCAATACTGAAGGCTACAGCCCGAATATGATCTGCAATCACTCGTACGGCTATGTCTGTGTACTCATCTTTACCGTAGCTAACCCCTGCTCGTTTACTAATAGCATTCATTAGAGGGGTGAAGACATCGGAATCGTAGTTGGAAGCTTTTGCCTGTAAAACGGCGCAAATCCTCTCAAAACCCATCCCAGTATCCACATGCTTGGCGGGCAGACTTTGCAACTCACCTGACTTGAGTCGGTTAAATTGTATAAAAACCAGATTCCAAATTTCCATAACTCGTGGATCGTCTTGATTCACAAGTTCAGCACCCGGTTGCTTTTCACGCTCTTCATCGGGTCGTAAGTCAATATGGATTTCAGAACATGGCCCACAGGGACCGGTCTCTCCCATTTCCCAAAAATTATCTTTCTTTCCACATTCTAAAATATGCTCATGCGAAATATTCGTTTCACTCTTCCATAATTCGATAGCTTCTTGATCTACCGGAAGGCCATCTTGTTCATCTCCGCCAAATACGGTTGCGTATAATCTAGAGGGATCTAATCCCCACTCGCTCACAAGTAATTCCCAGGCCCATGCAATGGCGTCCTTTTTGAAGTAATCTCCAAACGACCAGTTACCCAACATTTCAAAAAGGGTATGATGATAGGTATCATGACCTACTTCTTCTAAATCGTTATGCTTCCCACTAACCCGTATACACTTTTGGGTATTGGCCGCTCTCAACCATGATTTACCATTAACATCTAGACTCTGCTCTTCACCTAAAAAAATAGGTTTAAACTGATTCATTCCTGCATTTGTGAACAGCAATGTAGGGTCATCGGTAGGTACAACCGGTGAACTGGATACTATCACGTGTCCTTTTTGTTCAAAAAAATCTAAAAAATCTTGTCGTATTCGTGCGGATGTTTTGGTGGTCATTCGAATGAGTTGTGAAAATTAGGTGCCATTATAGTGCTTATTATGCACTTTGAATATCTATTTAAGATAGAAAAAATACCCATTACACACATTCACGAATCCGCATAGAAGCTACAATCATTTAACTATATTAAGAGCAGGCAAACACACCTGATCTAAATCAAAAAATCATGAAAGCACTAATCACTTATTTTCTAAGAGGTCTACTTATCATCTTTCCACTAGGAGCCACGATTTTTGTAACGGGCATCATTCTAGATTGGCTTAATACACTTAGCTCTCAGTGGATACCCATCGATTTGGTACAGAATATCCCAGGATTGAGCCTTCTGATATCCTTTTTCATTGTGGTACTTATCGGTCTAATCTTCTCAATCGCATTTACCAAACCCATTGTTCAGTTCATTGAAAAAATACTCACCAAAACTCCTCTCGTGAGTATTATATATCAATCATTAAAAGATTTAACCGAAGCCTTTGTAGGCGAGAAGAAAAAATTTAACCGCCCTGTTTTGGTTCAATTATCCGAAGATGGCCCCTATCGAATAGGCTTCATAACACAGGAAAATTTCAGTCCGAATGAACACAAGCTCACGGCGGTCTATTGCCCACATTCCTATAATTTTTCGGGGAATCTTTTTCTGGTTGAACCCAGTAGAGTTCATCCATTAGCAATGGATCCTGCGCAAGCCATGCGTTTAATCGTATCGGGCGGAGTAAGTCAATCCTAAGGGGACCAAAAGCCTAGTAGACCTCTTCAAAGGTTCTATCCGAGGGCTTTACCGATGTTTTGAGATCTTCCCAAGTCCATTCGCTTGGATCTTTTTCGGCGGCTTCACCTTTGGCGGTTAGATAATCGGTATAGCCTTTTTTGGCTAGTTGCTCATAAATACCCGTTTGCATTCCTTTCATACCACACAAATAAACCAAGGTATTATCGGACGCTAAAATTGGAGCTAACAACTCATCATAATCTTCAATCGCGGTCTGAACATACTTTTTAGATCCATCAGAACGCCGATCTTCGCGAGAAATCATTTTGATATAATGAACATTATCATGCTCCTTTTCAAGGCTCTCAAAATAACTTTTGTACAATAAATCCGTTCTGTAGGGACAACCAAAAATGAGTACAATTTGACCTTTGTGACCCGCTTCTATGAGTTCCATGATCATGCCTCTAAAAGGAGCGACGCCTGTACCAGTGGCAAAAAACACATAGTTAAACTCATCGGCATTGGATGGAAGTAGATACCGTTTGCCACTAGGACCCGTGATAGAAAGTTCATCCCCTGGCTTAAGGTTAGACAAATAATTCGAGCAAATACCGGTATAAAAGACACCATCAACCTCCTCATTTGCTCGTTTTACTGTGGTGGAAACGTAATTTGGATTTCCACCTTCCCCTTTCGAAGGTGAGGATACCGAATACAATCGTAACTTGTGGGGTTTTCCTTTATCATTTTCACCTGGAGGCAAAATACCAATCGATTGACCTGATCTGAACACTCCTTCGAGCCCCGAACCCTCGAGATCTATGGTTATATGCCTGATAACATTTGGGCTAGACTCCTCGGTACATACATAATTCTCTACAATTTTCGCTGTAGTTGGATTTTTTGGGGTAAATAGATTGATTTCTACATCTGGTAACGTAATTTCAGGCATGAGATTTTCGATAAGTGATGAGTGCGTTAATTTCTGAGTGTGAGGGGCCGTACCTTGCGTCACATTTGTATGGCATAAGGCCGCAGCCAAAAACATAAAATAAGGTAATTTTTTATATGAGTGGAAAAAAAATTGCAGTCATAGGTTCAGGAGTTGTTGGACTTAGCACCGCTATTACCTTAGGTTTGATGAATTTTCGGGTTCAAATTTTCACCAAGGAATCCATTCAAACCGAAACAAAAAATCCCTTTTTTGCCAGTCGATATCCCGCGGCTTCTATCCTACCTCATTCCATTCATGGGCTAAACCTGAAAGAATTATTTCTTCCATCAAAAAATATATTCCAACGCTTGTTGAGAGCACATGCCCCTGGGATTGTTCAACAAAAACATTATGAGGTATTTACCGACCAAACACCCACTCCCCCAGCTTATGCCCCATGGATGGATGGCTTCGAAATACACCATTCAACTGATGATAAATTCGTGCCTAAGCATCCGGATTTTCCAGTTTCAAGGGCTTGGTCTATGGACATGTACTTTACCAATTGGCCAACATATACCTCCCTTTTGCAAAAATGTTGCCCTGAACTAGACATTTCTGTCACCGTTGAGGATTTGGACTTGCAAAACATTACAGATAGGTTTTCCAGTAATGATTATGCCGCCGTGGTTATGGCAACAGGATGTGGCTTTGAAATACAAAATAACCATGAACTCCACCTATTGAGAGGAGATTTGGTCATCGCAAAAACCTCTAAGCAACCAGTAAATCCGGAAGGAAATGTATTTTCATACAATTTCAACCCGCCTAAACACGCTTATAGCACGAAAGATGGTCTTGCTCAAGACGTGTATTGTTACCCTAGATCGGGAGAGTTAGTGTTGGGTGGAAGTCGCATTGCAGGTAGATGGCTAAGGCAACAATGGATGGGCGACGAACCTAGCAACTATTCAACCGGAGATGCCTTAGAGGATCCATTTTGGAAGATATTTCGCCTCAATCAAGAGGTGCTCGCAAACAGTAGCAATGTAGAGCTGAGTGAAGAGGCCATTATTGAAATGAAAACGGGCTACAGGTATTTGGGGCCCCAGTCCAAGGCAAAATTAGAACTTGATTCGAAAGCATCCCTACCCATTCTCCATAGTTATGGCTATGGTGGTTCGGGCGTGAGCCTTTCATGGGGAGTAGCCATTAAAAGCGCTCATATGATTCTCCACCTACTTCAATCAAAAAATAGCTCAATAAGTGGTATAGAAACTATAATCGGCCATGAGATAGAGAATCTAGTCTCGAGTTTGACCAAAAAGTACGAGTCTAGTTAAAAGTGTGCCCACAAACCATCTAGTAATGTTACTAGCCTAACACTGAGTTTTTGAGCGATAATTAACCCAGTGGCCCCGAATTAACATCAAACTACCTATGAGTGTTATCCCAGCTTCTCCGTATTCGCCTAACTGAGCATTGAAGAACCAAGCCGCGAATATAATGGCCGTACCGGAAAACAAATAAATGGTCACCGAAGTATTGGCATGAAGTCTTCTTAAGGACAACACTACCGTAGGGGCAATGGCTAGGAAAAACACCAAGTGAGTATAATCATGCACATGTTCGAAAGCAGGCCAGAGTGGTATTAAAGACACCAAAACAGGAACGAGCAAACAGTGAATAGCGCACACGGTTGATAATCCTATGCCAAGTCGATCCCAAAATCCTCTTTTGGCTGATTTCTCACCGGGTGTTATGGGGGTAAAAAGAGATTTATTGGTCAAAATTATCGTCTATTCCCCAAAATTCGAAGCATGAATATGAACATATTAATAAAGTCCAAATAGAGTGTAAGAGCTCCCAAAATGGCCACTTTTCTACCCTCTTCAGACTCCAATATAACTTGGGCTGCTAAATTTTTAATTTTCTGAGTGTCGTATGCCGTGAGACCTACAAAGATTAACACACCCGCATAGCTAATGAGCCAGTACATAGCTGTACTCTGAAGAAAGAAATTAATGACGCTCGCGATTATTAAACCTATGAGAGCCATAAATAGAAGATTTCCCCAACTGGATAAATCTTGTTTGGTTGTATAACCATAAATGCTCATAGCACCAAACATACCAGCTGTAATGAAAAACGTGGATGCTACTGATGCCCCGGTATAGGCAATCAGTAGAATGGATAGGGTTAATCCATTCAATACGGAGTAAAGTAAAAACAAACCTATGGCCATGTTTGATGAGATTCTTTGAATAGCCGAAGAAATCCAAAAAACAATGGCTAACTCGGCTATAATCAATCCAATGAAACCAAAGGAAGAACTAAAGATCAATTGCATAAGCGCATCGGATTGTACGGTACGATAAGCTACAAAACCTGTTAAGCTCAGCGCAAAAGTCATCCATAGGTAAACCTTTTGCATAAAATTCGCTTCCACAGTAGGAATGCTTTCGATATAGCTACGAGATTGAATTTCCATGGTAATAGAGTTTTTCTCTTGAATTATTTAGTTGCTGTATTTGATTTAAAGAAACATCTCAAATATACGAACAAAGCAGTATAGTGTGATATAAAAAAGTGTTATAACAACTGATAGCTAAGTATAAACCACTATGTGATTATCCACTAAATACCGAACCAATAACTGAGCTTGATTAGGAACACATTAATGGGTTTATAATCCAATAAATCACCAAAATCCCTACCTAAATCCATCAACCCATTGCCTATAGCGCCGTCCCGCTGCTGTTGCCAAACCACATAAAGGGTCGAACCTGGCTTGTATTCCCATCGAAATACGGCATTTCCTTGAAGAGCGGTATAGGTAAAATCGGGGCGGTAAAAACGGAATGCCGTTGGGTTCTCACCATTCATAGATACTTGGTAGAGTCCATTGCCCAAATCTTGTAGTACACCTTCGTCCTCCCCATAAATATCAAAATCAAAGGTATTTGCCCGACTAAGTTCTCCAAATCGAGAAAATCGTGCCGATTGAATATAAGGACGCACGTAGGTTTCCAAAGTCATTTTCGGGTTGAAGGTCCAGTTTACACGCAAATTGGCTGAAATATTCGAGCTTTTATTGGTAGCAAAAATATAACGTGTGCCATAGGTTTGAGCAGCATCAACATCAGAAGCATTTCGAGCGATTGAGGCTACATATTGGTCTTCATCTAGCTCGTAACTCAATTCAGGACCAAAGACAATCTGAAGGTTGGAACGTGGTCGCCAGTTCAAGTTCATCCAATAGTAGCTATCATACTCCTCTGCCACATCTCTACGTTGGTACTGCCCAATCTGGACGCTCAAGTCTTTAGATTGATCCGTGGTAATATTGGCATTGATTCCCAAACCATCATTGTACCCCATAATTGGTCCACCTCGAGATAAACGATCATTGATACGATTGAATTCTGAATTCGCGTTTACATTTAAGGCCCATTGGTTATCATACATCCAGTAAAAACCGACATTCATCACTTGTGAACCCACATCACCATCAAAATTCCAACCAATTAGATAATAATTCCATGCCTGAAAATAACGTCCAATTTTAGGGGCTATTTCACTGTATTGAATGGCGGCGGCAATGGCCCTATAATCGGCTCTTGTTTGAAAACCTATCTCATTGGTTTCGTATCCAGGCGTAACAAATGAATAGGTCAATGAACCCGTCCAATGCTCACCAGAAGCCTTTTTAAGGCTAAACTCACCGGCATAACCATCTAAAAAATCAGCGTTTCTATCCACAGAAAATGATTCGGCATCCACTCTCTGATAGTACCGCGTGGGTGATTGCTGCAAGGCTGTGATATAACTAGAATTTCCATTGACCCTACTGTATGATAAAACCCCACTTGCTACCCAAGCTCTATTGCTCCAAGAATGTTCCCAATCAGACCCTATAATATAAGATGAATTTGCCATTAGGTCTTCAAAGTAAGTACTTTCAATAGAACGATTTACACCTCCTAAATAAGTACCTATTATACTCTGACCTTCATTAAAATCTTTCTTGACTCGAGATACAAAATAGTTCGTTACAGGCTCAATAGAATAGGCTCCTTTCTGAAAGTCATCTTGCCCAGTTAAGGCAATAGCATAGTTCGCTGTTTCTTCTCGCGTTACCGCATCTAAGAATCCTATCGACCATCCATTTCGTGTTTTCCCGCTCAACTTCACTGCTCCAGCAATTCTGGTTTGATTTGGACGATCTTGGTAGACATTTGTAACCTGATTAGCGGGAAACACCTGCCCATTGGCGTATTGATTATATTGACTCAAACTCCCTGAAGGGGCTTTTCCTATTCTTCTTGAATAAAAGGTAATCGGATTCCCCGCCGAATGATCCGTTTGGGTATTACCAAATCTAAAAATATCACTTCCCTCTAGGAAAAACGGCCTTCTTTCTGGGAAATAAATTTCAAAGGCTGTTAGATTTATGGTAGCTGGATCTGCTTCAACCTGACCAAAATCAGGATTAATGGTGGCAGTTAACGTTAGATCCGAGGTAATTCCATATTTAATATCTCCACCAAAACTACCCGATATTTCGTTACGCTCATAGTATGGATTTTGTGTGTTTTCCGGACCCCTATTATTGCTAACCGATGAATAAGGTGATATCTCTAATCTATTAAACTCCTTTAAGTTAGTAATTCCATTTAATTGCCCAAAACGAGATACCATTCCCGCTGTTGTTCGAGATACGGGTGCCCAAAAATTAATTTCTGAATTACGTGCTATTCTACGCTGAAAATTAATACCCCAAGACTGGTTGACCTTTTTGGCATCATAACGGATTTGTGACAGAGGTATCCTCATTTCAACAGACCATCCATTGGATAATATATTAGCTTCTGCTTCCCAAACAGCATCCCATAAGATATCCTCTTCGGTATCATTATAATAAAGCACATCCTTTTGGACCCCTCTTGGATTAACCGCAAATGTAAAAGCTGTCCTCTTATCATTATAGCTATCAATATTCACATAAACCCAATCCGATGAGAATGAGCCGTCTCTCCGGAATATTGGCGCCACTATTGAGTCGGGATTTTCTTCATAGGCCATCACTCCTACCCAAATATATTGATCATCATATACCACATAGGCTTCGGTAGGTTGACTAGGTACCCCACCATCTACAGGAGTAATTTGTGTAAATCCTGTAGCAACTTCACTTTGTTTCCAGATAGCTTCATCCAAATAACCATCCAATTGGATAGTATTTTCTGAACTTACACGAGTTGCCTTTAATTCAGAAGCTTGACTGCTAGGATAATCACTAGCAGAACTGACGCTTTGTTGTGCATTAACCGATGGAGTGAGCAAAAGCATTAAAATGAATATGCAATTTATCCGACTTATTCTTTGCATTCTTTAGATTGTTTTAACTAGTTAGAGTTTTCAAGCTACTATGATGATTTTTCAAGCCGGCATGAACCACTTTATGGTATGCAACACCTTGCTTAGACCCTGTTTGCAGAATCGGAAGATACTACGAAATACCGCATAAAAAGTTACAAAAGCTCCACAGTTTTCCATATTATTAGCATAAGTAAGAGTCACACCTAACGAGTCATCATGAAATCTATACCTCTTAAATACTCCTTCCTTCGCATTAGCCTTCTTTTATTAATCGGTTTTGCTAGTACTAATTGTAGTGAATCAAATTCAAATGATAGCACCAATGAAGATGAAAATTTGATTTGGAGTGATGAATTTGATGGCGATTTCATCGATACCACCAAATGGAAATTTGAAACAGGAGATCATGGCTGGGGAAATAATGAATGGCAGGATTATCAACCCCAGGGTTCCGATAATGTAGAGGTTAAGGATGGTACCCTTCGGATTACGGCACGTAAAACGGGACCCGGTCAGCGAGTCGGTGATTACACCTCGGCACGTATTAATAGTCGAGAGTCATTTTTATATGGTAGGATAGAAATTCGGGCTAAAATGCCTGAATATAAGGGTCCAGGCCTCTGGCCTGCACTCTGGATGTTGGGCGAAAATATATCTGAGCTTGGTTGGCCTCTTTGCGGAGAAATCGATTTAATGGAATACATAAGTTCAAAACCTGACTCGGTACTTATGACGATTCATTCTGAGGCCAATAACCACATGAACGGCACTCAGCTTAGCTCGGGATTTGTCTCACTACCCAACATCGAAGAAGAATTCAATATCTTTGGGCTATTATGGGAAGAGGAACGCCTTATTTTCTATGTAAACGGTCCGGAAAATGTCCTACTTACCATTAACCGACCAGAAGAATATAATCAGGAGAATTGGCCGTTTGACAAGCCTCACTATTTCTTGATGAATATTGCTGTAGGAGGCAATTTAGGTGGACTTGAGGGTGTAGATGATTCCATATTTCCTGCAACCATGGAAGTGGATTATGTACGTGTCTACAGCTTGGATTAATAAACGATTTAATCACCAACGCGTAAGGTTACCCATGTTGCCCCCCAGCTAGAGGCGTCTTTGGCCGTTTCAAAGGCTATGACTCGAGCATCTCGTTCTAATAGTGCTTCTACTCCTCTACGCAATTGCCCTGAGCCTTTACCATGGATGATTCGGATGTGGGCTATATTAGCTTTAATGCATTCTCCTATATACTCTGGTATAAGAGTTGAAATATCGGATGGCTTAAAATGATGTAAATCCAAAACACCATCAATCGGGTATTCGGTAAATTCATCAGAGGTCATAAGATCTCAGCATCTACCACCCTACGTTCTTCTACTATGTTTTTGGCGTAGGCCACAACTTCGAGATGCTTGGGATGATTCGCATATTTTTGAAGCGCTTCAAAACTCTCATGAGTACTGACCAAGCACAAATCAGATGCTTGGGGGCCATGGGCTAAAGTGTTGATACTAACAGATAAACTCATGATCTCATCGATTTCATTACGTAAGGATTCTAATCTTTGCTTAAACTCTTGTATGAGTAGGTGCTTGGGTGTACCGTTGAACTCCTCTTTTATTTTCCAAACTACTACATGCTGAATCATATGGATTCTCCTAAATTAAATTCATCAAATTTGAATGGCGACCAGTTATATAAAACATTCTTTCTAAATGATAATCAAGCTAATTAGTCTCCCTAAACATTACCGTTATTTCCCTAAAGAATTACGCGAAATAACCTTATATTTAGGGTTCGATAAGGTAGTATAATACCACCAATGTTTCAGAACTTTCTCCAACAATTATGAAAGAAACCTTAGATACTCCAACCACTCAAGAAGAGATTGAACTTATGGGTGATGCCCATGCTGGGAGCGCCGAATTAACCCCTCTTCGCGCCGATGCCTTCAACATGAGCGATGAGGAAAAAATAGAACGTATTCAATCGCATTTTGCTGAAATCATGCACACCTTAGGGCTTGATTTAACCGATGATAGTTTGAAAGGGACCCCTAGAAGGGTTGCAAAAATGTACGTGAAAGAAGTTTTTAACGGGTTGAATCCTGCCAATAAACCAGAGGCACGCACCTTTAATAATAACTATGACTATAGCGATGTAGTGATAGAAAAAAATATTCAGGTTAATTCGTTCTGTGAGCATCATTTCCTCCCCTTCATAGGTAAAGCACATGTTGCCTATATCTCTAAAGGGAAAGTTATTGGATTATCCAAAATTAACCGTTTAGTCGATTACTATAGTAGAAGACCTCAGGTACAGGAACGTCTTACTCTTCAAATAGCTGATGCCATATCAGAGGCCATGAATACAGACGATGTAGCTGTTTATATTGATAGCAAACATTTTTGTGTGTCTATGAGAGGTATTAAAGATCATGCTTCGAGTACCATTACCTCTGAATTTCGAGGTGCCTTTAAAGAGAAAGATCTTCAACAAAAATTCATAGATTTTATCCGAATACCTGCAGAGTAACCTCCTTAGTGTATATGAGTTCTCAAGATTTACATGTTTATAATACCCTAAGCCGTAAAAAAGAACGCTTCGAGCCGATTCACGCACCTCATGTTGGCATGTACGTATGCGGCCCTACGGTGTACGGGGATGCTCACTTAGGCCATGCCAAAAGTTACGTAGCTTTTGATATTGTACTTCGCTATCTCAGGTATCTTGGCTATAAGGTGCGCTATGTTCAAAACATCACTGATGTAGGACATTTGGTAGGAGACGGTGACGATGGAGAAGATAAAATTTCGGCAAAGGCCCGCTTAGAGCAGGTTGATCCCATGCAAATTGCCGAAAGTTATACCTATACCTACTTCCGCGATATGGATGCCTTGAATGTACTTCGACCAGATATTTCACCTAGAGCAACCGGCCATATTCCTGAACAAATTCAAATGATTCAAGACCTCATAGACCGGAATCATGCTTATGAGAGTAATGGCAATGTGTATTTTGATGTTAAGTCAGCTCCTGAGTATGGAAAGCTAAGCGGCAGAAATCTAGATGAAGCAACTTCTGGAACTAGAATAGAGACTGCATCAGATAAAAGGCACCCTGCCGATTTCGCTCTTTGGAAGCGAGCAGACGATGGACACTTAATGAAATGGTCATCTCCTTGGGGTGTTGGTTATCCCGGATGGCACATAGAGTGTTCAGCCATGAGCACTAAATATCTTGGAAATGAATTCGATATTCATGGAGGAGGACTCGAAAACCAATTCCCCCACCATGAATGTGAAATAGCTCAATCCGAATGCGCTACGGGACACTCTTTCGCCAAATATTGGCTGCATAACAATATGGTTACCCTAGATGGCCAAAAAATGGGGAAATCATTAGGCAACGCCATCACTTTGGATGAATTTTATACAGGTAATCACAACTTACTAAACCGTGCGTGGAAACCACAGGTAATCCGGTTTTTCCTATTGCAAAGTCATTACCGAAGCACGACTGATTTTTCTGAAAAAGCACTTGAAGCTGCGGAAACTGGCTATCAAAAATTGATTTCTTTAGTCAATTCTATTCTTAATCTAGATTTCAGGTCCGTAGACACAAGTTCTTTAGAAGCTCCTGCACTAGAGCACATAAAGATCGATTTTGAATCAGCTATGAATGATGACTTCAATACCGCACAAGCCATTGCCGCCTTGTTTGAGCACCTTAAAAAACTCAAAAAAGATATCCAAGGCTATCATTATCCATCAGATTTTGATGCGCTTCAAAAGTGGTTACAACAGGCATTTGAAAACATACTAGGACTTCCTTTATCAAGCGAAGCATCCATTCAACAAGACTCATCTGAACTAACAAAAGAACTCATAGATATTTTACTCGACCTGCGGAGTAAAGCTAGATTACAGAAAGATTTTCAACTCTCAGACACCATAAGAGATCGTTTACATGAACTTGGGGTAGTGTTAGAAGATAGCCATCAAGGTACTCGTTATACCCTTCCAAAGTAATGTGGTTCTCAAAACTCACTAGCCTACTATTCATCGGCTTCATTCGATTGTATCAAGGGATTATTTCTCCCTATTTGGGTAGAAGTTGTAGATATAGTCCTACCTGCTCTCAATACACCATTGAAGCCATTCAATTATGGGGTCCATTCAAAGGGCTTTGGATAGGCCTAAAACGAATATCAAGATGTCATCCATGGGGTGGACATGGTTACGATCCAGTACCAACGCCTAAACCAACTAAAGAACAAGGTGACATACTGAATCCAGAAGATAATCAGGTTGAAAAGCAATAAACTGTGTATTTTATCAACAACTATTCATCTTAGTGAAACCCACTAATTTCCAACCAAAAAAATTAGACCACTCTCCAATGAACCAGATCCAATTCAAACAGAGAATATCCATCGAACAGGTTGAAGAGGCCCATGATTTAGCACCTAAATTTGATAGCAATGGCCTAATGCCGGTTGTTACCACAGACTTTAGTACTGGTGAATTACTCATGCACGGATATATGAATGAGGAAGCACTAAAAAAGACCATATCTATTGGTGAAGCGGTATACTACAGCAGAAGTAGAAAAACGCTTTGGCATAAAGGAGCAACCTCAGGATTGACTCAAATAGTTAAAGAAATGCGCATCGATGATGATCAGGATTGTATTTGGCTACGGGTTGAAGTCCAAGGCAATGGAGCCAGTTGTCATGTGGGATACCGATCGTGTTTTTATCGAAGTGTACCTACTAAGGAAGACTTCTTCATTAAAGAAGGTAGGCTCAACTATGAAGAAGATGAGAAGGTTTTTGATCCTAAAGAAGTATATGGCGATGCGCCAAACCCCACGATTCTATAGCCTAACTGTGAGCTTCTAACCAATGAGCACCCATTCCCCACTCTACTTTCAGGGGAACTTTTAACTCTGTGGCCGACTCCATTTTTTCAATAATGATGGGACATAACCTTTGCTCATCATCATGTATCTCAAAGATAAGTTCATCGTGTACTTGTAGGAGCATTCTGGACTTAAAACCTTCGTGTATTAGCCATTGATCAATTGAAATCATTGCTGATTTAATAATATCTGCAGCGGTTCCTTGTATAGGCATATTGATAGCAGCTCGCTCTGCAAAAGCACGCAAGTTCCAGTTTGGTGACTCGATATCTGGTAAATATCGTCTTCTACCCAACAAAGTAGAGACATAACCATGATCTTTCACGAAATTTTTAGAATCCTCGATATAATTTAAAATCCTAGGGAATCGCTCGAAGTAGGCTTCTATCATTTGTTTGGCTTCGGAGTTACTAATGCCTAAGTTTTGTGCTAGCCCAAAGGCACTGAGTCCATAAGGAATACCAAAATTTACTTCTTTAGCTTTCCTCCTATGATCAGGTGTTACCTGAGTGATGTCATCTAATTGAAAAATCTCCATCGCCGTACGAGCATGGATATCCTCTCCACTCTTAAACGCACTAATCATCTGCTCGTCTTCAGAAATATGAGCTATGACTCTTAGTTCTATTTGAGAATAGTCAGCGGACATTATTTGAAAGCCTTGTTCAGGTATAAAGGCTTTTCGAATTTCTCGGCTTCGGGCTGTTCGAATAGGTATGTTCTGAAGATTTGGGTTTGAGGACGCTAAACGGCCTGTGGCAGCCACACATTGATTGTAATCGGTATGTATTCGATTAGTTTTTTCGTTTATCAATGATGGCAATGCATCTGAATAGGTCGATTTAAGCTTACTTAATGACCTATACTCTAGAATCAAATTGGGTACTTGATGGTGAAGGGCCAACTTTGAAAGTACCGCTTCATTGGTCGAGTATTTCCCTGTCTTAGTTTTTTTACCTGCTGGTAGCTCTAATTTCTCGAATAAAATAGTGCCCAATTGAGCTGGAGACTGAATATTGAATCGCTCCCCAGCAAGCTCGTATATCTGAGCTTCGAGCGTATCCATATCTATTTGTAATGCCTCAGAAAAATCGGCCAGTAGATCTTTATCTATCGACACCCCTTTTTGCTCCATACGAGCCAATACCCTGCTTAGAGGAAAATCAAGAGAATGAGCAACATCTGTCAAATGATCAGCGGCTAATTTTTGTTTTAGAAACTCATATAATTGGTAGGTTATATCAGCATCTTCACATGCGTAAGGAACTAGTTCATCCAATGGAACGTCAGCCATAGATTTTTGATCTTTACCAGAACCTATGAGATCCGTGATGGGAATTGGGGTATAATTTAAGTAGCTAATGGATAAATCATCCATCTTTAATCTTTGCGAAGAATCTACCAAATACGCGGCAATCATCGTATCAAATATTTCACCTCGTAATTCAATATTATGCTGCGACAACACCAAATAATCGAACTTATAATTGTGAGCTATTACCTTAAGGTCTCTTCGCTCTAAAAAAAGTTTTAGTGAAGAATTCATTGATCCATTAAATGGAACATAAACGGCATCTCCTTTCTTTTGACAAATAGCTACTCCTAATAAACTAGCCGTCAAAGGATCTGGACTGTCGGTTTCGGTGTCTATAACCACGGCTTCATCTACATTGATGGACTCAACAAAAGCTTCAAAATCCTCATGAGTTTCTAGTAGGCGGTAATTTTGCTGACCTTTATGGTAACTGCCCAGTTGTTTTGCCGAAGAAAACAGATCGAAATGTTCTTCATTTTGAAGCTCAGTAGTATCTAAAGTCTTTATAGTTTGTTCTTTAGATCCTGTTTCACTTTCCGAATCAACCCTTTCTGTCTGAAATTCTTCGTATTTACGGGTTAAACTCCGAAAACCCATTCGCCTAAAAAAACTAGCTAATTGAGTTGGGCTTGCCTCATTCCATGCCAACGTTTGCCAAGTCGGAGTATTGGGAACATCGGTTTTAATCGTGACCATTTTTAAAGCGTGACGAGCATCATTTGCGTGTTCTATTAAGCTCTCACGTTGTCGCTTAGCTGAAATATTTGGAGCCTCAGCTAATAAATTTTCCAGTGTCCCATACTGCTCGATTAATTTGGGTGCTCCTTTTTTACCAATACCTGGTACACCAGGTATATTATCTGAGGCGTCCCCTAAAATGGCGAGCACATCAATAACTTGATTCGGATATACTCCAAAATATTCCCTCACCCCTTCAATATCGATACGGTCAAAACCTCCAGATTGATTATTTGGTTTAAGCATACTTACGTGCTCATTAACCAACTGCATAAAATCTTTGTCCGGAGTTACCATAAATACTTCGGCATCGTCTTCGTGAACCGAATATGCTAAGGTTCCTATAATGTCATCTGCCTCGTAACCATCCTGCTCTATACTATGTATATTCCATGCGTTGAGCATTTCCTTAATTAAAGGTATACCCACCCTAAGTTCATCGGGTTGAGGTGGACGTTGCGCCTTATATCGCTCGTCCCATTCATGCCGAAATGTAGGCGCATGTGTATCCCAAGCCACCGCTAGATGAGTAGGCTGATGTTCTTCGATGAGCTTATCAATCGTGTTGGCAAAACCCATGATGGGCCCAGTGGGTACTCCTTCCGCATTGGTAAGATTAGCTCTGATAAATGCAAAATGCGCCCGGTAGGCCAATGCCATACCGTCAATTAAAAAAATTTTATTACTCATACGATCAATACCCTTCTAGATTTGATTGCAAAGTAATCAATTCTGAATGCAAATGATGAAGATCTATTTGGCTTTCTAGCAATTAGCTAAAGTAATCGATAATAGCCTCTTTAGTAATATTAAAATGCTCATATAGCTCTTCAAAAGGCGCCGACTCCCCAAATGAATCCACTCCTATGGCTTTACCTTGTAATCCTAAGTACTTCTGCCATCCAAAGGTTGAGCCTGCTTCAATCGATACCCTTTTCGTAATATCAGCCGGCAACACTTGCTGCTTATATTCTTCGGGTTGAAGTTCAAAAAGCTCCCAACTAGGCATACTAACCACCTGAACACCGACACCTTTTTCAGCTAAATCAGCTTGTGCTTGCATAGCAAGTTGAACTTCAGATCCGGTGGCCATTACGACACCGTCAACTTTTGAGGTAGGAGATGCGGATAGTATATAAGCCCCTTTAGATAATAGTGAAGCCGGATTCGTCTCTGTTCTTGAATACGTAGGTACATTCTGACGGGTTAGCACCAATACACTAGGTCCTGTAGTATGCTCTAAAGCCGTTTTCCATGCTTGTGACACCTCATTCGCATCGGCTGGACGTATAACCAAGACATTAGGCATGGCCCTTAAACTAGCTAAATGCTCAATGGGTTGATGAGTGGGACCGTCTTCACCAAGACCTATACTATCATGGGTCATCACAAAGATTGAAGGTAATTTCATTAATGCTGCCAATCGAAGAGCGGGACGTAAATAATCAGTAAAAACAAAAAAAGTAGCTCCAAAGGCATGAACACCACCATGTAACATCATCCCATTTACGGCAGCAGCCATACCGAATTCTCGAACTCCAAAATGAATAGTTCGACCAGTTGGGTTTTTTACTGTAAACGAACCATCTCCTTCTATATCGGTTTTAGTACTAGGTCCCAAATCTGCCGAACCACCTATTAGGTTTGGTAAGGCATCCTTAATGGCGTTAATCACCTTCCCTGAACTTGCTCTAGTAGCCATACCTTTATTATCCGCTTCGAAATGAGGCAGATAAGAATCCAAATCCCTTATATAATCTTTCTTTATCCATGAATATATAGCTTGATATTTCTCTGGATCCGAGTTCTTTAATGAATCGATTTTTGACTGCCAATCCAATTGTGCAATAGCGCCATCTTTTGCCCGAAGAGCGAACAATTCATATACACCTGGATCTACTTCAAAGCTACGATTTGGATCAAACCCATACACTTCTTTAGTGAGTCGTATTTCATCTTCACCCAAGGGCGATCCATGAGAAGATTCTTTACCCTCTTTATTCGGAGAACCGAATCCTATTTTGGTGCGACAAACAATTAATGAAGGTTTATTTGTGTTTTTCTGAGCACTTATTATTGCTCCTGCAATCTCTCCATGGTTATGACCGTCTATCTCCATGACTTGCCATCCATAAGCTAGGAAACGCTCTACTACGTTTTCAGTAAATGCTAGGTCTGTGTCCCCCTCTATAGAGATAGAGTTAGCATCATATAGATAGATTAGTTTCCCTAACTTCAAGTGACCCGCTAAGGAAGCCGCTTCATGAGATACTCCTTCCATCAGATCACCATCACTAACAATAGCATAAGTATAGTGATCTACTAATGTATGGGCCTCATCATTAAACTTAGCACCTAAAAATCGTTCGGCCATTGCCATTCCAACCCCTGTTGCAAAGCCTTGACCTAGTGGCCCAGTAGTCATCTCAACTCCTGGTGTCATCCCAAATTCAGGATGACCGGGTGTTTTACTTCCCATTTGTCGAAATGATTTCAAGTCTTCCATACTGACATCGTAACCTGACAGATGTAACAAACTATAAAGCAACATGGAACCATGCCCTGCTGACAAAATAAAACGATCGCGGTCAAACCAATTGGGATTATCAGGATTGTGCCTCAAAAACTTGGACCATAGTATGGTAGCTACGTCAGCCATACCCATAGGCATACCCGGATGACCTGAGTTCGCTTTTTGTACGGCATCCATAGATAGAGCGCGTATGGTATGTGCACTTAATTGGTAGAGATTCTGTTCCATTACAATGACTAAAAGTGGTTAGTGTCGTTAATTTCTCAATTTGAAGACTTACTATTTCATCTATCTTCAAGATTATTTCCGTAGCTAAGTTAGCTATAGTCGCCTTTAAAAGTACGTATTGATTATAAAAAAAAAGCCCCGCTTTAACGAGGCTTAATATCAAATTTTAAGGCTGGGTACTGGAGCACTTCAACTCAAACTCCATCTTATGTTCTGATGGAGATTTAAATGATCCATAGGCAGCATTTTCAAATGCGGAACAGGCTTCACCCTTATTGTCTAACATCTGATTCGCCAATCCGAGTTCAAAAAATATTTTTGCTTTATCCGTATTACCACCTTGCTCCAAAGCTAATGCCTGATTAGAGTAGCTAACGGCATCGCTGTATCTAGATAACTTATTGGATGCTTCTGCCAATCGGTAATAACTATCAGCAGACTCACCATAATAATCCAAAGACAACTTTAACAACTCAATGGCATCGCTGTGATCTCCCGCTTCAATTGCTTTTGCACCTCTAAAAAGTAAATCTCCATGAGCTGATTGACTAGCTAATCTCTCAACTTCAGAATCATTGACTTGTATAGCTATAGCAATGGCCTGGTCATACCAACTCATAATTCCATCCACATCTTCTGGGCTATTCTTTTTGTGAACAAGGGCTTTTTGATAATACGCTTTGGCATAATTAGCATTAATTCGAATAGCTTCATCCAGTGCAGCTTCAGCCTCAACAAATGCCTCTCTTTTAAACAACATAATCCCTTTCTGATAATTAAGCTGCGCTAATACACTCGTAGATTTACGTTGAACATCGGTATCACCTGAAGTTGTGCCAATTTCTTCTGATTGAATAAATAACTCTATTGCCGTGTCTAATTTCTCTAGACTAGGTCCACTCCTGAAATCATTAAATGCATCAACAGCAATCGTGAAATAAAGCTTTGGTATTTGCTTTTCTGAACGACTTTTAATGTCTTCGCCATCGGCACCCAATTCAGAAGCAATCTCTATGGCTTCTGAATATTTATCAATAGCAGCCGTGTAATTTTTTGATTGAGCTAATTCTCTAGCTTCGTTATAAGCTGTAATAGCAGCTGTTTGGTCTTGCGCCATCAAAGTAAGTGACGCTACAATAACAATGAGCAATGAAGAAAAAATAGTTTTCATGTCTATGATGTATAGTTTTCTGAATTCTAATGCGAGTAAGCCTACAATTTAAACAATTTTATCTTTTAAGGAAAAAATGTTGTGCTTAGTTCCAATATGAGTTGAGACACTGTAAATGATTCATTTCTATTTCTAGAGACTCACTCCAATTAATCAACCCAAGATATGAACACATACTAAGGAAAATGACTTAAGGCCTACCTTTTAAAAGTAAAAATTAGGCATAGGTTCTTGTACTTCGTAAACCTCTCGAATTTTTTGCACCCCCTCTTCTATTGAATCGGTTAGATAGAAAAGTTCTCTATCCGAACTCGAGATGGTCCCTTCATTTATCATAGTAGTTTCAATCCAATGAACCAATCCACCCCAATACTCTTTTCCGATAAGAATAATGGGAATCTTGGAAACTTTGTTTGTTTGTACTAGGGTCAGGCTTTCAAAGAGTTCATCCATCGTACCAAATCCCCCAGGAAATACAACTAGTGCTTGAGAGTACTTAATAAACATCACTTTTCTCACAAAGAAGTAATCGAAATTCAGGGCATACTCTTTTTGCACAAATTGATTAATGCCTTGCTCATTAGGTAACTCTATTCCCAATCCTACCGACTTACCACCCTGCTCCATAGCACCTTCATTGCCAGCCTGCATAATACCTGGCCCCGCTCCCGTTATTACTCCAAAACCCATCTGTGTTAGTTGGGCTGCAAATTCTTTTGCCTGTTGGTAATAAGGACTTGATTCCGGGGTTCTTGCAGATCCAAAAATACTAACACAAGGTCCAATCTGAAAAAGACGATCATAGCCTTCAACAAGTTCTCCCATGATTTTAAATATACTCCAAACCTCTCGGTCGAGGCTTTTTCTGTATGTACCTGAGATTAATAGATTATTTTCATCGGCCATAATGGGTTACCTATGTTTTTTTAATTCAATTGAAAATCCTATTTCCGGAACCATAAGGTTCCATATTGCATTTTCTATGCTCTGATCAGGGGTATGCATTACTTTATTGTACTGCTCATCCAAGATATGCATGGAACTTATTTGCGTAATGTAGTTACTTGAATGACCCCAATCTACAATGGGTCGGATACTTAGGTCATCAGATACATCGAAACTAGATAAGTGCGCATATACATAAGCATCCACCGTATTTAAGGCATATGCTAAACCAATGGCCACATACATAAAATCTCGGCGGTTTCTGAGATAATTTCGATTCGCTTTGAGTTGACTGGTATTGGCGCCAATTAAACGTTCGGGTGTTGGACCAAAAATAAAGTCCTCATTTGGAGATACGGCATTATAGTAAGCAGCTCTATAATCATGATACTGTTTAGTTAAGTATATACTGTAATATCCGAGACCTCCGAGAAGTCCATAAATTATGGGAATTTTCCAAGCCTGATCATTTTCGTATTGCCCTAAACCAGGTAACACTAATGATTTTCTTAATATTTGTTTTGGATAGTCTATGTAATATTCATCATCATTTATATCAAATTGATCAGGCAGAATAACCAACATACTATCTACTGCTTCTATACTTTTTATAACACCTAGCTCAGTGGTATCTGCCGAAGTTGGCTTGGGAATTGGTGGAATACCTTCCTCATTTGGTGGAATGGGAGGTGGTGGTTCTTGGGCTACAGTTCCAAAGAAAAAAGCACTTATAAATATAAAACCCAGCGTAAAATGAAACGTATTCAAATAGAAACTATGCGTTCTCATATGCCATTTTGAGTTATAAATACAAACTAAGCTATGAGTAACCGAGCATCATTCCAAAGTATTATTGA
This sequence comes from uncultured Balneolaceae bacterium, assembly GCA_937125285.1. Lineage (GTDB taxonomy): Bacteria > Bacteroidota > Rhodothermia > Balneolales > Balneolaceae > UBA1275. The sequence continues at coordinate 24,864 of CAKZLH010000319.1, read as the reverse complement.
TGGGCAATTAACACATTAAGTAAACGATCTAGATCTTCCTCATTAAAGTACTTGATCCGTATTTCTCCACCCTCAGTAAAAGTTTTCATACTTACCTTTGTTCCTAGGTGGCTTCTTAATTTGTTTTCAATATCCCTAATGAAGACGGTATTAGCTTTTGAAACATCTTGTCTTTTAGATCTATCATATTTTGTATCCGCATTTAAATCCCGAATATATGCTTCTAACTTTCGTACCGACCATTCTTCCTGAATAATTTTCTTAAGAACCCTTATTTGATCAAGCTCTGATTCAATTCCTAACAAAGCTCTTGCATGTCCACCACTTATACTCTGCTCCGCTAATGCTTTTTGAATGAAATCGGGTGATTGTAACAAACGTAACATATTGGTTACTGTTGTTCGATTTTTCCCAACTTTATTGGCCACCTCGGACTGAGTGTAGTTAAACTCTTCTAGTAAACGTTGATAAGCTAATGCCACTTCTAGAGGATTCAAATCCTCTCTTTGGATGTTTTCAATTAGTGCAAATGCCATACTTTGCTCATCATCAGCAAACCGAATATAAGCAGGGATTTCAGTGATACCAGCCAACTTGGAGGCCCGTAATCTTCGCTCACCACTTATCAATTCGTATTTTTGTTCACCAATATATCGTACTGTGATAGGCTGAATTAATCCATGAGTTTGTATGGATTCGGCTAATTCTTCTAGTCGCTCAGAGTCAAATTCTATTCGAGGTTGATGTGGATTGGCACGGATATATTCCGGATTAAGCATCAAGACGGTATTCTCTTTCCCGGGAATCTGCTCTACAGTATTTATAGCACTCGTATTCGCTTGGCTCAAATCTCTTGCTGAAGTTTCAGACGTACTGACTTGAACATCAGGTAAAATGGGGTTTGATTTTGACTCTTTTCCCTCCAAATCTGGGAAAAAAGCACCTAAACCTCTTCCTAATACTTTTTTATTCGCCATGCCTATTTATTTAGTTAAAACAGGACTGTTCTTGAACAATTTTCTATTCCTTTTAATAATCTCACTTGCTAAGGATAAATAGTTTTTTGCTCCCACAGATGTAGAATCATAGAGTAATGCTGGCTTACCAAAAGATGGAGCTTCGGCAAGCCGAACATTTCTAGCGATTACTGTTTTAAATACACGATCGTCAAAATACCGTTTTACTTCTTCCGCAACTTGATTAGATAGTCTTGTACGTGTGTCATACATCGTTAATACTACCCCTTCAATGTCTAAACTAGGATTCAAATGCTGCCTCACAATTTTGATAGTATTCAACAATTGACCCAATCCTTCTAAAGCAAAATACTCACACTGAACAGGTATAACAATCGAATCCGATGCCGTCAGTGCATTGATGGTAAGAAGCCCCAATGAAGGTGGACAGTCAATGATGATAAAGTCATATTTATCTCTTAAGTCATCAATTGCTTTGGTTAGTATTCTTTCCCGTTGTTCACGGTCAATCATTTCGATTTCAGCGCCTACCAAATTAATATGTGCGGGTACCAAATCAAGAAAATCAAGCTCTGTTTGACGTATGGTATCTCCAATATCAACGCTTCCTATCATGACCTCATATATAGAATTTGTAACCGTTGATGGTTCAATCCCCAACCCACTAGTGGTGTTACTTTGAGGATCAATATCAATGATGAGCGTTGGATGCTCTATGGCTGCTAAGCTGGCTGCAAGATTAATAGATGAAGTGGTCTTTCCTACTCCACCCTTCTGATTTGCAATTGAAATAACTTTACCCATTTAGGATGTAAACAATTTAAATTTTTTTGAGTGCATCCAATATAAAAGTACCTCTGAACGGAACCAAAAATACTTATTCACAAACCTTTGGGAAGTTATCCACAATCTTCATTTAAAAACCTTTGAACAACGATTTATGGAGTATTCCCGGTAAGTAAAATTTTTCTAGACTGCGAGCTGTATCCTGTTTTGTCGTTTACCAATCGAAGTTTGTTCGAATACTCTGAAGATAAGTTTAAAGATGGCTGAGCTGTTAGTTCCAAGTCAGTAGTTCCTGCAAATCGTATTACCTGATTATTATCTATCCAAGGTTTTAAGCTTTTATCCTGTACATTATTTTGCCCATTATTCTCGAAACCTAACTCTAAACGATCTTTTGAATTGGTAACACTTGATTCTAGTCGTCTTTCCGTATCATTACTATTACTTACTAAACTTGATGTTTGCTCTAAAACCCCTTTAGGCCCCCAAGAAAACAATGCCGTTACGATTAATACAAAACCTGCCGCAATTTTATATTTGTGCATAGAAATGATGCTAATTAATGTTGTATTTGATTTAGCATCGGCATGGGTTAATGCCTGAGATAAGATTTGTTCCTGGACTATTTTTGGAGCACTTACTTTAGGTACTGAATGGGTTCTTTTCCATGTATTTTTAAAGCTTTCAACTTCAATAAGTAGATTTTCATCCGATTGAAGTTTCTTTTCGAAAGTAAGGCGCTCCGATGGATCCATTTCGTCCATTACGTACCTAATAACATCCGTTTGATTAGAGTGCATGATCATTTTCCGATGGTTGTTCTTCTTCAAAATATTTTCTCAAATTAATAAGGGCATAACGCATACGTCCCAAGGCTGTATTGATAGATACCCCGGTGATTTCTGCAATTTCTTTAAAAGATAATTCGTCGTAGTGTCGAAGCATTACAACGGCACGTTGATCTTCTGGTAAACGACTAATATGCTTAAACATTCTCTTCTTATCTTCTTGTTGAATGTATAACTCAGCTGCATTCAGTGAGCCTTCATCTTCAACCCGATGAAAGAAGTCAGCACCTTCATCTTCAGATTTACTAGCTGTTATATTTACAAACCGCTTAGCTTTTCTCAAATAATCAATGGTTGCATTATGAGCTATCCGCATTACCCAAGCAATCCATTTACCTTCTTCATTGTAATTTTTATCCATCTTAGTGATCACCTTTGTGAAGGTATCTTGAAATAAATCATTGGCGATATCGGGATGGTGAACCATACTGTAGATGTATGAGTATATCTTAGATTGATATCGTGTAAACAACTCATTGAAGGCCTCACTGTTGTTATCGCGGCGATACAGTATTACAAGCTCTTTGTCACTCAAAGACTTGTAATGGTAGGTAGTTTTTTTACTCGTTAGCTTCTTTAGCATTTTTTTGATCGTTCAAATAATCGAAGATGCTCTGTGCTTTCTTATTTCCAATTTCCTGACTTAACGTATCAAGGTCAAGGTTTCGTATGTTTTCAACAGAACCAAATTTTTTAAGTAGAGCTTTCGCAGTTTTTTCACCTATACCATCGATGCTGGTTAACTCGGTTTGAATAATGTGATTGCTTCTTATGTTTCTATGAAATGTAATCGCAAACCTATGAGCCTCATCGCGAACTTGTTGCAATAGTTTTAGTGCAGGAGAAGATTTGGGAATCATAATGGCATCTTTTCTTCCTGGCAGAAACACTTCCTCTAAACGTTTTGCTAGACCAATAATTTCACACTGCCCATAAAATCCAATCTCTTTAAGGGCTTTAATCGCTGAACTTAATTGCCCCTTTCCCCCATCCACTACGATAAGATCTGGTATCTGATCGGAACTTTGCATGAGTCGGGAATATCTTCGAGTTAATACCTCGTGCATTGAAGCAAAATCATCCGGTCCCACAACGGTTTTTATATGAAAATGTTTATAAGCTTTTTTCCTTGGTTTTGCATCTACAAAACTAACCATGGAGGCAACGGGATACTCACCTTGAAAATTTGAATTATCAAAGCATTCAATTCGTCTGGGTACTCTTTGTAGATTCAAATACTTTTTCAGGTCTGTGATGGACACCGGAATTCTGTCTCTCTCTCTTTTTTCTAAGGTTAAGGCTCGTTCATCCAAATAGAGTTTAGCATTTGTGAGCGCCATCTGGATTAACTTTGCTTTATCCCCTCTTTCGGGTACTCTAAAAGGTATTTTTTTTGACTTCTTTTCTTCTATAAATATATGGAGTAGTTCCTCGTCCACTAAAGGATGACTAAGATAAACCTCATCTGGCAAGGTTATTTGATGATCAGATGTATAATAATCCTCCAAAAAACTTTGTAGTAAAGCAGCATCCGTGATATCATTGACATCACGAATAAATCGATGAAATTTCCCGACTAGTTTACCTTCTCTTATTTTTAACAATAAACCGCAGGCTTCTTGAATTCCTTCATGTCTTGCGACGACAAATAAATCACGATCCAAATCATTATCTGCAACTACTTTCATGCGTTCACTAAATCGTTGCACTGCGAATAAACTATCTCGTAAGTGAGCGGCTTGCTCGAATTCCATCGCTGAAGAAGCAATTTCCATTTCTTCTTTTATTTCTTTGATGAGCTCTCTGGTTCGACCATTGATGAGCTTCGTTACTTTTTCAATAGTTGTTTGGTACTCTAATAAATCTCTTTCAGCAGAGCAACTTCCAAGGTAATCATCAAAGCAGCTATTCCACTTAGGTGTGTTTTTCGTCTTATCTAGGGTCTTTATGGAAACGGCACAAGTGCACAAATCAAATGCTTTTCTAATAACTTCAAGCATACGTTTCATTCCACCTACACTATCGTATGGTCCAAAATATTGGCTACCATCTTTAAGTATCGTTCTGGTGGGAAATACCCGAGGTCTCTCCTCATTGGTTATGCATATGTAGGGGTAAGTCTTGTCATCTCTGTACAGAATATTGTAACGGGGCTGATACTTCTTAATCAAAGTATTCTCGAGAATTAACGCTTCCGTTTCCGAATCGGTAATCATGACCTCTATATCGTCAATCTTTCTAACCATGGCAATTATTCTAGCCGAGTGGTTAGAACTATCTTGAAAATAGGATCGAACGCGATTCTTAAGCCGCTTAGCTTTACCCACATACAAAACATTTCCCGATTTATCTCGGTAGATATAGACGCCCGGAAAGAGAGGGAGATTAGAAACTTTTTCTTGTAGATGAGACATTTCCATACTTGGAACTTACGGAATTTGTACTATTTTCGATGAACTTGAAATCCTAAGACATACTAAAAAATAGCAGGTGAAATTTCATTTAGGTCTTAAATATTCGGTGCAAAACCCAGAAAAACGCAATGGCGTTACCATTCTAATAGGTATTTTAGTTTGCGTTCAATTATCATTGATTTGGCCAATATACCCACTATTCAGCGGTATTCATCCGATCATTCTGGGCCTACCCTTTTCAATTGTGTGGGTGCTCATTTGTTTGCTGGTCAGTTTTACAAGTCTTTTAGTTTTTTATGTTTGGGAACATAAATCTCCCAGAAATTAGGTGGATAAACAATGAGTGATACATTTATTATTGTAGCCATATCGGTAGGTTATCTTCTATTAAGCTTAGTGATGGGGATTTTACCAGGACGGCAGGTAAGTAAAAGTTCCGAAGGTTTCGTAGCTGGAGACCGATCCATGAATCTGTTGTTACTCTATTTTGTATTAGGTGCATCCATATTCTCCTCTTTTGCTTTTTTAGGCGGGCCAGGCTGGGCATATTCGAGAGGGGTGGCTGCTCTATATATAATAGCCTATGGTACACTGGGAATGGTTCCACTTTATTTTTTCGGACCTAGAGCACGTCGACTTGGGAAAAAATATGGCTATCTCACCCAAGCAGAGTTGCTTTCGGATCGATACCAGAGTCCTTTTTTGTCTATACTACTAGCTATTCTCACAACAATTGTTCTTATTCCCTATCTAACCCTTCAAATGAAAGGTGCCGGTTTGGTTTTAAATACAATTAGCGATGGTGCGATTCCTTACTGGGCTGGTGCGGCTATGGCCTACATAGTTGTATTACTTTATGTCTTTTTTAGTGGTGTAATGGGTGTTGGATGGACAAATACCTTTCAGGGATTATTTATGCTAAGCATTGCATGGTTTTTAGGTTTGTACTTACCACAAAAGCTTCATGGTGGCATTGGCCCTATGTTTGAAACACTTCAAATGGAAGGGTTTCAAAATATGTTAACAGCTCCTGGTCTTCAGAGTGATGGGAGTAGTTGGTCTTGGTCTGGTTTTAGTTCAGCCGTGCTCATTTCCTCTATTGGATTTTCTATGTGGCCGCATTTTTTCATGAAAACCTTTGCGGCTAAAGATGATCGAACCATGAAACTAACGGTTGTTTTATATCCAACTTTTCAGCTATTTCTACTGCCTATTTTATTTATTGGTTTCTCTGCTATTGTAAGTTTTCCCGGTGTTGAACCAGCGGATAGTATTTTACCCTTCGTACTACGTAATATGGATTTACCCGTTGTCTTAGTGGGTTTAGTGTGTGCAGGAACTCTTGCGGCATCCATGAGCTCAGGGGATGCTATACTGCATGCAGCTGGGTCGGTAATGGTTAGAGATGGACTCATGAAATTCAACCGTTTACAAAGTTACTTCAAACAAGAAGGAATGGAACGAAAAGTGATACAACTTTGCATTCTCCTCATCAGTGTAGTAGCGTATTATTTTGCTGTGATTTCAACCACGGATATCGTGAGCTTGTTGCTAGGTGCTTATGGGGGTGTTGCTCAACTTTTTCCTCTTATATTTGGCATGTTTTATTGGCCACGTGCAACCAAGGAGGGCGCTTTAAGCGGACTTATAGTTGGTGTAATTGTAACCTTAATTTTTTTGTATCTACCTGAATTAAAACCTTGGGATTTGCATGAGGGGATCTATGGTTTAAGTGCTAATATTATATTGTTTTTTGTGGTCAGTCTATTAACTCCTAAAACCGATTCATCTGTAATAGATAGATTTAGCAACACCTAATACTATTCGTATTCTGTAACGTTTAGTATGTGGTTTATCAAGAATTAAACATGTAATGAAGTCTACCAACACACATCCTAATATTCCCATCATATTCGAAGACAATCATCTATTGATTATCGATAAACCTGAGGGACTCCTCTCCCAGGCAGATAAGTCCAACAGTAAAGATGTAACTGTTTTGTGTAAACAGTATTTAAAAAATGCCTATCAAAAACCTGGAAATGTTTATTTAGGGCTTACCCATCGATTAGATAGACCGGTAAGTGGGTTAATGATTTTAACTAAAACCTCGAAAGCGGCAAGTAGAATATCTGAACAGATTCGAAATCATAACATAAAAAAAACCTATTGGGCAATTGTTTATGGTCGGACCCCTCTAGAGGCTGAATACAAGCACTTCCTAAAAAAAGACACCAAAACTAATACTACAAAAGCATTTAGCTCTAAAAAATCAGGTGCTAAGGAAGCAATATTGAGAATTAAGACGCTTAAACAAAGTGCCCATTATAGTCTGGTAGAAGTAGATTTAATAACAGGTAAGCCGCATCAAATTAGGGTTCAAATGAATAAAATGGGTTTCCCCATTTGGGGTGACTATAAGTATGGTGAGGAACATACGGGACCTGGTAAAAAACTAGCCCTTCGTGCTATGGCTCTTGAATTTATTCATCCTGTAAAAAAAGAACCACAAATCATACATGCATCGATTCCAAAACATCAACCTTGGAATTTATTCGATTACTAAAAAAGTTTAATGAGGCTTGAACATATCTAAGACTGCCCTTGCTATCTCTCTAAAATTTAATGCTTTGAGAAAGCAACAACATATTCAGCATTTAATCCCATATGAAATACACCAGTACTATGAATCCGTTATTTTTTGGCATAGTAATTCAGGATTTTTCTCCCCAATAAAGGACTTGTTCATCAATACTTTATTGAGGATTGATGAAATGTTATTACCGGGAGACCTTCACCATATAATTTTTAGAAAACTCTCGGTTTACACACTAACCAAGGCGTATCTAAAGCGTAACCCTAATGGACAAATAGTAGTCTTAGGAAGTGGATTTGATCATTTAGCATGGATATTCGCTAATCAACATCCTTGTTTTGAACTAGATGTTCTGCCTGTTATTAGGCAAAAACAAGCTATGATTAAGCAAAAAAAAGAGCGTCTGTATTTTATAGAATGGGATGCCAATAATGACAGGCTCATAGAGACTTTAAACTCTTGTAAACTCTATAATTCGCAGATACCTACCCTATTTATAACCGAAGGCTTGATTGATTATTTAGATCGTAATGTTATTAGAAATCTGGCAGCTTCTATTAAGACGTTAAATCCCAAAAATGAATGGCTTAGCACTCATTTTGATCGTGAACAACTTGCTTTTAACCATCGTATTTCTTTTGAATTGGGGGTACGTTTAGCAGGGGAAAAACTAACAAAGAATGTAGATACAACGGAGTTTGCAAAGCTTTGCAGCTCCAAATCCTTTCACATCAAGCACAAGATATACAGTAATGACCGGGTAATATATAAGACAAATGGTCAGCCGATGTCACATATGAAGGGCTGCAGTGTATTACATTTAAACTAAGTGCTTCGGCCTCAAACGATTGTATTTAGTTACTGTATTGGTATATTGATTGGAATACTAATCCAATCATACAGTCATGGCAAAAACGAACAATGATCTCATCACCATACAAGTCTTCGTCGCTTTAATTATCATTGTCTTGAATGTGTTCATTTCAGATTGGTTCGAGTCCATTCGTTATTATGCATTGGCGGCATCTGTGCTTATTATTGGAATGCCTCATGGTGCATTGGACCACAAAATCTATTTCAAAGCACTCCATAAAGAGGAAACAATTGCCACCCAAGTCAAGTTTTATATGGGTTATCTATTTATAGTGTTGGTATATGCATGGTTATGGTATGTTCAACCTTTTATCGGTTTTCTGTTGTTTATGATGTTCACTCTTTATCATTTTGGCCAATCAGATACTGAAAGATTAGAACTAAATGGTTGGTTGAAACAGCTCTTTATTTTGGCACGCGGGCTAAGCATTGCAGGTCTCATTTTATTTGGCAGTGATCCGTTCTATACCTCGCGCATTGTAGAATCTGTGACAGGTATTTCGTTAATATCCATTGTTTATAATTTTACAACCGTTGAGAATCTGCGAATATTTTTCGCGCTACTCTACCCCACTGTTTATCTTATTAGTTCTTTTTTTAGCACTAAAGTTCCCCTCAAAAATTGGTTAACCATAGATGCTTTTATGGTACCTCTTTTATTTAGCTGGGTAGATCCTATTTTTGCCTTTGCCATCTATTTTGGCCTATGGCATGGGTACAATCACACCAAAACAATGCTGGATTTTATGAGTACCCCTGAGCATAAATATGGCTTCAAATGGTTTTATAAAGAAACCGCTCTCTACTCCATCATTTCCTACGTGGGCTTACTACTGATTTATTATTTGGTTGAAGCATTTGGAAATGAAGCACTACTCGTTGCTATTTTATTTACCCTCATTAGTGTAATAACCCTTCCTCATATGTTGGTTGTGGAACAAATGTACCGTGCTTTTGACAAATAAAAAAAGCCCCATCACAAGTGATAGAGCTTTTTGTTAAATCGGTACTGGTGGAATTAGGCTACTGCGTATCCTTCATCATCAGATTTAGCTTTAGCGATAGCATAAATCATGACACCGTAACCAGCCTTGGCTAGAACATCGGCGATAGAATATCCTACCTGAATTGCTACTTGCGTAGAAGCACCTTCCCATCCAAAGAATGGAGCCATGTATACGATGGGATAGAAACCCCAAGTAGCCAATAACAATAATCTGATATTACGATACAATACAGCTGTCTTTCCTTCTTTTTCAGCAGCTGCTATACCTAATTCATTCCATAATGTATACACAATGTATACAAATGGTAATGTACTCAAGAAGCCCCAAAGACCTCTCATACCCATCATAGAAGTTTCATCTGTGATAAGTTCACCTGGGTATCCTAATGCAATCATTAAGAATGCAGCTATAACCATATTGGTTAGCATACCCTCTTTTTTTGCACCCGTTAGACCCATTACCAACAATAATTCTACTACTAGTAGAGGTACTGTTAATAACCAATCTACGTATCGGTAGGCATCATTGAATGGTTTACCTGAGGCTACGTAGTTACCACCTTCTAAGACATAGGCAGCTTCCCACGAACCAAAAATTCGTAGATAGTGATATGCGGCTATACCTACTACTAAGGTAGAAACCACAAGTGAAATACGATACTTTGGAGCTACTCGGTCTCTAGCGAGTACAAAGAAAACGCCAGAAAATATCATCGATGCAATTGCAAACGACAACATATTGTAGACCAGAGAGTATTGACCAATTGTCAGTTCCATGTATTCTCCGTTTAGTTAAAGATTTACATAAACCATAACTAGGGTTTTTAACAATTTAGTTCCCAAGCCAAAAAAAAATCCTTTCGTATCGATTAGAAAAGCGCTTACATTATATAGTTGCATCTAAAGTCTACAACAAGCTGTGAGGCATAGGCTTAACCATTTCATAAAAATCATCTATTAAAAAATCAGTTGACGGGTTGAAAAAATAATCGCCTAGTATCCTTGTTTTTTTTTGAATAAAGGCGTGGATTTTGAGCAAAGTTATTGATGAGGCTTGACTTAGCTTGAAGTGGTATAGTTAAAAAAGCCTTTAGATGTTTTATTTCCAAGCTCACCTTTCTGAACTTTTTCAACCAGTAAAGGACATGGTAGATATTTCTTGTCCCCAAAACCGTCGTAGAGTACTTGCATAATGTTTAAGCAAACATCTAATCCGATAAAATCGGCTAGTCGCAATGGGCCCATCGGATGAGCCATTCCCAAAGTCATCACTTGATCTATGGATTCAGCATCTGCTACCTCTTCGTAGAGTGCATATATCGCCTCATTAATCATTGGCATCAATATCCGATTACTCACAAATCCAGGACGATCTTGCACTTTTATTGGTGTTTTGTTGAAGCTGAGTGTAAGTTCATGTATGCGATTATAGGCCGTTTGATTGGTAAGCTTAGACAAGATAATTTCAACCAGTGGCATTACGGGTACCGGATTAAAAAAATGCATTCCAATCATCATTTCAGGCCTTGATACCACTTCAGCCAATTTTGTAATGGAAATGGAAGATGTGTTGGTAGCTAAAATCGGATAATCGGTTTCTAACACCTTTTGTATGTGTACATCAATATTTTTCCACAGTTGTTCTTTGAGTTCAAGTTTTTCAGGTATCGCTTCAATGATTAGATCACATGACTGTATAGCTTCATCAAGCTGGGTAAATAATTCTATATTATTTAGGGTCTGCTCTCTTTGAGTATCATCTATTATCCCTTTTTTAATCATTCTGTCTAGATTATTTCCGATCGTCTGTTTTCCTAATTCTAATCGGTTCGAATCGGAATCCATTAGATGCACTTTTCTACCCGATAATCCGCAGACATGTGCGATACCATTGCCCATAGTACCCGATCCAATTACAGCTATTTTAGAAATTTGCTTGTTCTGATCTATCATTATATCCGACTGTTCTAAGGAGTTCTAATTTTTTTTGAATTTAAGATACACTACTTTCAATCGTATTGAATTCATTCATGAACTGCAACCCTCATCTACTGAGTTAACTTTCCTGAATATTGCATAATTAGAGTACTACTATTAGACCTATTCTATATGAAAACCTTTCTTCGATTTCTAGGATTTTTAAGTATACTAATTGTTTTTTTACTAGGACTAGCGTTCTATTGGACGTTCTGGAAACCTTTACCACAATATGAAACTGTAATTGAGAGCCCTGAACTTTCATCACCGGTAGATATTTATTGGGATGATTTTGGAATACCTCATATCTATGCACAAACACAGAAGGATCTATACTATGCTTTAGGTTATGTGCATGCACAAGATAGGCGTTGGCAGTTAACACTTGCACAACTTGCAATGGAAGGTCGGTTTGCTGAGTTTTTAGGACCTGATCTTATTCCGTTAGATAGGTATCAAAGAACACTCGGTTTTTGGTCTACTGCAAATAAAATCATAAATACCGTTGATTCAGAGACAATTTCTATTTTAGAGGCCTACAGTAAGGGAATTAACGATTTCACCCTACAAAATGAGAATGCGCTGCCCATCGAATTCGCTCTCAGTGGTATTCCACCTATAACTTGGACCCCTACTCATTCTATCGGGCTAACAAGGCTTATGGCTTGGGATTTAAACCTTAGTTGGTGGAGTGAATTGATGTATCAGAGTTTGTCCGAAAAATTATCCTCTGATGCATTTAGGGACATTATGGTTCAATGGGCCGATAGTTTACCCACTAGTTTAAGTACCAGTGAAGCCGCACGATTATCGGCATTTCATCATCAGAACTCCATTAATCAAGAATCTTTAACTTCGATAGGTAGTTCTAAGCCACTATTAGATTTTTTTGATCAAGAATGGAATAGACGGTTATTATTTGAAACTACAGGGAGTCATGTCGGAAGTAATGCTTGGGCTATTGACGGAACTAAAACTGAATCTGGATATCCCATCTTGGCAGGTGATCCTCACTTAGGCTTGGATATGCCTGGCAAATGGTATGAGGTACATCTCAATTACAATGGAAAAAATGCATCAGGAGCTTCCTTACCAGGCTTACCTGGAATCGTGTTAGGGCAAAATGATTATTTGGCCTGGAGTTTTACCAATATTATGGCTGATGACACTGATTTTTATTTAGAAATCATAAATGAAAATGACCGTGGGCAATATCGAAGAGATCGCAATGGAGAGATTGCATACGAAGATCTCACCATTGAGCGAGAAATTATTAAAGTTAAAAATGACCCCGATGTCATTTTTGATAGACGATTAACGACTCATGGCCCCATTATAAGCGATATCTATCCATCCGCCTCAATCGTAGACTCGCAAGTCATAAGTATGCAATGGACTGGGCACGAAATCTCACATGAAATCTCCAGTATGCTGGGGATTAATTGGGCGGATGATATACGTTCATTTCAAGAAGCTCTTAAATCTTATGGAGTTCCTGGACAAAATATTATGTATGCCGATAAGGTCGGCAATATCGGCATGTTTTCTACTGCTAAGCTCCCCATTCGTAATGAAAACCCTGTGGCGCTAAGGCCAGGCTGGAATCCGGATTATGATTGGAAATCTTGGATACCATTTGAATCAATGCCTAAAGTTATCAATCCAAGAAAATCTTGGATAGCAAATGCCAATAATAAAATAACTCCTGGTAACTACCCATATTATATTGCTTCGTTTTGGGAGCCTGCTTCCAGAATACTGCGGATTGAAGAAGTACTAAATAGCTCCAATACGATTACCTTAGATGATGTTGAAAATCTTCAAACAGATGTGCATTCAAAATTCGCAGAACAACTAACCCCTATCATTCTAGAATATATTAATGGTCAAAATGAATATGATTTTTCCATTGCCCTTAGCTATCTAGAAAATTGGGACTACAAGTATACCGCAAGCTCTACAGCGGCTTCAATTTTTGACGTTTTCTTTTTACGATTTACAGAAAACACTTTAAAAGATGAGTTCGGAGAAGATCTTTATAAACATTTTATACGCCATGAGTTAATCCCTGTACGCGTGATTCCACATCTCATTTCCTCCAACAGTACCCTATTTGATGATCTAAGCACCGAAAATATTGAAAATGTACAGGATATCGTTCTCAAAAGTATGCAAGAAACCATCTTATATCTTAGTGATACCTTTGGTTCTGAACCTTATGAATGGAGATGGGGACAACTTCACACCCTGACTTTCTCACCACCATTATTTAAGGAGGCTGCCGAAGACTCTTCGGCTCCTACAGCTTTAAAACTCATTGTGAACAACCTGCTCAGTCATGGACCTTTTACTGCTGAGGGGCATGGTATGAGTGTAAATAATGGACAGTATAACTGGGAACATCCTTTTGAAATGGTCTTGGGAGCTTCTATCAGAAGAATTGTAGATTTTAGCAATCTTAGTTCCACAAAAAGTGTTCTGCCTACTGGGCAATCGGGAAACCCATTCTCTCAGCATTTTGGGGATCAAACCAACTTATGGCTGAATGGCCAATACAAAACATTAGTTCAGGATAGTTCAATCGTTAAACTTAGTAATTGGCGTCACATGCAATTGACTCCTGCTCCTTAATTATTTACTCTTTAAGTGTTTATTTTACTGGATACCATAAAGTTACCAATCACTATATCATAATGAAGCAAGGTATTTACTCATTTTCGATTATTCTATTCATATTCATTGTTGTTGCGAGTTTTCAGACGGTTCAACCCGAAAATAATGCCCCCAATATGCAGGAGAATTCTTATGGGGCAACCTATAATGAAACTTCCATTTCTGCCTCTTCCGTTGATCTGTTATTGGAATCAATGAGTCCAAGAGAGCGTATCGCTCAGTTATTTTTTGCTCCTGTATACGGTCGGTATATGGCACAAGGAAGCCAAGAACGTTTAGAAATCGAACGTTTAGTGGCAGGCGAGCATATAGGTGGGTTAATTATGATGAGTGGGGATATATATGGTCAAGCCAGTCTTATCAATGACCTTCAGAGCATGAGCAAGATACCACTTTGGATTACCCAAGATATGGAGTTTGGTGCAGCCATGAGGATTCAAGGTTCTACTCGAATTACTCCGGCAATGGGTATAGCTGCTTCAGGGGATAAAAGAAATGCATTTATTAAGGGCAAAATTACCGCTAGTGAAGCCAAGGCATTGGGAGTTCATCAGATTTTTGCACCGGTTTTAGACGTGAACAATAACCCGAATAATCCGGCAATCAACATACGTTCATTTTCTTCAGATCCTCAGACTGTGGCAGACTTTGGCTTGGCTTTTATACAAGGTATTCAAAGCGTAGGTTTGGTAGCAACTGCCAAACATTTTCCAGGTCATGGCGATACAGAAACGGATTCTCATTTGGATTTACCGGTGGTACAACACTCCTATGATCGGCTAGATTCGGTGGAATTGGTGCCCTTTATATCGGCTGTAAACGGTGGGGTTAGAAGCATCATGAGTGCTCACATTTCATTTCCAAATGTATCAAACATCGATGGGATTCCAGGAACTCTAGATAAACATATACTTACGGATATTTTGCGCGATAGCTTAGGTTTTAATGACATGATTGTGACTGATGGGCTAGGAATGAAAGGCATCACCAATCATTATTCGCCCGGTAAAGCCGTTATTGAGGCCTTGCGAGCAGGCGCCGACTTAATGCTCATGAGCCCAGATGTTACCACAGCTATTAATGAAGTAGAGCAAGCCTTGGCAGAAGGAACCATCGAAATAGATAGAATCAACGTGTCGGTTCGTAAATTACTGCAATGGAAAAAAGATCATGGGTTATTGGATACCAAGCAGCAGATCGACATAGCCGAATTATCTGAAAAAATTGGTCTACCCGAATATACATCGGAAGCCAAACGTATTGCTCAAGAAAGTATCACATTGCTGAAAAACGAAGAGGGTATTCTACCCATTAACGCAGCACGATATCCCAATTTATTAGTCGTAAACGTAAGTGATTCTGAAATTGGAAGCCCTGAGCAGTCTTTTATTCGAGAAATTCGGAAGTATCATCCAGATGTTGATTACTCAGAGTACGATCTTCGCACAACATCAAATGAAGAGCTTAGGATATTACGTCAGGCTAGGCGTTCCGACCTTATCGTCTTAGGAGCATTTACCCGTTTTAGAGTGGGTCAAAATCTTCAGCTCAATCCAACTCAAACCAATTTTGTTCGAAAACTGTTAGCAACGCGCACTCCAGTTGTTACCATAATTTTTGGTAATCCCTATTTGATTCGTTCGATTTCTAGTTCCGAGGTTCAACTTGTCGCTTGGGCAAATACATCTGTTCAAAGTGAGGCTGCCGCATCTGCATTGTTCGGAGCTAGAGATATAAACGGGCGCCTATCTATTGATATTCCTGGTAAATATTCATTTGGTGATGGGATTCAACAACCCAAAAGCACCCTTTATTTTGGGGATCCAGAAGATGTCAGTAGCTCATTAGCTAAACTTCAACCCATTGATAAAATTATAAGAGAAGCCATTCGTGATTCTGTATTTCCAGGTGCTGTAGTGGGGATTGTAAAAGATGGAAATCTAATCTACAATAAAGCTTTTGGTTACTTCGACTATGATAAACTACAAGAAGTTAGGTCGAATACACCGTATGACTTAGCCAGTATTACTAAAATTATGGCAACCACCACAGCTATCATGCACTTGGTTGATCGTGGGCTTTTATCTTTGGATGATCGAGTGGGGACCTACATACAGAGTTTTAATTCTTCAGAGAAAAACATGCTCACCGTAAGAGACCTGCTAAATCATGAGTCTGGCTTACCCGCATTCAAAGTATATGTTGATACTATTCAAGACCGTGCCTCCATTATTGAAGCTGTAAAAAATGAGGGCCTACAATTTAAACCCCATGAAAAGTATGTCTACAGTGATTTAGGACTTATTATATTAGCTGAAATTATCGAACAGATTAGTGGGGAACGTATCGACGATTATACCAGAAAGCATATCTTCTATCCTCTAGGAATGTCTTCCACCACTTTTAATCCCAAAGATATGGGGAGTTGGTATGCACGATCAATTCCTCCTACAGAAGTAGATACCATTTTTAGAAAAGAACTTGTTCAAGCCGATGTACACGATGAACGAGCGTATTACATGGATGGGGTGGCTGGTCATGCTGGATTATTCTCTAACACCATTGATATTGCAAAGTACATTAGCTTCTTATTGAATGGAGGTTTTTATGGAGGACAGCGATACCTATCCGAGGATTTAATTGAGGAGTTTGTAAGCGCTCAGAATTCTTTAAGCGGAAGAGGATTGGGTTTTGATTTGAAATCCAGATCTGGATTTAGCTCTGCTGGCACCCTTATGAGTGATAAAAGCTTTGGGCATACAGGCTTCACCGGAACAAGTTTTTGGGTAGATCCTGAGGAGAATTTAGGAGTCATATTACTCACGAATCGAGTGCACCCCTACCGGTCTTATGGCTCCAAAATAAGTCAAATAAGAGCCGCGGTAGCGGATGCCGCATATCAAGCAACCTCTCAGTAGAATGAACGAGAATAAACGGTCCTACCAACCCTATTCAAACAAGCCAGGAGAATGTGTTATAAAAGGCTCTAAAGGAGGCTCGTATCTAGGACTGCGCATTGAATCCATATCCTTTCCCCTAACTATCAGCGCCCTACAAGCGGGCATCTGTCTATGTCTGATGAATGGAGAAGAGCCACAAGAAATTATTATTTCTGATTCCAACATCGGTGGTATAGAAAAATGGAAAACTCTTTTGGATGTACATATTCAAATAGTCGAAAAAGTACATTTAAAACAACTAATTGAAGAGGTTGTTAGTCAACAAAGTCTGAATTTAGATCTTACTAGAGATTCCATATTCTCTCCTATTTCTCATGACTATTTAGAACTCTCGCACATGGTTCCAGAGCTAGAAAAAGCACTTCAGCAAAGGAATCAAAACCTACCCATATTCACAAAAAAACAAATGGATAAGGTAGCAGCTAAATTACGTCAGTTATGCTCTTATGCTATTTGTGAGGAATCAAATTTTCCAGTTTCTGCGATGATTTGGACAGAACAAGGCTTCTTTCCAGGGGTTAATGTAGAATTCAGGGATTGGGAGAATGGTCTTTGTGCTGAACGCACAGCTTTGGCTTCTGCCTTACGCTATTCCCCAAAAAACATATATGGCCTATTTGTTCATGCCGAGCAGGGCGATCTAAGCACGCCATGCGGAGCATGCCGGCAGGTGCTGAATGAACATATGCCCTATGCTAGATTATATAGTCTTCATAAGGATGGCAGTTGGTCTGAATATTCGATTCATGAGCTATTACCTCACGCATTTTCTAGTAATGTACTTAGTAAAACCATCGAATAGAAAGCACATTATTGTCTCAAATGATGACATTGAGGTCAAAAAATCATACTAAATTCTTAAAAAACTGTATGAATTTGACTAAAAACACCCCAAAATCACTGAATAAGCCGATTTTTCTTTAATTTTTTGCGTTTTCTATTTGATTCGAACTGAATGAATATATAGCTTAGGTCATTCTTTAAAGAATATTCATTAACTAAAACATAACGGAGTAATAATGAGTAGAGTAAGTGAATTACAAAGCCTAGTAGAATCAGTTTCATCAGAAATGGAAAAATTCTACGACAAAGGAAACAAAGCAGCTGGAACTAGAGCTAGAAAAGGTCTTCAAGATCTTAAGAAATTAGCTCAAGATATTCGTCTAGAAATTCAAGCAAAGAAAAACGCTTAAGACTCCTTTTGAGTTTACTTAGAAAAGCCACATGTTTATGTGGCTTTTTTTTTGTCTAATAAATAGTTTTTCAGTTCAATTGGTTACTCCAATCACCATTAGTTTATTTGGTCTATGCAGAAACTACTCATCTCCCTATTCCTATGCTCTCTATTTATAGGCATTTCATGTAATAGAACAACCCTCAAAGAATCGAGATCTCCAAACGAAGTACTAGCGCTTGAGAATCTTGCTGATTCTATTGAACATAAATTATCAACTATTGAGGGGACTTTTGCCGTTCAGTTTTCAAGTATAGATCGCCCTGGACTCAATTTATCTATCAATGCAGACTCGGTATTTCATGCGGCAAGCACCATGAAAACTCCCGTTTTATACGAAATACTGAAGCAGCATGAATTGGGCAATAAACTCCTTTCAGATTCACTTTTAGTGGGCAATCGTTTTACTAGCATCGTTGATGGGAGCTCGTACAGTATGCAGGTGTCTGAAGATAGTGAAGCAGCTCTTTATGAATTCTTGGGAGAGAAAAAGACGGTATTAGAATTGGCGGAACTCATGATTACACAAAGCAGTAATCTTGCTACCAATATACTTATGGAAACATACAAAGGGCCGCAAGTTACCCAAAGTATGCGCGAAATTGGTGCCGATGACATTCAGGTTTTACGAGGTGTGGAAGACTTAAAAGCTTTTAATGCGGGTCGTAATAACGAAACGACTGCCCGTGATTTATGGATTTTATTTAAGGAATTAGCTACGGGGACAAGTATTACAACCGAATCAAAAACCATTGCTCTCGACATTCTTAGCAAACAGGAATTCAATGATATGTTTCCCGCCAAATTACCTTTTGGTACTCGAGTAGAACATAAAACGGGTTGGATTACTGGTGTTCATCATGATTCAGGTATTATACACATGCCCAATGGAGAGTCTTTTGTGCTCGTTTTCTTATCCAAGAATGCACCTGACCGTTTAAAGGTGCAAGAGACAGCAGCAGAAATCGCTCTTATGTTTTATAACTTTCTAACAGAGTACCCAGACTGGAACATAGAACTTAAAAATTCGGGTTTGGTAAACCTTAAAGACTTAGATTCTTCCATTATAGTACAACTTGCCTATTCAACAGTAGACAACATTTTAGGCTATGATGCTTATGGAAGTTTGGAAGATGCTTATCTCCGAGAGGAAGCCGCAAAAAAATTAGTAGAAGCACAAAAAATGCTACTAGCGCATAATCCAAATCTTAGATTATACATATTCGACGCTGCTAGACCTCGAAGAATCCAACAACAGTTGTGGGATAATTCGGAATTGCCCGTATCCGAACGTAGTAAGTACATCGCCAACCCAAAACGCGGTTCCATTCATAATTTTGGAATGGCTGTTGATTTAGGAATCTACGACATAGATGCTGGATTATTGGATATGGGTACAAAATTTGATGATTTTACTGAAGTTTCACACATCACCAAAGAAGATTCATTAGTTAAAAACGGATTTCTGACCAATAACCAGCTTACCAATCGTAAGCTATTACGTGAGATTATGCTAGCAGCAGGATTTCAAACATTAGCAACTGAATGGTGGCACTTCGACGCAATGGAACGAAGCAGAACCAAAGAGTTATTTAGCATAATAGAATAAAATTGAAGCTAAATATCTCACTAGATGGCAAAAACGAGCTTACGAGCCAAATTTTTTTACCATTATCTATTATACACAGAAGCTAAACACCTGAAAAAGCTAGAGACGAGCAGAAATTTTCTGAGCGAATCTCCACATAAAACTCTTCATGAAAAAGCTTCAGTTCGTGTAGAGACCAAAGATACCTATCCAATTTGGCAGATTACACCTAAAAAATCTCATGAACAGGATTCCAATCAGAAGCCTACCATCCTATACCTCTATAATAGTAGATTGCATCAGGGTATTCGTAAGCGTCACTGGGAATTTGTACTAGAATTACTGGATGGGGGCATTTCTAATATTATAGTTCCCGAAATACCACCCAATCACAACAAAACTATTGCAGAAAGTCTTAAATGGGTTAACAACTATTTGAACGCAGACCATTTGAATCAAAACCCACTAGCAAACGACTGGATTATTCTTGCTGAAGGTTCCTCTGCCCTTTATAGTTTTTATTTACTAAATGAACTAAAACTTCATCATTCTCTGCCTATTAGAGAACTAATTCTTATTTCACCATGGCTTGATTGTAGCTTTAGTAATCCATTGATTGATCAACTTCTGCCAAAAGATCCTATTCATAATAGAGATGGCTATCAATCATATCTAGCCGAACTTATGGACTCTGACTCTTCGACAATTCCAGATTTATTTTTTACTCCTATCTATCAAAAGTTAGCCCTACTTCCCCCCATTAAAGTCTATAGTGCGGGAAAGGACATTCTTCAAGCAGATGCATCCAAACTCAAAATACGAGCTATTTCCGAACCTATTATATTCAATTACTACGAATATTCAGACATGTTTAATGAATGGTATCACTACCCTATTCCGGAACGAGAAAACTTTTTATCTCTTCTAAAAGCACAGCTAAGTCTACCGCTAAGTGAATGGGAAAAAAACAATGAATTGGACGCTAGTTACTGGTAATCAATAATAAAAAAACAGATAAAAGCGCTTGCATAGCAATCTTGTTGACTCTATTATCCCATATTAATAGGGAATAAGATATTCGGAATGAAAAATAATGAATTTGATGCCATAGTAGTCGGCACTGGAATTAGTGGTGGTTGGGCAGCTAAAGAGTTAACGGAAAAAGGATTAAAAACATTGGTTTTAGAACGGGGCCGTATGGTTGAACATATTACGGATTACCCAACGGCACATCTGGACCCATGGGATATGGATCATGGAGGGCAACCTACCAAGGAGGACATAAAACGACAACACAAACAACACCGCACAGGTTATACCACCAATCGTGCACACAGTCATTTTTTTGTTGACGATTTAGAGCACCCATATAATGAAGATAAGCGCTTTGATTGGATGAGAGGTTATCATGTTGGCGGAAGGTCACTGATGTGGGGGCGGCAGAGTTACCGTCTTAGTGAAATGGATTTCGAAGCCAATGCCAAAGATGGATATGGGGTGGATTGGCCGGTTCGATACAATGATATTAAACCTTGGTATGATTATGTTGAACAATATATAGGAGTTAGTGGAGAGAATTTGGGACTCAAACAACTACCCGATGGTAAGTTTCTTAAACCTATGGAACTGAATTGTGTAGAAGAAGTTCTGAAATCCAGTTTAAAAAGCTCATATACCGATCGCTTACTCACCATTGGGCGAACCGCTCATATCACAGAAGGTACTAAGGAAGGGCTAGGTCGTGTTAATTGTCAATTCCGGAATAGATGTATGAGAGGCTGTCCTTATGGCGCTTATTTTAGCAGTAATTCTTCTACCCTTCCTGCTGCTGATAAAACTGGAAACATGACATTAATGCCTAACTCAATTGTTCATGAAATTATTTTTGATGAACAAAGCCAAAGAGCAACCGGAGTTCGAGTTATTGATACAGAAACCAAAGAACATTATGAATATAAGGCTAGAATTATATTCTTATGCGCATCTACCGTTGCTTCAACCAGTATATTGATGCAATCAAAGTCCGCCCGCTTCCCAAATGGCATGGGGAATGACTCTGGGGAATTAGGACATAATATCATGGATCATCACCTAGGAGTTGGAGCATCCGGATCTACAGAAGATTTCGGAGACAAATACTATATCGGTAGAAGACCCAATGGCTTTTATATCCCTCGATTTAGAAATATAGACAATGCTACTAAGGTTGAAAAATTCCTTAGAGGGTACGGATACCAAGGTGGTGGATCCCGAAGTAATTGGTCGGATCAAATTGCAGAACTCCAATATGGAACAGCCTTTAATGAAGCCTTACTAGAACCAGGTGGTTGGTCTATTGGAATGGGAGGATTTGGTGAGTTTTTACCCTATCATGAGAATAGAATGTATTTGGATTATGAAAAAACAGACAAGTGGGGATTACCGACCGTTACATTTGATGCTGAATTCAAGGAAAATGAATACAATATGCGCGAAGATATGAAAAATCAAGCAGCTGAGATGTTAGACGTGGCGGGATTTAAGAATATATCTACTTTTGACAACCCTGGTGGGCCTGGACTTGGCATACACGAAATGGGGACAGCGCGGATGGGGAAAGATCCAAATACCAGCGTGTTAAATAAATTCAATCAAGTACATGCCGTGAAAAATGTATTTGTGACCGATGGTTCTTTTATGACTTCTTCTGGCTGTCAAAACCCTTCCCTTACTTATATGGCATTTACGGCACGAGCGGCCAATTATGCCGTTGAAGAGTTAAAGAAAATGAATTTATAGGAGAAGAGTTATGGATCGTAGAGAAGCACTTAAGAAAATGGGATTGAGTTTTGGGGTCATCGTTGCCTCTCCAATCTTATTTAACAGTTGTACGAAGAAATCACAAACTCACTTTTTCAGTGAGTTAGAGCTACAGCTAATCAGTGATACCGCAGATGTAATTATTCCTGGAACTGATAAATTGCCGAAAGCATCCGATGTTGGGGTAGCCCAATATATTGATCATTATATACTAGACATTGTAGACTCTGATGAACAAAGTCATATTAAGTCCTTTACAAAACGCTATTTATCGGTAATCAACCCACAAAAACCTATTGAATTTTGGGTTGAACATGCATTCCTTTCGCCAGAAGTTGAAACCGACAATTGGTTAAAAGAAATAGATAACTTTGGCAATAATGATTCAGACACAGATGCCACTCTATCCGATAGCGCAGCTGTTTATGCTCTTTTAACAAATCTAAAGTCATTAATGATACGAGCTTATAGGGGTAGTGAATTTGTAGGTGAGCAGATACTAGCCTATGATCCTGTACCTGGACGTCAGGTGGGTTGCGTTGACCTTCAAGAAGCTACCGGTGGTCGCATCTGGTCTTTATAGGATTCAATTGTATCTCTCTGAGCCTATGCCGCAATAATTTGGCATTTATTTTATTGCATATTTATTGATAAATTACTCAAAATGAGAATAATTAAGCCTAGTAACCATGTGTTACTAATTGCTTTACAATAAATACTAGCCAAAATGAAATATCTACCTTCATGCTTGTTGCTTTTCATGGCATTATTCATTTCATCGTCGATTCAAGCCCAAATTACCTACCCAGATAAAGCAACCTACGATTTCAGCCAAAACAGTACCCTCATCAATTTTGATGTCTATTCAGCGGCCTATCCAGAGTATAATTTTGGACCAGATGCAGCTATTCAATTATTTATTGAATCTGACAGTATTGTTGCTAAATTCGGCCATAGTGATATTCACGTACAAGTTAAAGCAGCAAATATTGATGAATTTTCTGACCCGAGTAAAGTTCGGATTCAAATAAGTTCCGATGAGACAACGGGACACTATAAAGGCACCAATGATCCCGATCCTAGTAAGTATGACTACATGATTTGGCCTCACACCAATAGTTTTGAGGGTGCGGATGGTCATTTATATTCTATAGCTTACCTAGAATTTACTGGATGGACGGTCTATGGCTATAACTCAGCTGGATGCCCATCGAATAATGTAGGGGCTATTGCTTTCGAATGCTGGATGAGCGCTGCGATTCTGGTTCGGTCTACTGATGGTGGATTAAGTTGGGATAAAGTGGGTACCAGCCCTGAAGAGTATGTAGTAGCTAGTTCACCCTACAAATACCGTGAGCAAAATAATACTGGTAGACATGGTGTGTTTCCTGCAGAAACGGGTGCTGATTTTGGACTCAGAAAAGTTGGTGATCATTACTACATAGAAGTTGATTTCTGGGGAGAGGATTTCAAGATTAGGTCGATGGCAAGAACCACGGATATTACCGATGCAAGTAGTTGGCGCTTTTTTGATGGGGAAGACTTTAGCATTGCCAATATAAATCCATATTTAGAAGAAGTCAGTAATCCAGCTAGCCATTTACCTCCACCAATTGATAATTTTTCACCACTCAACTTTAACCCAAATAAATTGCCTGTAGAGGGACTAACCTACAGTACCTATTTTCAGAAATATATTTTTATCCGGAGCAGAAGCTTCAGCTTTGCACCAGAAGTAACGCCTGGTATATATTATTACTTATCCGATGATGGTTTTAATTGGAGTGGAAATGCGATGCTCCTACCCTTTGAAAATAATTTTGATACCTTTACATATCCTGGAGATGATGAGCCTTATTGGCCTATATTTTATGCTTCCATAACAGATCAAACCAATATTGGTGGTACAATAGGACAAGATGCTTACCTGGTATATGTTCAACCCGAACTAAATAATGGAAATTATGACCCAAGCTTAAACCCAAAACGGGATATTAATTACCTGCCGATTAGCTTTGCAACCCATCAGATATCGTCCTTCGAGGTCGAACATACTGGTTTAGAAATTCCAGAAGATGCCAATCCAGGTGATGGCTATTGCGACAATGGATATGGAAAGTGTTCGGTAATTAC